>DASSGR010000016.1:0-26521 GCA_035693425.1 Solirubrobacteraceae bacterium
CAGCACCTCTTCGATGATCGAGCGAAGCCCGCGGGCGCCGGTCTCGCGCTCGAGCGCCTTGTCGGCGACCGACGTCAGCGCATCATCGGCGAACACAAGCTCGATTCCGTCGAACTGGAAGAAGCGCTGGAACTGCTTGACCAGCGCGTTGCGAGGCTCGGTCAGGATCTGCATCAGCTCGTCGCGCGAGAGCTGGTGGATGGCCGACATCACCGGCAGGCGGCCGATGAACTCGGGGATCAGGCCGTACTGGATGAGGTCCTCGGGCAGGCAGTGCTCGAAGATCTCGCCCGTGTCGCGCTGTTCCTTGGACTGGATCGCGGCGCCGAAGCCGACGCCCTGGTGGCCGATCCGCCGCTCGATCACCTTGTCGAGGTTGGCGAACGCCCCGCCGCAGATGAACAGCACGTTGGTGGTGTCAATCGACAGAAACTCCTGGTGGGGGTGCTTGCGCCCGCCCTGGGGCGGCACCGAGGCGGTGGTGCCCTCGAGGATCTTCAGCAGCGCCTGCTGAACCCCCTCGCCGGACACGTCGCGCGTGATCGACGGGTTGTCGGCCTTGCGCGCAATCTTGTCGACCTCGTCGATGTAGATGATCCCGGTCTCGGCCTTCTTGACGTCGTAGTCGGCGGCCTGGATCAGCTTCAGCAGGATGTTCTCGACGTCCTCGCCGACGTACCCGGCCTCGGTCAGCGCGGTGGCGTCGGCGATCGCAAATGGCACGTTGAGGATCTTTGCCAGCGTCTGGGCAAGCAACGTCTTGCCGCAGCCGGTGGGACCGAGCAGCAGGATGTTGGACTTCTGCAGCTCGATGTCGTTCTCATCGGACTGCATCATCTGGACGCGCTTGTAGTGGTTGTAGACCGCCACCGACAGCGTCCGCTTGGCCTGCTCCTGGCCGACGACGTACTCGTTTAGAACGTCGTAAATCTCCCGTGGCTTGGGGAGATTCTCGATGTCAAAGCTTGGTGGTGCGGTGAGCTCCTCATCGATGATCTCGTTGCAGAGATCGATGCACTCATCGCAGATGTAGACGCCCGGGCCCGCGATCAGCTTCTTGACCTGGCGCTGCGACTTCCCGCAGAAGCTGCAAAGAAGCTGTTCGTTTGAGTCGGTGGGACGTGCCATTCAGATGCTCTCTCCTCGGGCGTACGGCTCGTCGCGCGTCGTCGAGACTAAGGGTAGCCCCTCAGTGCTGCGTGATGACGCGGTCGATGATTCCGTACTCCTTGGCTTGCTCTGAGCTCATGAAGTAATCACGTTCGGTGTCGTGCCGAACTTTCTCAAGCTCCTGGCCCGTGTGCTGGGCAATGATCTCATCGAGCCGACGGCGCACATCGATGATCTCCGCGGCGTGAATCTCGATATCTGTTGCCTGGCCCTGGAAGCTCGAAGAGACCTGGTGGATGAGGATCTTCGCGTTGGGCAGTGCCATCCGCTTGCCGTTCGCGCCCCCCGCCAGCAGCAGCGCTCCCATCGACATCGCGATCCCGACGCAGATCGTCGACACATCGGGCTTGATGAACTGCATCGTGTCGTAGATCGCCAGGCCCGCGTACACCGATCCGCCGGGCGAGTTGATGTACACGGAGATGTCCTTGTCGGGGTCCTCGGACTCCAGGTGAAGCAGCTGGGCGACGATCAGGTTGGCGATCTGATCGTCCACCGGCGTGCCGAGGAAGATGATTCGCTCGTTGAGCAGACGGCTGTAGATGTCGAACGCCCGCTCTCCACGGGATGTCTGCTCGACGACCATCGGTACGAGTGGGCTCATCGTCCTCGCTTCTTTCGCTTACTCAGCCGGATTCCTGCCGAATGTAGCAACCGTCAATCCCGGGGCCTCAAGGGAAAGTACGAGCGAGACCCCTCCGTTCTTCGCTCCGTGCTCGAAGACTTTTCGGCGGCTCAGCTGCCGGGCGTCCAGAGCTGGCCCGAGCCCGATCCCTGCTGCTTGCCCTCCTGCCCCGGCGTCCAGAGCTTCTGCCGGGCCTTGGCCTGCTCGACGCTGATCGGCTTGGCCTCCTTGACGAGCAGGTCGACGGCCAGGCTCGTTGCCACGTCGTCGCGCACCCGCTCCAGCCGACCGCTCTCCCGCAGCTGCTCGAGCAGCTTCTCGGGACTGACCCCCTCGCGCTCCGCGGCGGGCGCGATCATCTCCAGCACCTGCTCCTCGGTCGGCTCGATCTGCTCGGCCTCCACCACTTCCGCAAGCACGGCCTCGCGGCGCAGGGCGAGCGCGGCGTCTGGCTCGGCCTCGTGGGCGAGCGTCTCCTCGTCCTTGCCGGCGATGCGCAGATAGGCCTCCCGGGAGATGCCGCGCCGGGCCAGCGTCGACAAGGTCTGCTCCAGCAGCTCGTGGGCCTGCGCGTGAACGAGCTTGTCGGGCAGCTCCACCTCGGCCTCGGCGACGGCCGCGTCGATCACCGCCTGCTCGAACTCGCGCTCGGTCGTGCGCTCATCGGCCTCCCTGAGCCGGGTGGCGACGTCCTCGCGGAGCTCCGCAACCGTGTCGAAGCCGCCCGCGTCGGCGGCGAAATCGTCGTCTAGCTCGGGCAGCCGCTTGGCCTTGACTTCCGAGACCGTGACCTCGAACACCGCCGCCTTGCCGCCCAAGTCACCCGGATAATCGTCGGGAAACGTGACCTCCACGTCGCGCTTATCGCCGGCGGAAGCGCCGATCAGCTGCTCCTCGAATCCAGGCACCAGCCTGCCGGAGCCGAGCTCGATCAGTTGATCGCGGCCCTCGCCTCCTCCAAACGGCTCGCCGTCGACCCTTCCGATGTAGTCCACCACGACGTGGTCGCCGGACTCGGCGGGCCGCTCGACGGTCTCCAGCGTGGCGAACCGGTCGCGCAGCCCGTCAAGCTCCTGATCGATCAGCGCGTCGTCGACCTCGGGCTCCCGGCGGCCCACCTCGAGACCCTTGTACTGGCCAAGCTTGGCCTTGGGACGCACCCCGATCTCGATCGAGAACTCGAGCGGTTCGCCCTCCGCGGGCAGGTCACCGACGTCGAGCTCGGGCTCGCCGATCGGCGAAATCCCCGCCTCGTCGATCGCGTCGACGTACCAGCGGCCGAGAGCCGAACGAAGCGCCTCGTCGAGGACGGCCTCGCGACCGAGGCGGCGGATCACGACGGGCGGCGGGACCTTGCCCTTGCGAAATCCCGGGATCCGCATCTGGCGCCCCAGCTCGCGCGCGGCCTGCTGGACGCGGCGCTCGACTTCTTCGGCGGGCACCTCTGCCTGCACGCGCACGCGCGACTCGGGCAGCTCGGTGACGCTGGCCTTGACGGAGCTCATCATCACGGGACGATAGCTTGGCGTCGTGGTTTCGCGATTTGCAGCTCGCCTGGTGACCGGTCCGCTGGCCTTCCTGGTGGCCGGCGTGATCGACGTGGTGACGTTCGTGATCGCGTCGCTGTGGTTCCGCACCCGGAACCGGCTCAGGAGGGGGCGGACCTCCGCGGGCTGAGCTTGGTCTTGTCGCGGTCGGCTCGGGGCGTGATCACCTTGGTCTGGTCGCGATCGCCGTCCGAGCCATCCTGGATGCGCCCGTTGGACCCGGCGCCGGAGCCCGCATCCGCATGGATCAGGTTGCGGACCTCCCGCAGCGCCACCGGCAGCGTCGTCGTGTCGTATGCCCGCGAGGCGTTGATGTCCGCCAGGATCGCCATGCACCGGTCGACGGCCGCCTCGTTGCGCTCCACCCAAGCGTCGATCGCCTCCTCGCCCTCGGCCTCGGCCTCGGCCCCCTCGATGACCTCCTGGGCGAGTGACCGGTGCACGCCGTAGAGGTCCTCGCGCAGCGCGGCGCGCGCCAGCGCCTGCCAGCGATTCGTGCGCGGCAGCTCGATGATCCGGTCGCGTAGCCAGTTGAGCCCCACCCGCGAGCCGAGGCCGGCGTAGACCGTCATCACCATGTCCTGATCGCGCCCGGTCGACGCCGCAACCTCGACGATGTCGAACACCGAGTACATCGAAGGCATACTCGCCGCCCGGTTGGCCAGCTCCGCGGGAACTCCGCCGTTCCGCAGGTCCTCCGAGCGCTTGTCGAACGCCTCGCGATCGCCGCCGTCGAGCACGTCGGGCAGCGCCTGCGCCATCCGCGTGGCGCCGGGCTCGAAGCGCGCGATCGCCTGCTCGATGTCGATTGCGCGTGCATTCGTCCGAACCAGCCAGCGCGTCGCGCGCTCGACCAGGCGCCGTCCCTCAATCAGCATCGTCAGCTGGGCCTTGGGGTCCACCTGGTTGTCGAGCGCCTCGACCTCCGCCCAGAACGAGCGCATCTCGAAGACCTCCCGCGCGACCGCGTACGCGCGCGCGAGAATCGACGGGGGCGCCCCGGTCTCCTCGCCCAGCCGGAAGGCGAACGTGGTGCCGGCACGGTCGACGAGCTGGTTGGCGACGACGGTCGCGATGATCTCCCGGCTCAGCCGGTGTGAGCGCATCTCCTGGCTGTATCGCTCGGGCAAGGGCGGCGGGAAGTAGCGCTCGAGGTCGTGGGCCAGGTACGGATCCTCCGGCAGGTCTGACTCGAGCAGCTGTGCGTACAGGTGGATCTTGCAGTAGGCCATGACCACGGCCATCTCCGGGCTCACCAATCCCTGATGCGCCGCCTTGCGGTCTGAGATCTCCTCGTCTGTGGGCAGGAACTCGATCTCGCGAGCGAGCCCGGCCACCTGCTCGAGGTTGTGGATCAGGCGCGCGTGGACGTCGACCATCGGCGCCGCCTGCGCCAGGGCCAGGCTCATCGCCTGGGTCTGGGTATAGCTGCCGTAGAGCACCTGGTCGGCGACGGCGTCGGTCATCTCGGTCAGCAGCGCGTTTCGCTGCTTGAAGGTCATGTCGCCGTTGGCGACCAACGACCCCAGCAGGATCTTGATGTTGACCTCATGGTCTGAGGTGTTGACGCCCGCGACGTTGTCGATCGCGTCGGTGTTGATCTTGCCGCCGGCCAGCGCGTACTCGATGCGGGCGCGCTGAGTGAACCCGAGGTTGCCGCCCTCGCCCACCACCTTGCAGCGCAGCTCGTCGCCGTCGACGCGGACCGGGTCGTTGGCCTTGTCGCCCGCCTCGACGTGCGCCTCGCTGGAGGCCTTCACGTAGGTGCCGATGCCGCCGTTCCACAACAGGTCGACGGGGGCCCGCAGGATCGACTGGATCAGGTCGTTGGGCGACAGCACCTCGTCCTCGATGTCGAGCGCCTCGCGGATCTGCTCAGACAGCTTGATCGACTTGGCGGTGCGCGCGAACACCCCGCCTCCCTCGGAGATCAGCGACTCGTCGTAGTCGCCCCACGAGGATCGCGGCAGCTCGAACAGACGCTTGCGCTCCTCGAAGCTGCGCTCCGGATCGGGGTCGGGATCGAGGAACACGTGCAGGTGGTTGAACGCCGCGACCAGCCTGATGTGGCGCGAGAGCAGCATCCCGTTGCCGAACACGTCGCCGGACATGTCGCCGATCCCCACAACCGTGAAGTCGGTCTCCTGTACGTCGGTGCCGAGCTCGCGGAAATGACGCTTGACCGACTCCCAGGCGCCCCGCGCGGTGATGCCCATCGCCTTGTGGTCGTAACCCTGCGACCCGCCCGAGGCAAAGGCATCGCCCAGCCAGAAGTCGTAGGCGGCCGACACCTCGTTGGCGATGTCCGAGAACGTGGCGGTGCCCTTGTCCGCCGCCACCACCAGATAAGGGTCGTCCTCGTCGTAGCGGACGACGCGCTCGGGCGCCACGACGTCGCCGCCGACGATGTTGTCGGTGATGTCGAGCATCCCCGACAGGAACATCCGGTAGCAGGCGATCCCCTCCTCCAGCAGCGCCTCGCGACCGCCGTCGCCCGGAGGGCGCTTTACCACGAAGCCGCCCTTGGAGCCGACCGGGACGATCAGCGCGTTCTTGACCATCTGCGCCTTCATCAATCCCAGCACCTCGGTCCGGAAGTCCTCGCGGCGATCGGACCACCTCAACCCTCCGCGTGCCACCTTCCCTCCACGCAGGTGCACGCCCTCCATGCGCGGCGAGTACACGAAGATCTCGAACTTCGGGCGCGGCGCCGGAAGGAGCGGGATCTGCGCCGGGTCGAGCTTGAACGACAGGTACGGCTGCGGCGAGCCGGACTCGTCGACGACGAAGGAGTTGGTCCGCAGCATCGCGTTGACGACCGCCAGGAAGCTGCGCAGGATCCGGTCCTCGTCAAGACTCTGGACGGAGTCGATCGCGTCCTCGATCTCGCCCTTCAGGCGCTCTGCCTCGTCGTCATCGCGCGCATCGGGATCGAACCTCGCCGCGAACAGATTGACGAGCAGCGCCGCGATGTCGGCGTGGCCGAGCAGCGTGCGCTCCATGTAGGCGTCCGAGAATGCGATCCCGGCCTGGCGCAGGTACTTGGCGACCGCGCGCACGACGGTGATCTCGCACCCCGTGAGGGCAACGCGGAGCACCAGTCCGTTGAGCGCGTCGTCCTCGATCTCCCCCCGCCGCGCCGCGAGGAATGCCTCCTGGAAGATGTCGCGAACCCGTTCGACATCCTCGGCCGCGCAGCGCAGGCCGAAGTCGTACAGCCACGCGCTGGACCCGTCGACCGGGGTGATCTGGTACGGGCGCTCGTCGACGACCTTCGCCCCCATGTGCTCGAACGTCGGCACCACGTCCGACAGCGACACGCCGCCCGAGCTGAACAGCTTGCAGCGCAGCGTGCCGACCTGCGCCTCGAGCGGCCGGTACAGGCTCATGATCGGACCCTTGCCCTGCGCCAGCTGCTCGACGCGGTCGATGTCGGACACCGCCGAGCGCGCGGGCCAGTCCGAGCGGTACGCCGCCGGGAAAGCGCCCTCGTAGCGCCGGTACAGCTTGACGCCGCGATCCTCGCCCTTGGCATCGATCAGCGTCGCACGCAGGTCGTCGGTCCAGGCGCGCGTCACCGAGGCCAGCCGCGCCTCGATCTCGGCGACGTCGTAACGCTCGGGGACGCCGTCCGGGCAGTGCACGATGTACAGCACGCGCGCGTTCACCGACTCCGACAGCTGCAGCGTCCAGTCCAGATGGCTGCCGCCGAACGCCTCGAGCAGGATCGCGCCGACCCGCTCGCGGTTCTCGGTGTTGAAGCGGTCGCGCGGGATCGTCACGAGGCACTCCACGAAGCGGTCCAGCGCGTCGCGCCGGACGAACAGCCGCACCCGCTGTCGCTCGCCGAGCCCGAGGATCCCCATCACGACCTCGAACAGCTCGTCGCTGCTCATCTGGAACAGCGAGTCGCGCGGATAGGACTCGACGATCTCCAGCAGGGCCTTGCGGTCGTGACTGGCCGGCGGGAACCCGGCCTTGCTCAGCACCTTCTCGACCTTCTGCGCAAGCAGCGGGATGTCGCGGGGGCTCGCCTTGTAGGCGGCGGTCGTGTACAGGCCCAGGAACCGGCGCTCACCCGTCACCTGGCCGTCGGGCCCGAACTTCTTGACGCCGATGTAGTCGAGATAGGCAGGACGGTGGACGTTGGATCGCGAGTTGGCCTTGGTCAGCACGAGCACGTGCGGCCCGCGCGCGAGCTCCAGCGCCTTGGGCCGCAGGCGCTTGAACGCCGTCGGCGGCGCGTTGCGAAGGATCCCCAGGCCGGAGTCCGGGACGGCCTGCAGGCCGGCCTCTTCGCCCTCGACGCCCAGCTCGTACTCGCGGTATCCGAGGAACGTGAAGTGGTGCGCGGAGACCCACTTGAGGAAGTCTTTGACCTCCTGCAGCTCGGCCGGGTCGACCGGCGGCGGCTCGCGCTCGAGCTCCTCTGATAGCTCTTCGGTCTTGGCGCGCATCGGCTGCCAGTCCTCCACCGCGAGGCGCACCTCGCCGAGCACCCGCTCGAGGTTCTCGCGCAGCCTCGCCAGCTCGGCCTTCTCGCGTTCGCGCACGACCTCGGCATGGATGACGGATTCCGCTACGGCACCCGTGGCATCGGCGCCGGGCTCGATCACATCGGTCAGCCGGCCGTCTTCGTCGCGGCGGACGCGCACCACCGGGTGGATCACGAGGTCGATGCCGTAGCCCTGCCGCCCCAGCTCCATCGTCACCGAGTCGACGATGAACGGCATGTCGTCGGAGATGATCTCGATCACCGTGTGCGGCGACTGCCAGCCGTTCTGCTCGAAGTCAGGGTTGTAGACGTTGACCTTCGTCTCGCCGGGCGCGCGCTGCTGGGCCAGGTTCCACTCGGCGATCGCGGCGCCGTAGAGGTCGATCTCGCTTCGATCCGACAGATCCACGGCAGGGACCCAGTGGTAGAACTGCCGGATGAAGGACTCGCAGGGGACGACGCGATCGGTAGGGAGCTTGCGGCGGACCCGTTCGCAGATCCCGTCGATTAGTTCCGACTCGAGGTCGGCCGCCTTTACCGCCATCGCGCGATCACCTTCTCCTCGTTAAGTACGCAGCCTACCTTCCTAGGCCGATGTCAATCGGCAGGTTTCGTACGTGTTCACAGGTTTGGCGTCTTGGTCGTTCGGGGCCTTACGCCCGGATCCCACCCGCGATCGATCCGCCGCAATCAGGTCCACGGATCTGGCTTCCAGATGTACGAGTGGTCCCACAACTGGACGTCCAGGCGCCCGTACTCGCCCGTGTAGAACACGAGCGGCGACCCGTTGGAGTACTCCAGATGCTCGACGCGCCCGACGTACAGCGTGTGGTCGCCGGCAGGGTGGCTGTCGACGACTGTGCACACAAGGAGCGTCAAAGCGCCCTCCAGCAATGGGATCTCGTCTCGCCAGACGAACGGGATCTCACTGACCATGCGCGTCCCCTGCGCGGCGAAGTGCCGCGACAGCGGTTCCTGTGACTCGCTGAGCACGCTGACCCCGTAGCGGCCGCTCGCGGGCAGCAGCGAGTTCAGCCGGCAGGTGTTGGCCAGCGACACGACGACCAGCGGCGGGTCCAGCGAGACCGACATGAACCCGTTGGCGGTCATCCCATGCGCGTGACCGTTGTGGCTGGTCGTCACGACGGTGATGCCGCTTGCGAACCGGCCGAGCGCGCGGCGGTACTCGGCCGGATCGATCTCGGTCTCGCTCACGTCCGTTTGTTAAAGAAGCTCACGTCGTCTGGGTTTACCAGGTCGGGCGCAGTCCAACCGTCGAGGTCGTACTCGGCCATGCACTGCTCTGCGAATCCCTTGTATTCGTCGGCCTGGCCGGTGGCCAACGCCGAGAACAGCACCTCCATCCGGATGTTCTCGGCGTTGCCGCTGTAGTTGCGCTCATACAGCTC
This sequence comes from Solirubrobacteraceae bacterium, assembly GCA_035693425.1. GTDB lineage: Bacteria > Actinomycetota > Thermoleophilia > Solirubrobacterales > Solirubrobacteraceae > Palsa-465. Next base: position 9,247 of record DASSGR010000016.1, read on the forward strand.
GTGACGACCGCCGAACTCGCTTCCGACGGCGTCCCACAGCAGCTTCATCAGCTTCACGCGCGCCACCGCGTCGGTTCCGTCGGACCCGCGGACGTAGCGGTCGAGGTACTTGCGGATCTCGGGGTTCTTGAAGTCGCGCGCGTTGGAGTTGATGTAGATCAACCCGCTGGACACGGTCTGCTCGACGATCTCCTTCACGCGCGGGTACCCGGTCGTCGAGAACAGCCGGTAGGCCATCGCGTAGTCCATGTTGGGCAGGACCGCGTCCTCCTTCCACGGCTGCGGATCGCGCGCCATCGCGTTCGCCAGGCCCCACAGCAGATTCCGCCAGGCGAGGACCTCCCCCACCTGGGCCTGCACGCCGCGGAAGTCCTTGGTGCCGGTCGCCTCGACCGCCTTCATCAGCAGCCCGCCGATGAAGTCGAGCTTCACCGCCAGACGGATGCAGCCGTGGAAGCAGAAACGCGGGATGAAGCCCGTGAACGGGAAGAAGTTGTTGGCCTTCTCGATGTCGCCGTAGACGAACACGTTCTCCCATGGCACAAGCACCTTGTCGAAGATGAAGATCGCGTCGTTCTCGTCCAGGCGGCTGGAGAGCGGATAGTCGAACGGGCTGCCCATTACCTCGGCGACCATCTCATACGACGGCCGGCAGATCAGCTTCACGCCGGGCGTCCCCATCGACACCGCGCAGACGATCGCGAACTCCTTCTTCTGCAGCGGCACGGGTCCGTAGTGCGCGATGAAGTTGAAGTGCGTCAGCGCCGAACCCGTCGCCACGACCTTCGCGCCGCTGACGACGAGCCCGTCGTCACGCTCCTCCTCGACGTGCATGAACACGTCGCCGACCTCGTCCGGCGGGCGGTTGCGGTCCACGGGCGGGTGGATGATCGCGTGGTTCCAGTACAGCACCCGCTCCTGCGCCTCGCGATACCAGCGCTTGGCGTTCTCCTGGTAGGGCTCGTAGAAGTCGGAGTTGGCACCGAGCGTCGCGAGGAACGCCGCCTTGTAGTCGGGGCTGCGGCCGAGCCACCCATAGGTCAGCCGCGCCCATTGCGCGATCGCCCCGAGGTCGCCTACGCAGTCCTCGGCGCTCTTGGGGTAACGGAAGAACTTGTGCGTACGCCCGCCGCTGCCGGTGTCGGTTTCGGTCGTCAGGACATCGCGGTACTGGTCGTCGTGCAGCGCGTCGTACAGCCGAGCAATCGAGCGCACTGTGTTGCGGAACGCCGGATGCGTCGTGACGTCCTGGACGCGCTCGCCGTAGACGTATACCTCCCTGCTGTCGCGCAGGCTCTCCAGATACTCCTGGCCGGTCAGCGGCGCGGAAGTGCTGGCTGTGCTGTCGAGCATCTGATCACGGCTCCTCACTCGCGTGTTGCGCAACGTCGGTGGGAACCCTGACACCGCGCCTAGAATTCCTCAACAGTCCTGCGGCCGAGGAGGGAACGATTGAGCACGCGCAATCTTGCTGACGAGGAGCTCACACAGGCCGTTCTGAGCAGCCTCCGCAACTGCAGCTCCGAGCGCTTCCAGGAGATCGTTCAGAGCCTCGTCCGGCACCTCCACGCATTCGCTTCAGAGGTCGAGCTGACCGAGGAGGAATGGTTTGAGGGGATCGACTTCCTCACCCGGACCGGCCACATCAGCGATGACAAGCGACAGGAGTTCATCCTGCTCTCGGACGTACTCGGGCTGTCGATGCTGGTGGTCGGGATGAACCACCGCAAGCCCTCGGACGCGACGCCTTCGACGGTGTTCGGCCCGTTCTTCGTCGAGGGCTCGCCGAGGTTCGAAAACGGCGACGACATCTCAAACGGGGCTCCCGGCGACCCCTGCCTCGTGCAGGGCCGTGTGGTGTCGGTCACCGGCGAGCCGGTGGCGGGCGCGCACATGGAGGTCTGGGAGGCCGACGACGACGGCTTCTACGACGTCCAGCAGCCGGGCTTGGAGGAGTCCCGTGGACGCGGGCACCTGTACTCGGAGCAGGATGGGCGCTACTGGTTCTGGGCGGTCAAGCCGACCGGCTATCCGATCCCCGGCGACGGCCCGGTCGGCGATCTGCTGCTCGCGGCGAACCGCGGCAGGATGCGACCCGGCCACGTGCACTTCATGGTCAGCGCGCCTGGCTACGAGTCGGTCACCACGCACGTGTTCGCCGACGGCGATCCCGACCTGGACTCCGACGCGGTATTCGGCGTCAAGAGCGAGCTGATCGCGCCGGTGGTGCCGCACGAGCCGGGGCGGGCGCCCGACGGCCGCGAGATGCAAACGCCCTACTGGAGCATCACCTACGACATCGTTCTCGCACCCGAGGCGTAGCGTCGCCAGAAAGGAACCACCGTGGCCCTGACCACCAGTGTGATGACCGACGAGCAACGCAAGTCGGTCGCGGTCGAGTACCTCAAGGCATTCGACAACGGCGGGACGACCTCGACCGGCGGGAGCATTCTCGACCTGTTCGCCGACGACGCTCAGGTGTACTTCCCCAAGTGGGGTCTGGCCAACGGCAAGGACGAGATCGGCCGGATGTTCGGCGACGTTGGCGCGACGCTGGTGTCGATCACGCACCACTACTCGCACTTCAACTGGGTCTTCTCCGGCAGCGACGTCGTGGTCTGCGAGGGCACCAGTCACGGCGAACACCGCGACGGGACGTGGCGGGCGGGCCTGCCCGAGTGGCAGGCGGGCCGCTGGTGCGACGTGTTCGAGATCCGCGACTGGAAGATCCAGCGCTGCTTCATCTACCTCGATCCCGACTACGCGGGCAAGGACACCGACCGCTACCCCTGGCTGGCGGGGCGGACCTGAGCGGTCACGAGCACCGTCTCGTACGGATACTCGAACGAGCCGATCGCGTCTATCTCGGCGCCGACGGCGTCGCACAGCGCCTGCAGGCGCGGTGTCCTCGCCGCGGCGGCCGGAGTTGCCGAGCACGACCGAGAGGTTCGCGAGCTTGGGGCCCCACCCGGTCGTAGACCGGGGCCAGCGCTCCCGAAGAACTCCGCGCGCGAGCGGTTCTCGAACAGCATCAGCTCACCACTTCCGCCGCCCGCTCGCCGGCGTCGTCCGTCCGCTCGGCGAGCGCGCGGGCTAGTTCCTCGCGCGAGTGGATGTCGAGCTTCTGGTAGACGTGGCGCAGGTGGTACTCGATCGTCTTCGGGCTCAGGAACAGGGCCGCCGCGGTCTCCCGCGTGGTCTTCCCTGACGCGAGCAGCAGTCCGATCTGCAGCTCCTGTGGGGTCAGCTCGTCGACCGTGCTGGGGTCGCGACGCCGCACGTTCTCGCCGGTCGCCGCCAGCTCGCTGTGCGACCGCTCTGCCCAGGGGCGTGCGTCGAGGCGCTCGAACACCTCGATCGCGTCGCGAAGCTGCTTTCGGGCCAGGACCCGGTTGCGTGCGCGCCGCAACCGCTCGGCATAAGCCAACTGGGTGCGCGCCTTCTCGAACGCGTCGGGCGTCTGCTCATGGTGGCTGAGCGCCCGCTCGAAGTGCACTGTGATGTCGGCGTCCGACGCCACCAAGCCCCTGCAACGCGCCGCCCTCGCCAGCGACCACGGCTGGGCCTTCGCGTTGGCGGCGGCCGTCAGCTCGGCGGTGACCTCTTGCGCCTCTTCGACGCGCCCGAGCCTCGTGTAGGCGTCAACGAGCTCGGCCGCCGGGGACAGGTCGACATCGGTGATCGCCAGCTCCGTCAGCAGCCCGCGCTGACGTTCGAACCGCTCCGCCGCGCGGGCCGCATCACCGAGTCCGAGCTCGAGCTCGCCCAACGCAGCTGTGGCCCACACCTCGTACAGCCGCGTGCCCAGCTCCACCGACAGCGCCATCGCCTCGGTGGCAGCCTGCCGACAGGCCTGCTCGCGCCCGCGCCGCGCGTGCAGCCAGGCCAGTCCCGAAAGGCCGAACGTTAGGCCGGTGCGCTGGTCGCTCTCGCGCGCAAGCTCGATCGCCTCGCGATACGTGGATTCGGCGACGGCCCAGCGGTCGGTCGTCGCCTGATCTCGCGCCAGCAGGCCAAGCACGAACGGAAGCGCCCCAACCGCTGCGCGCTCGCGGGCGATCTTCAGCGAGTGCTCGAGCAGCGAGCGGCCAACGCCGGTCTCGCGCAGGAAGATCGGCCCGAGCGTCAGCCACGGGAGCAGCCGCAGGTCGTCGTGGAGCTGCGGCGCGCTCTCCACCAGCGCGATCGCCTCGTGGATCGCGTCGGCTCCCGCGGCCGCATTGCCACCGAGGATCCGTGCCATCCCGAGCGTGGTCATCGCCATAAAGCGCCCCCTGACGGAAGGATGTTGCGGGAGCGCGGCAAACGCCCGGCTGGCGACCGCGAGCATCTCCGTCGGGTTGCCGGCATGGAAGCACGCGATGGCGGCGTCGGAGAGCATCGCCGCGGCGCGTTCTGGATCCGCGCGCGTAGCCGCCGCGGTGAGGATCGCGTGACCTCGCATCACCGGACCGCGTCGTACCGCGATCTCCCCGGCGAGCGCATCGATGCTGACGGTCATCGCGGGATCCGTGGTGCTCTCGCGCGCGGCGGCGAGAAGCTTGCCGGCGTGCTCGGCCTGTCCCGCCAGCCACGCGGCGTCGGCGGCGGACAGGAGCAGGCGCGCCCGTCGCTCGGGGTCGAGCGCGAGCCGCCCGGCGCGCTCGAAAGCTGCGGCTGACGCGGCGTACGCGCTGCGGTCACGCGCGCGCACGCCAGCTTGCTCGAGGGCCGCCGACGCGGCGTCGTCGGGGCCGATCGCCGCCGACGCGAGGTGCCAGGCGCGGCGGTCGACGTCTCGGTCGGGGAGCGCTCCAGCCAATGCCCGGTGCGCGTCGCGTCGCTCCTGCGCGGGCGCGTCGGCGTAGATCGCAGACCGCGCCAGCGCGTGCCGGAACTCGACGGTGCCGGCGCCCAAGGCGATCAACCCCGCAATCTCGGCGGCCGCGAGCGCCGCGAGGTCGATGTCCAGCGAAACGGCGGCACGCTCGAGCACGACGATTTCCCCGGTGTCGCTGGTCGCCGCCAGTACCAGGGCGCGGCGGGCCGGTTCGTCGAGCGTCTCCGCCCGCCGCAGAAACGCGCGCGAGATGCGGGCCGAGACGAGCACCGGCGCGCCCTCGGGAGCGAACGCGAGCTCGTTGGAGTCCTCGGCCAGCTCGAGCAGCGCCAGCGGATTGCCCGCAGTGGCCACGAGCAGGCGCCCGGTGACCGCCGGCGCCAGACCGTCGAGCAGCGCGGCGGCCTCGTCGCTGCTCAGCCCACCGACACGAATGGTCGGCAGGTCAGCGTCGTACAGCACCGACGGCTCGTCGTCGCGCGCGGCCATCAGCACCGCGATCGGGTCGGCGACGAGCCTGCGAAATGCGAACAGCAGTGCCTGCGCGCTGGAGTCGTCGAGCCAGTGGACGTCGTCCAGCAGCACCGCAACCGGACCTTGCTCGGCGTACGCAGCCAGCAGGCTGAGCGTCGCCGCGCCGACGGCGAAGCGATCCTGCGACGGACCCGGCCGCAGCGCGAACGCGCCTTCGAGCGCGACGGCCTGCGGGTGGGGGATCCGCTCCAACATCGGCACAGCCGGGCGCAGCAGCTCCAGCAGCGAGGCGAACGGGATCTGCGCCTCGGACTCGATCCCGCGCGCGCGCAGCAGCTGCATGCCCTCGGCCTGCTCGGCCGCGTAGTCGAGCAGCGCTGTCTTTCCAATTCCGGCTTCCCCCACGAGCGCGAGCGTGGCGCTTGACCCCGATCGCGCTGTGGCAAGAGCGCGATCGATTTCGCCGCGCTCCTGCTCACGCCCGAGCAGCATTGGTGAAAGTTTAGGTGCCTCGGATCACCTGGTGCCATCGCCAGGGGGTCCGAAAAAGACTAGGTGCCCCCCGGAAGAGAGCGCGGCCACCCCAACCCTAGGGTCACCCGAAATCGACCCTGGAGGGATCAAGTGAGCACGATTGAGCAAACCGTCGAGATCGATGTCGACAAGCTTCATCAGTTCGTCTTTCGAGCCGTTGACGAGGTCGGCGCGACCCTCAACACGGCGCTCGTGGTGATGGGAGACAGGCTCGGCCTCTACCGCGCGCTCGCCGGCGCCGGCGGTCTCTCCCCGGCAGAGCTTGCGCAGCGCACCGGAGCCGCCGAGCGCTATGTCCGCGAGTGGCTCAACGCCCAAGCCGCAGGCGGCTACATCGAGTACGACCCCGACAGCGGCCGCTACACGCTTCCGCCCGAACAGGCGGTGGCGCTCACCGATTCAGACAGCCCGGCCTATCTCCCGGGGTTCTTCCAGATCGCCCTCGGATCGGTGATCGACTCCCCGAAGATCGTGGACGCGGCTCGCAGCGGCGACGGATTCGGCTGGCACGAGCACGTGCACGACGTGCACGAGGGCTGCGAGCGCTTCTTCCGCCCCGGCTACAACGCCAGCCTCGTGACGGAGTGGTTGCCGGCGCTCGACGGCGTCGTCGGAAAGCTCGAGCGCGGGGCGCACGTCGCGGACGTCGGCTGCGGACACGGCGCATCCACGATCCTCATGGCGCAGGCATATCCGCAGTCGACGTTCGTCGGCTGGGACTACCACGACGGCTCGATTGAGACCGCGCGCAAGCGCGCCCAGCAGGCCGGCGTGGCGGACCGAGTTAGTTTCCAAACGGCTCCGGCGGCGGCGTACAGTGGAACCGAGTACGACCTCGTGACGATGTTCGACTGCCTCCACGACATGGGTGATCCGGTCGGCGCAGCGCGCCACGTCCGCAGCACGCTCAAGCCCGACGGCACGTGGATGATCGTCGAGCCCAACGCCGGCGACAGGATCGAGGACAACCTCAACCCGATCGGCCGCGCCTACTACGCGTTCTCGACGCTGCTGTGCACACCGGCGTCGCTCTCCCAGGAGGTCGGCCTCGCACTCGGCGCGCAGGCCGGCGAGGCGCGGATCCACGACGTGGTGCAGGCTGGCGGATTCGGGGCCTTCCGACGAGCGGCCGAGACGCCCTTCAACCTGGTGTTCGAAGCACGTCCGTGATCGCATCGGCCCATGCCGAGATGACGGCGCCCGCGAGCAGGGGCGAGCTCGCGGGCGCCTCAGCGCGTGAGCAGACACGCGCGCGCTATCCGGACGAGGAGGGCATTGTCGAGCGCGACGGCGTGCAGATCTTCTGGGAGCGCTACGGCGACGGCGAGCCCACCGTGTTGCTGCTGCCGACGTGGTCGATTGTGCATTCGCGCCACTGGAAGCTGCAGATTCCGTACCTCGCCCGCCACTTCCGGGTGATCACGTTCGACGGACGGGGAAACGGCCGCTCCGGCCGGCCGCCCGGCGCCGAGGCCTACCGGACCGACGAGTTCGCCGCCGACGCGGCTGCGGTGATGGACGCCACCGCGACTCCGAGCGCGGTCCTGCTCGGGGTGTCGTGCGGCGCGCTGTGGGCGACGATCCTCGCGGCCGACCACCCGGAGCGGGTCGACGGCATCGCGTACATCGGCCCGGCGGTCGGGCTTGTGCCAGGCAACCCCGACCGTGAGAAGTACGCCTTCGACGATGAGCTCGACACCGACGAAGGGTGGGCCAAGTACAACAGCCACTACTGGCTCAAGGACTACCGCGGCTTCCTGGAGTTCTTCTTCGGGGAGTGCGTCAGCGAGGCGCATTCGAGCAAGCAGATCGAAGACTGCGTGGCGTGGGCGCTCGACACGAGCCCGGAGACGCTCGCCGACACCACGCGCGCACTTGGCATGTCGCGCAGCGAGAGCCTGCGCGAAACATGTGAGCGAGTCAGGTGTCCCACGCTCGTGATCCACGGAGATTGCGACGTCGTTCGCCCGCTTGCGCAGGGGATCGCCCTGGCGGAAGCCACCCGGGGCAAGCTCGTCACGATCGAAGGCGCCGGGCATCTGCCGACCGCGCGCGACCCCGTCAAGATCAACCTGCTTCTCCGCGATTTCATCTCGCCGCCGCAGGCGCCGGCGCGTTGGCGGCGGGCCTCCGCTCGGGGCAAGCGCGCGCTGTTCGTGTCATCGCCGATCGGGCTCGGTCACGCGCGCCGCGACGTGGCGATCGCCCGGGAGCTGCGCCGCCTGCATCCCGATCTCGAGATCGACTGGCTCGCGCAGGATCCGGTCACCCGCGTGCTCGAGGACGCGGGTGAGCGGATCCACCCCGCGAGCGCGGAGCTCGCCAGCGAGTCGGCCCACATCCAGTCCGAGGCATCCGCCCAAGCCCTGCCCGTGTTCGAGGCTTTCCGGAGGATGGACGAGATCCTGGTCGCGAACTTCATGCTGTTCGGAGATGTCGTGCGCGAGCAGCAGTACGACCTGTGGATCGGGGACGAGGCGTGGGAGGTCGACTACTACCTGCACGAGAACCCCGAGCTGAAGTCGGCCGCCTACGCGTGGCTGACCGACTTCGTCGGGTGGCTGCCGATGCCCGAGGGCGGCGAGCGCGAGGCGATGCTCGCGGCCGACTACAACGCCGAGATGGTCGAGTTGATCGCGCGCTATCCGCGGGTTCGCGATCGCGCGATCTTCGTCGGCGATCCGCAGGACATCGTGCCCGACCGCCTCGGTCCGAAGCTGCCCGCGATCCGCGAGTGGACCGAGCTGCACTACGAGTTCGTCGGACACATCACGGGCTTTGAGCCGGCCGGGCTCCGCGACCGCTCCGCATTGCGAGCCGAGCTCGGCTACGGCGAGGACGAGCAAGTCTGCGTCGTGTCGGTCGGCGGCTCCGGAGTCGGGTCCGATCTGCTGCGCCGCGTGATCGAGAGCTTCCCGCAGGCCAAGCGGCTCGTCCCGGGGCTGCGGATGATCGTCGTCGCCGGACCGCGCATCGACCCGGAGTCGCTGGCCTCTGGCGGCTCGCCGCAGAGTCTGGAGATCCTTTCGTACGTCCGCGACCTGCATCGCCACCTGGCCGCGTGCGACGTGGCCGTTGTACAGGGCGGCCTGACCACGACGATGGAGCTGACCGCGACCGGGCGGCCGTTCATCTACTTCCCGCTCGAGCGCCACTTCGAGCAGAACCGGCACGTCGCGCACAGGTTGGACCGCTACCGGGCGGGCCGCCGCATGAGCTTTGCGGACTCGCCCCCCGACGTGATCGCCGCGGCGATCGCGCAGGAGATCGGTCGCGAGGTCGACTACAGACCCGTCGCGGCGGACGGAGCCGCCCGCGCGGCTGCGTCGATCGCCGAGCTCCTGTAGGTATGGCGATGGCAACGGCGCCCACAACGGGGTACGCAAGTACGACCCCGAGCCGGGCTGCGGGCGCGGGCGAGCAGTCTCGCGCGCTCTACCCCGATGCCCAACGGCACGTCGAGCGCGACGGGCAGCGCCTCTACTTCGAGGTCTACGGCGAGGCCGAGGAGACGCTGTTCCTGTTGCCGCCGTGGTCGATCGTGCACTCGCGCCACTGGAAGATGCAGATTCCGTATCTGGCGCGCCACTTCCGAGTGCTGGTAATGGACGGCCTGGGCAACGGCGGCTCTGATCGCTGCCGCGATCCGCGGCGCTACAGCCCGATCGAGGGCGCGCGGGATGCGCTCGCGGTGATGGACGCGACGGACATCGACCGAGCGCTGGGCATCACGCTGTCGCAGGGCGCGCAGTCTCTGCTGGAGCTCGCACGACTGGCGCCCGAGCGCGTCGTCGGCACTGCCTTCATCTCCCCGATGTTCCCGTACACCCCGTCGCACTGGTCGCTTCTGCTGAACCCGCGATTCGGCGCGCTGTTCCTGCGTCCGTCGCCGGCCTACCGCTGGTGGGGTCGAATGAACGCCGTCCACTGGCGCGCGTCGTATCCGGAGTTCGTCGAGTGGTTCATCTCCCGCTGCCTGAGCGAGCCGCACTCGACCAAAGCGATCGAGGACGGGGTCGGCTGGGGCCTGGACACGGACCCCGACACGCTGATCGCGACCGCGGTCGGGGAGACGTATTTCCGGCGACCGGTGCTCCGTGAGCTGGCAAGCAGCCTGGAGTGTCCGGTGCTCGTGGTCCACGGCGACCGCGACCGGATCACGCCGTTTCGCGACGGACGCGCGCTGGCCCGGCTGACCGGCGCGCCCCTGGAGGTGGTTCGGGGCGGCGGGCACCTCCCCCACGCGCGCCAGCCCGTGCAGGTCAACCTTGCGCTGCGCGACTTCTCCGAGGGCGTCTTCGGGCGCGCTCGCACCCGGCGCGATCCAACCGTCCATCGCGGCGACGGCCGGCCCCGCGCGCTGTACATCTCATCGCCGATCGGGCTCGGCCACGCGCGCCGCGACGTGGCGATCGCCCGCGAGCTGCGCCGCCTGCATCCCGATCTCGAGATCGACTGGCTCGCGCAGGACCCGGTCACGCGCGTGCTGCACGGGGAGGGCGAGCGCATCCACCCCGCCAGCTCTCATCTCGCCAGCGAGTCGGGCCACTTCGAATCCGAGTCGGCCGAGCACGACTTGCACTGCTTCCAGGCGCTGCGCCGCATGGACGAGATCCTCGCCGCCAACTTCATGGTGTTCCACGACGTCGTGCGCGATCAGCGCTACGACTTGTGGATCGGCGACGAGGCGTGGGAGCTGGACTACTACCTGCATGAGAACCCGCGCGAGAAGCGTGCCCCGTTCGTGTGGATGACCGACTTCGTCGGCTTCTTGCCGATGGACAGGCGAGACGCGCGCGAGAGCTTCCTGTGCGCCGACTACAACGCACAGATGGTCGAGCACGTCGCCGGCCATCCGAGTGTCCGCGACCGCGCGATCTTCGTGGGCGACCCCGAGGACATCGTCCCCGACCGTCTCGGCCCCGACCTGCCGCTGATCCGCGACTGGACCGAGGCGAACTTCGAGTTCGCCGGCTACGTGAGCGGCTTTGATCCGGCGCCGCTGGCAGACCGAGCCGGATTGCGGGCCGAGCTCGGGTACGGCCCGGACGAGCGGGTGTGTCTGGTGTCGGTCGGCGGCTCCGGAGTCGGGTCGGATCTGCTGCGTCGCGTGATCGCGGCCTTCCCCGGGGCCAAGCGGCTCGTCCCGGAGCTCCGGATGATCGTCGTCGCGGGGCCGCGAATCGACCCCGGATCGCTTGGACCTGCGGACGGCGATGGGCTCGAGATCCGTCCGTATGTCCACGATCTCTACCGCCACCTTGCCGCCTGCGACCTGGCCGTGGTTCAGGGTGGCCTGACGACGGCGATGGAGCTGACCGCCAACCGGCGGCCGTTCATCTACTTCCCGCTCAAGCACCACTTCGAGCAGAGCTTCCACGTCCACCATCGTCTCCAGCGCCACCGCGCGGGGCGGCGGATGGACTTCGACGCGGCACCGCCCGATTCGATCGCCGATGCGATCGCCCAGGAGATCGGTCGCGAGGTGCACTACCGGCCGGTCACCATCGATGGTGCGGTGCGCGCTGCGTCGCTGATCGCAGAGCTGCTCTAGGGGACCCTCGCACCCGCGATCGGGGCAAGCGGGCTGATCGGGCGCGCGCCATGGATCGCGTTTGTCTTTGGACCCTCACGCGGGTCGAGGTAGTCGACCGCGCTCGCGCAGTGGGTGTGCGACAGCGAGCAGTCCGGGGACAGCACGACGCGCTGCGCCTGCGCAACGCCGGACACCGGCTCGATCTGGATCAGGTCGGCGGCCTCAAGCACCGGATCGCCCGCCATCCAGTGCAGGTCGCCGAGCCCGACGTAGTCGGCGCCGATCCCGTACAGGCCACTGGCGCCGACGGTACCCGCGTCGACGACGTCGATCGGTCCGTCGTGGTTGACGTGCTGGAGGTGGTCGTGGCCGGTGAGGATCGTCAGCGGCCGCTTGTATCCGGCCTGGTCGAGCGCACGGGCGAGATACTGCGCGAGCCCGTTCTCGTGCACCTCGACGATGTCGGGACGTTGCGGCAGTGATTCGAACCACGTGAGCAGCCTGTGCTGCGCGTCGGCGAGCGCCCGCTCGGGGTCGGGCAGCTGCGCGAACGAGAAGACGCGATGGGGGTCGTCGGGATTCGGGCCGTAGTACTCCATCGGGTCGTCGAAGCCAGCGACGCGGAGGCCGTCCACCTCCACCTCCGGCCGGCCGTAGGTTCCGTTCGCCAGCAGCTGTCCCTGGGAACTGAGCACGGTGACACCGTGGCGTGCGAGCGCGAGCATCATCGCGTGCGAGTCGTGATCGCCCGACACGGCGATCACGCGGCTACCGAGCTTGGCGATCGCGGGCACCAGCGTCCGGACCTCCTGGGCGTTGCCGGTGTTGCCGAAGTCGCCGTCGAAGAACACGGGCTGACCCTGTGCGTAGTAGCTCAGCGAGGAGAGCGCGAGCGTGTTGTTGTGCAGGTCTGAGACCAGTAGCGCACGCCTGTCTCCGGTGACCGAGCCGGCGTCGGGGTTGGTCAGCAACGACGCGAAGCCGCTTAGCGCACCCTGCACCTTGCTGGCGTAGGAGTCCTTTGCCTTGCCTGCCTTCTCGGCGGCGTCGAGCAGCTGGATCAGCTCGGCGCCGCGCGCATAGTAGGTGGGATGGCTGAGCGCATAGGTGTTCCAGGTCGCGCCGACACGCCACAGCACGCTGCCACCAACCATCAGTCCGATCAGCATCGTGCAGGCCGGGACCGCGATCAGCAGCCGCCGATTGGAGCAGTGGTAGATCCGCAGCAGCGCCCAGCCGAAGGCCGCGGCGATCAGCGTCCCGAGCAGCAGGAAGCGCGCGGCGCGCTCGAGCGCGAGCCGCCCGTCACGGCTGAGGTCCTTCGCGGTCTGGGTGAGCAGGGCGCTGTTGCCCTGGGCAGCGGCGATCAGCGCCTGGCGGTTGAGTACGCGCGGCTCGACGTGAAGCCTGATCGGCGCGCTGAAGGCGTGCGCGCGCACACCCCAGTCGGTCAACGGGATGAAGACCTCGAGGCCGCCGTGCTCGGATGTCTTGACCTGGAAGCTCGCGGTGCCAAGCGCGGAGCCGTAGGTGCCCGGCGTGCTCAGCCGCAGCCCCAGCCACAGGCCGCCGAGCGCCAGCGCCGTGCAGCTCAGGATCAGCCCGAGCGCGGCGAGGGTGCGGCGAGCCGTCGTGCTGGCGCCGACGACTTTCCTGGTTTCTGTTGTTACGGCCACGCTTTGCAGCGGGCCGATCGTCTCCTCAAGCGCCGTGAATCAGCGCAACAAGGCCCGCGTCCCGGTAGTCGACCGCTCGGCGCAACGGCTTGAGGAGGTCAGATCCTCGCGCTCAGGCTCTATCGAGCGTCCCACTGGAACCAGCGGATGCCGATCCCGGCGAACACGACGATGTAGCCAAGGCACGCCAGCAGCGAAAGCGTGTCGCGGCTGTACCAGGCGTGCAGGTCGAGCACGCCGGCGAACAGCGTCATCACCGCTCCTACCGGAGTCCAGCGTGCGACCGAGCTCCAAAAGGCGCCGAGCGCTCCGCTCTGGCCGAGAATCCCGAGCAGGATCAGGACGGCGAACAGCACCCGCGCGACGGCCTGGACGCTGTCGGCCGACCTCACCAGACCGACCAGCGCCTGGGCGATGCTGAGGAACACCGCGCCCGCCAGGATCGAGACCAGCAGCACCAGTAGGTACTGCCCAGCGGACGGCGAGATGTGATGGATCTGGCTTCCGATGATCACGACGGCGATCGAGATGATCAGGTTTGCGACCGCTTGCATTGCCAGGCGACTAGTCATGATCGTCCAGGTGGGGACAGGGGTAACGCGCAGTCGCTGAAAGACGCCTTTCTCGCGGTCTCGCGCGACCGTCAGTGCGTAGCCGATCAGCGACGTCGAGAGCAGCCCGTATGCGATCGCCAACCCGATCACGAACTCCGCCCCGCCGAAGTTGTGGGTGGCCTTGTTCCCGGTCGTGCTGATCAGAACAAAGACGGGCAGCAGCAGGCTGATGATCAGCACCCGGCGGTGCTTGAGGAACACGAGGAAGTCCGCGCGCAGCAGTGAGCTCAACACGAGGCGCAGTGGAGGTTGCACCGTGGCCTTCGAACTAGTCACGAATCTCGCTCCCGGTGAGTCCGATGAACACGTCCTCCAGCGTCACCTCGCCGTGAGCGACCTCTCGGACCCGGGGGTCGTTCTTGTGCTTCTCGATCAGGTCATGCGGCGTCTCGGTCGTCAGCAACGTGCCGTTATCGATGATCGCGACCCGATCGCAGACCGCCTGGGCCTCCTCCATCGAGTGCGTCGTCAAAAGGATGCTTCCGCCCTTCTGGCGGATCTGCTCGATCCGGCCCCACAGCTGGCGGCGCGATTGCGGATCAAGGCCGGCGGTCGGCTCGTCGAGCAGCAGCAGCGCGGGGTCGTGGACGACCGCGATGTATAGGGCGAGGCGTTGTTGCTGTCCGCCCGAGAGCTGCTTGAACGGTTTGTGCGCCTCGCCCTCGAGCCCGATCACGCGCAGGCCGTCGACGATCTGCTGAGCGGAGAGCTCGACGCCGTAAAGCCCGGCGTACAGCCGCACGATCTCCCTGATCGTCAGCTCAGACTGAAAGCTGGTCGCCTGAAGCTGCACGCCCATTCTGGCCCTCGCCTGGTTGGGATAGCGCCTGCTGTCGATGCCGTCGAGCAGGATCGTTCCGGACCGAGGCTTGACCAGCCCTTCGATCGCGCTCAGCGTGCTCGTCTTACCCGCTCCGTTCGGTCCCAGCAGACCGAAGATCTCTGCCCGGCGGATCTCGAAGCCGACCGCGTCTACTGCCGTCTTAGGGCCGTAAGCGACCGTCAGGTCGCGCACCTGGAGGATTCCGGCGGCCTCGGGAGCGGCGACGGCGGCGGCTCGGCCGTCTGCGGCGGGTACCGTCTCTTGGGCGCTGGGGAACGGCTCGGGCGCCAGCAGCAGCGATCCGTCCTCGTGCTCCTCGGCGACGACGTACGCGCGTGCCTGCCCCGCCCTCAGCACCTGCACCCTCTCCGTCACAGGCGCCGAGGATACGCCTCTGCTGACACCATCATCGTGCTGCAGTCCCGCGCCAGAAAGGCCCCGCTAATCGGGGCCTTTCTGAGAGGGTGAGCGAGGGGACTCGAACCCCCGACCGCCTGGACCACAACCAGGAGCTCTACCAGCTGAGCTACGCCCACCGTGCGGAGACTGAATCTAGCAATGGCGGGGGCTGCGCGGGGCGTTGCACGGCGCGCGAGCGAGGTTTGTCCAGCGCCGTGATTTGCCGCCTTCGGGCGGTGATTGCGCCCGGGAACGGCTGGTTAGGCCGGGCTGGTGGGGATCGTGACCGACATTTCGAGTCCACCGCCGGACCGCGGGCGGGCGGTGATCGTGGCGTTGTGAGCGCGGGCGATCGCGCTCGCGATCGAGAGGCCGAGCCCGACGCCATCCGAGGAGTTCACACGCTGCTGTTCACGGGCGAAGGGCTCGAACAGGGTTGGGATGTGCTCGGCGGGGATGCTTGGCCCGGTGTTGGCGATCTCGAATATCGCGCTGTCGGCTTCCTGGATCGTCCGGATTCCGATCCAGCCACCGGGGTTGTTGTGGCGCACCGCGTTCTCGACGAGGTTCGCGATCATGCGCTCGAGCAGCACCCGATCGCCGCGGGCGCACGCGGGCTCGAGCGCGGCGTCAACCTTGATGTGGCGCTGATCGATCGCCGTGTGCGTTGCATCGACCGCGTCCTCGGCGGCCGTGGCGAGATCGATCGCTTCCTGTGCCGCCGGGCCGAGCTCGCTGGTGGCCAGCGTCAGGAGCGCCTCAACGGTGGCCTCGGCTCGCTCGACCGATCGCTTGACCTGGGCAGCCATCGCCTCCAGCTGATCTGGTGTCCTCGTCGGCTTGGAGAGCGTCACCTCGATCGCTGTACGCATCGCGGTGAGCGGCGTGCGTAGCTCATGGGCTGCGTTGGCTACGAACCGCTTCTGGCTGGTGAAGGCGGCATCGAGCCGCTCGAGCATCACGTCGAACGTGTCGGCCAGCTGTTTGAGCTCGTCGTCAGGGCCGGCGAGCGCGAGGCGCTGACCGAGCCTGAGCTCGGAAGCCCTCCTGGCGGCCTCGGTGATCGACCGAACCGGCCTCAGGGCACGCCCGGCGACCAGCCAGCCCAAGCCCGCCGAGGCGATGGCGAGGACGCCGAGGCCGATCAGCGACGCGCCCCGCAGCGCGCTCAGATCGCTGGCGCGCTGGTCTAAGGGGCCGGCTCCGGTGGCGGCGAACACCCGCGTGCACTCCGCAAGCAGCGACGCGGACGTGGGTAGCGGCTTGCAGCGCCCCAGCAGCTGCCGTTCGGACGCCGGGATCGGCTTGCGGATGCCGGTCGGGGCCGGGAGGAAAACGTGGACCACCAACGCGTATGTCAGCGCCAACAGCACCACTCCGGCCAAGAGGAACAGGACGGAGTAGAAGATGGCGAGCCGGGTGCGCATCCGCCGCGGCCAAAGCCGGCGCACGCCGCCGAGCAGGGCGCCAGTCGTCATCGCACGCGGTAGCCGGCGCCGACCACCGTCTCGATCAGCTCGGGCTCGCCGAGCTTGCGCCGCAGACGCCCAAGCGTGACCGCCACCGTGCGCGTGAACGGGTCGGCGTTCTCGTCCCACACCCGCTCCAGCAGCTCCTCGGCACTGACGACGGCGCCGTCGGCCGCCAGGAGCACCTCGAGCACACCCAGCTCCTTGCGCGTCAACGAAAGTTCCCGCCCCGCCCGGGTGGCCAGCCGCCGTGCCCTGTCGAGCACCAGATCGCCGCTGACCAAGCGCGGCGGACCCGCAGGCGCGCGGCGGGCAAGAGCATGCACCCGCGCGACCAGCTCCTCGAACGCGAACGGCTTGGGCAGATAATCGTCCGCGCCGAGGTTCAGCCCCTCCACTCGGTCGCCGATCGTCGCCGCCGCGGTCAACATCAAGATCCGCGCCTCGGACCCGCCATCGCGCAGCCCCACGCAAACCGCATCGCCGTGCACACCCGGCAGGTCGCGGTCCAGCACGATCACGTCGTAGCGGTACACCACGCCCTTCTGCAGCGCGGCCGCCCCGTCGTACGCGAGGTCGGTCGCGATCCCGCGATCGCGCAGCCCCTCGCCGATGTAGCGGGCGAGCTCGACGTGATCCTCGACCACCAGCACGCGCACGCGGACATCGTGCACCACACCACATCACAGCGCCATAACACCGCGACCGGGGGTCCAGCGCGCCCCCTGTCGGCACCCGTGTGTTGCACTCGTGTGACCGGCAACCAGATACCACCTGCACCATGTCCAGAATTACTTCAAGTCTTCCAATCGCCGCAGCGGCGATCGCCGCCGCGGCCGTGATCGCCGCCTGTGGCTCGAACTCACCGAGTTCGGAGAGCACGCCGAGTTCGAGCTCCAACGGCCACCCGACTTACGCCCAGGCGCAGCAG
>DASSGR010000017.1:0-26744 GCA_035693425.1 Solirubrobacteraceae bacterium
GCTTTCCCGGCGGTTCGTGCTGGTTCCGCTGCTGGAGCTCGACCCGGAGCTGACGCTGCCCGACGGGCGGCGCGCGGCGGACGGGCTGGCGGCGCTGGGGGAGGGGCAGGACGTGCGGCGCGTCGGAGATCCGCTGACCGCGTAGGGTTGCGCCCATGCTCCTGGTCGTCGACGTCGGCAACACCCAGACCCACTTCGGCGTGTTCCGCGACGGCGAGGACCGGGTCGCGGAGAGCTGGCGGTTTGCGACCGTCCGCGACTCCACGGGCGACGAGCTCGGCGCCGCCCTGTCGAACCTGCTGGCGCTGCGGGGGCTCTCTCCCGGCGAGATCGACGACTCGATCGTGTCCTCGACGGTCCCACAGCTCTCAGAGCAGTGGACGCTGATGGCCGAGCGCTACCTGCGCAAGCCGATGCTGGTGGTCGGCCCGTCGATCCGCACCGGCATGCCGATCCGGATGGACAACCCTCACGAAGTCGGCGCCGACCGGCTGGTCAACGCCGTGGCCGCATACGAGCACGTCCATGGCACGTGCGTGGTCGTCGACTTCGGCACGGCGATCACCTACGACGTCGTCTCCGCGGCCGGGGAGTACCTCGGGGGGATCATCACCCCGGGCGCCGAGATCTCGATCGACGCCCTGTACGACCGCGCCGCGAAGCTGCCGAAGGTCGAGCTCGCCGCGCCGCGCTCGCTGATCGGCAAGTCCACCGTCGACGCGATCCGCAGCGGCATCGTCTACGGGTTCGCCGCCCAGGTCGAGGGCATCGTCGGCCGGCTGCGCGCGGAGCTCGGCGCGTCGACCCGGGTGATCGCCACCGGCGGTCTCGCGGGGGTGCTCGTGCCGTTCGTCCGCGAGACGATCGACGAGGTCGACGACCTGCTTACGCTGACCGGGCTTCGGCTGATCTGGCAGCGGAACCGCAGCTGATCGCCGGAACCGGAACCTCCGGTGTGCGTGCCACCGTCGCCGCCAGGATCAGGAACACGAGGCGGCGCCGGTTGCTGGGCTCGACTGCCGCTACCTCCTCGTAGTTGTCGAGCAGCGAGACGATCGCCGCGAAGATAGGGGCGTCGTCGATGTCGTCCGGGACGTCGCACGCGAGCCGCGCGAGCGCGAGCATCTCCGTCGCCGCCTCGGGCGTACCGCGCATCGTGGCGATCGCGCCGAGCAGCAGGAACTCCGACACGCGGTCCAGCAGCACGTGCGGCGCGCGCTCGTGTTCCCCGACGGCAGGCCCGACCGCCTGCAGGGGATCGCCGGCGGCCATCCGCAGCGACTGCCCCGAGGCGATCGACCGGATCTGCTCGGACGTGAGACCCACCTGGAGCGCCGAACGCAGCTGGAAGGCCGCCGACACCGCGGTGGCGCCGTACGGCGCGTCCGACGCGAACACGATCTGCCCTGGCGGGACCAGCGAGAACAGCGACAACATGTCCGCGGGCATCCACCAGGCGGTGTCGAACAGGAGGTTCGGGTGATCCGGCGCGACCCGCCAGATCCACGAGAGGTCGCTGATCCCTGCGTGGGCCAGGATCAGGCGCGCGTTGGGGAACTCGCCTGCGAACTGCACGGCGTGCAGGCCGAGCGCCGGGATCCCGCGCCCAGCGTGGATCAGTACCGGCAGCGAGCGCTCGTGCGCGAGCGCGATCAGAGGCCTGACGCCCGGATGGTCGAGCGTGAACTTCTCCGCGCGCGGGTGCAGCTTGATTCCGCGGGCGCCGGCGTCGAGGCAGCGCGTGGCTTCCTCCAGGGCCCCGTGATGCGGGTTGACGCGGCAGAACGGAACCAGCAGGCCCTCGTGCTCGCGCCCGGCGGCGAGGATCGCGTCGTTGGGCTCGGGATATCCGTCGGGCTCGTGAAACGGAAACATGAATGCGCCGCGAGCGCCGGCCCGTTCGAGCCCTACAACCAACTCCTCCGGGCTCTGGTGCATGCCGTCGGGATCGTTGTAGCCGACGTGCGTATGGGCGTCGAACAGCTCCAGTCCCGGCACTTGCTCGGTGACGACTTGGGTCCAGGGCTTGAGCAGCTCGATGATGTCCATCCCTGGATTCGTACCATGAAAGCCGATGAACCGAGCCCTCACCGACCACTGGACGCTCGGCGGAGTCCGCATCCCTAACCGCGTGGTGCTCGCCCCGCTCGCCGGAATCGGCAACTGGTTCGTGAGGCTGCAGGCCAAGCGCTACGGCGCCGGACTGGTGGTCTCCGAGATGGTCTCGAGCTTCGCGGTGCACTACCGCAACGAGCGGACCTGCCGCGAGCTCTTGAGGATTCATCCGGACGAGCACCCGGTGTCCGTCCAGCTGTTCGGACACGATCCCGACGTGATGGCATCGGCGGCGGAGAGCGTGGCGGCGGCGGGCGCGGACCTGATCGACCTGAACATGGGCTGTCCCGTGCCCAAGGTCTGCAAGACCGGGGCCGGAGCGGCGCTGCTCGAGGACCCGGCACGCGCGGTGGCGCTGGCACGCGCGGCGGCCAAGGGGAGCGGGCTGCCGGTCACGGTGAAGCTGCGAACCGGGCTGCGACCCGGCGACGACAGCGGCGTCGAGGTCGCGCGGGCGCTCGTCCACGACGGGGGCGTCGCCGGCCTCTCGATTCATCCCCGCCACGCCTCCCAGCGCCACAAGGGCAAGCCCGACTACGCGCTCGCTTGCCGCCTGGTGCAAGAGCTGCCCGTGCCGGTGCTGATCTCAGGAGGCTTGCAGACCGCCGACAAGGCACGCGCGGCGTTCGAGCAGACGGGCGCGGCCGGCGTGCTGCTGGCGCGTGGCTCGCTGGGCAACCCGTGGCTGTTCGAGCAGTTGCTGGGCCGCCGCAGCTCAGAGCCCGAGCGCGACGAGATCCTCGCCGAGCTCGACTGGGTCATCGCGTGCGCGCGCGAGCACCTCGGTGACGAGCGCGCGACGCGCTACCTGCGCAAGTTCTACCCGTGGTACGTGGAGCGGCTGGCGCCCCCACCGGCGACCGCGAAGGCGCTGCAGGCGGCGGTTCAGACCGCGCCGACCCTCGAGGCGGCCGCCGCGCTGTTGCACGACGCGGGCGTTCCCGCGATCCCGGCGACGTAGCGCTCGGCGAACCGGCGCGCGCCTGCCTACACCCCTGTAGGGTGGCCCGCTCGGCTCGGGTCAGGGATAGATGGAGGGATACGTGCGTTCAGGATTCCGTCGGTTGTCCGCGCTCATGACCACGCGCGGCGCGCTGCTCGCGTTGGCGCTGGTCGGTGTGCTGTTAATCGTGGTCACGCCTGCGCACGCACAGGTGGAGCCGTACGGAACCAACGACGCGGGCGGCTTTCGCAACATCCTTCCGCCCGGCACCAACGGCCTCGTGAACGCGCCGCAGCTGGCGTTGTGGGAGTCCGCCAAGCAGCGGCCGCCGCACAACGACGACCAGTTGCAGATGTACGCCGGCCTTGCGACCGCCGCGCCGCACATCGCGCCATCGCAGATCCCCAACTTCTTCAAGGACGCCACGTTCGGCGTCCCGGCCGGGGAGGTCGCCTCGAGCGAGAGCCCGGAGCCAGGGGTGACGATCGAGCGCGACAAGGCGTTCGGCGTCCCGCACATCTACGGCGACACGCGCGCGGAGCTGATGTTCGGGATCGGCTACGCCAGCGCCGAGGACCGGCTGTTCTTCATCGACGCGCTGCGTCACGCCGGAGAGGGCGACCTGGCGCAGTTCGCAGGCGGCGCCAACGCGGCGATGGACGCACAGGTCTGGGCCAGCGAGCCCTACACGCAGCAGGATCTCGTCAACCAGGTCCAGTACGGGCTCACGCACTCGGCCGACGGACCGCAGATCCTGTCCGACGCCACCAACTACGTGGCGGGCATCAACGCCTACATCGCCAAGGCCCAGAACCCGCTGTTCACGGGCACGATGATGCCGGCCGAGTACCTGGCGCTAGGGATGACCGGACCGCAGCCGTTCACGGTCGAAGATCTCGTCAAGATCGCGACGCTGGTCGGCGGGATCTTCGGCAACGGCGGCGGCGAGCAGCTCTCCAACGCCGTCCTCTACCAGGACCTCAAGAAGAAGTTCGGCACGGAGCGGGGCCTGGTGCCCGGATCTCCGGAGCCCAGGCCCAAGCCAGGTTGGGTGCCGGCGAAGTCCAAGGACACCTCGGGCTTCGCCACGTTCCTCAGCTTCGATGACCCGTCGGACCCGGAGGCGCCCACCACCGTGCACGGCAAGTCGTTCCCGTACCAGACACTTCCGGCGCCCGGCAAGCGGACGCGCGCGCGCGTCGCGCTACCGAACCCGGGCTCAGTCAAGTACGTCAACGACGTCGTCGGCGGGTCGCTCCCGGCTGGGCAGTCGAGCGGATCCGGCGCGCCGGGAAGCGCGGGTCCTGGCAACACCTCTTCGAGCGGCGGGTCCTCGGGCGGGACGCCGGGGATTCCCGGCCTTCCGGGCGGCCTGGGCGCCGCGATCTCGGGTGGCCTGATCGGCGGCAAGCGCAGCATGTCCAACGCGCTGCTGATCAACGCCAAGCACAGCGCCAGCGGTCATCCGCTCGCCGTGATGGGTCCGCAGGTGTCCTATTACACGCCCGAGATCCTGATGGAGGAGGACATCCACGGGCCCGGGATCGACGCTGACGGCGCCGCCTTTCCCGGCGTCAACCTGTACGTCGAGCTCGGTCACGGCCGCGACTACGCATGGTCGGCGACCTCCGCCGGCCAGAACATCGTCGATACGTTCGCGGTCCCGCTGTGCAACCCCAGCGGCGGACCGGTCAGTAGCTCCTCCGACTTCTACCTGCTCAACGGCCACTGCGTCCAGATGGAGACGCTGACCCGCACCGAGTCGTGGCAGCCGAACCTGGCCGACTCGACGCCCGCGGGCTCGATGACGCTGCAGACGAAGCGCACCGCCTACGGGATCGTGCTCGCCCGCGCGACGATCGGCCACAAGCCGGTCGTCTACACGAACCTGCGCTCGACCTACATGCACGAGCTCGACTCGGCGCTGGGCTTCGAGCAGTTCAACGAGCCGGCGCAGATGAGAAACCCGCAGGACTTCATGCGGGCCGCGAGCAACATCCAGTACACGTTCAACTGGTTCTACACCGACGACAAGCACATCGCGTACTTCAACTCCGGGCTCAACCCCGTCCGCGCACCCGGCACCGACCCGCTGTTCCCGACCTGGGCGAAGTACCCATGGCGGGGCTACCACGGCGCCGCCGCGATGACCCCGGCGAGCCTGACCGAGGCCCAGACCCCGCCCACGGCGCACCCTCAGGCGATCGACCAGACGTTCCTCACGAGCTGGAACAACAAGCAGGCGCCCGGCTACAACGACGCCGCCACCGGTCAGCAGTACAGCTCGGTGTTCCGCTCGCAGCTGCTTGACAACAACATCAATCACTATCTCGGAGTCGACCACGGCAAGCTGCGGCTGGTCGACCTGATCAACGCGATGGGCACCGCTGGAACTCAGGATCTGCGTGGCGTCGAGGTGCTGCCGTACGCCCTGAAGCTGATCGGCACCCCAAAGAACCCAGCGCTTGCCACGGCCGTGGCTGAGCTGAAGGCGTGGGTGGCCAGCGGCGCGCACCGCATCAACCGCCAGCAGCCGGGCGCTTCGGGCAACTACGACCAGAGCGACGCCGTGCGGATCATGGACGCCTGGTGGCCGCTGCTAGTCAGGGCCGAGTTCCAACCCGTCCTCGGGCCGACGCTGCTCGACGAGATCGAGAACGACTACCCGATCAACGACGAGCCCGGCCACGGCGTGTCGGGAGCCCACCTCGGCTCGGCGTTCGATGTGGGCTTCTACGGGATCGTCCAGAAGGACCTGCGCGCAGCGCTGGGCAGGAACGTGCGCGGACCGCTGAACCGCATCTACTGCGGCAGGGGCAGCCGCTCGACATGCCGGGCCGCGCTGCAGGCCTCGTTGTTGCAGGCCGTCGGCGAGTCGCCGCAGCAGGTGTATCCGGCCGACGGCGAGTGCAGCGCGGGCGACCAGATGTGCTCTGACTCGATCCAGTTCAAGCCCATCGGGGCGGTCTCGCAGCCGCTGATCGAGTGGATCAACCGGCCGACCTTCCAGCAGGCCGACGAGATCCAGAGCCACGGCCCCCGGTAACCGCCTGCGGGTGGTTGCACCCCCCGGCTCACAGGGCAATACCAGCCTGATTGGGAATTTGCCAAGTCCGCGGTAGGGGTGCGTCTATACTCATCCGCCCACGGCACACGGAAGCCGCGTGAATTCCCGCTCAGTAGCGGGTTTTTTCTCATAAAGAACGCTTGAACTGCAGGTCTCAGTCAATGCCAAAGGACGTCATCCTCACACCTGAAGGGCTTGCCAACCTCAAGTCCGAGCTCGACCACCTCTCGACCACACGGCGTCGGGAGATCGCGGCTCGGATCAAGGAGGCGCGCGAGTTCGGGGACATCTCAGAGAACGCCGAGTACGACGACGCCAAGAACGAGCAGGCGATGCTCGAGGCGCGGATCGCTTCACTCGAGGAGAAGCTGCGCTCGGCGACCGTGATCGACCAGTCCGACCTCGGCACCGATCTGGTGCGGGTGGGCTCGGTCGTCCACGTCAAGGACGAGGACGGGAAGTCCACCAAGTACACGATCGTCGGCTCCGCCGAGGCTAACCCGTCAGAGGCCAAGCTCTCCAACGAGTCGCCGGTGGGCAAGGCCCTGATCGGCCGCAAGCGCGGCGAGGAGGTCTCCTTCTCGACACCGCGCGGCGAGCGGCACCTGAAGATCACCAAGATCGACGTCGCGAAGTAGGGGCCTCCCGCCTTGGGCGAGGAACCCGCAGACGTCTTCGCAACGCGCCGGCGCAAGCTTGACGAGCTTCGCGCCGCGGGCGTTGACCCCTTCCCGCACGAGTACAAGGGCGTCGAGCCGATCGCGGCTGTGCGCAGAGCGCATGCCTCGTTGACCGCGGGCGAGGAGACCGACGTCGCCCATCGCGTGGCGGGGCGGCTGGCGGCACGTCGCGGTCAGGGCAAGATGGCGTTCCTGGACCTGGTCGACCGCTCGGGCCGCATCCAGCTCCAGGCGCGCGTCGACGAGCTCGGACCGGAGGGGATGGAGCGGCTGCTGGACCTCGATCTGGGTGACCTCTTGGGCGTCGACGGCACCGCGTTCTCTTCCCGCCGGGGCGAGCTGACGCTGCGGATCCAGTCGTTCGAGGTGCTGGCCAAGTCGCTGCGCCCGCCCCCCGAGAAACACCACGGCCTAAAGGACGTCGAGACTCGCTTCCGCCACCGCGAGCTGGACCTGATCGCCAACGAGGAGTCGCGCGCGCTGTTCATCACCCGGGCCAGGGTGATCTCGGCGATCCGCCGGTTCCTCGACGCCGAGGGCTTCATCGAGGTCGAAACGCCCGTGCTCCAGCCGCTGTACGGCGGCGCCCTGGCAAGGCCGTTCACCACGCATCACAACGCGCTCAATCGCGAGTTCTATCTGCGGATCGCCACCGAGCTGTATCTCAAGCGCCTGATCGTCGGTGGGCTCGAGCGCGTATACGAGCTCGGCAAGGACTTTCGCAACGAGGGCGTCGACACGACCCACAACCCCGAGTTCACGATGCTCGAGTGGTACGAGGCCTACGCCGACTATCTCGACGTCGCCGACCGCTGCGAAAAGCTGATCGCATACGTCGCCAAGGAGATCGGCTACGCCGGCGAGATCGATCTGACCCCGCCGTGGCGGCGCGAGACCGTCACCGGAGCGATCCTCGACCGCACCGGGATCGACATCCTCGCGCTCCACGATCGCGACACGCTGGCCGCGGCGATGCGCGAGCGCGGCCTCGACGCGCCGACCGACGACACCTGGCCCCAGCTGGTCGACGAGCTGCTGTCAAAGCACGTTGAGCCGACGCTGATCGAGCCGACGTTCCTGCTCGACTACCCTGTCGAGATGTCGCCGTTTGCCAAGCGCCACCGGTCCAAGGAGGGGCTGGTCGAGCGGTTTGAGGCCTATGTCGGCGGGACGGAGTTCGCCAACGCCTTCACCGAGCTCAACGACCCCGACGAGCAGCGCCGCCGGTTCGAGACCCAGCGGGAGCTGGCCGGCGCGGGCGACGAGGAGACCCAGCCCTACGACGAGGGTTTCGTTGCCGCGCTGGAGCAGGGAATGCCGCCCACGGGGGGAATCGGGATCGGCATCGACCGACTCGTGATGGCGCTCACGGGGACGCGCTCGATCCGCGAGGTCGTGCTGTTCCCCGCAATGCGCGATTAGAGCCGGTCGGTTCTTACCCGGTTCTGGATTAACCGGCGCTAACGTAGAGATCAATGCCGTTCAATAGGCAAGCCATGAACAACGCCTTACAGCCGCCCGGGATGCTCGCGGAGTGCTCCAGGGCTGCTGGTAGACTGGGATATGGCCGCAGAACGAACCGTTTCGACTCATCAAATGCGACGGCCCAGTCGACTACATGGGAAGAACGGAGTCATTGGCGTCCCCGTAGCCGGTTTGCCCTTGACGAGTTTGGCAGCGTAGGAGAGAGACAGCCAGGAAATCGCCCCCGACCGACCGCCCGATAACACCGCGTTAGCAAGAGAGACTTATGTTCGAGCGATTCACAGAGCGAGCCCGCCAGGTTGTCGTCCTGGCCCAGGAAGAGGCGCGGACTCTCAAGCACAACTACATCGGCACTGAGCACATCCTGCTCGGGCTGCTGCGCGAGGAGGAGGGTCTTGCGGCCCGCGTGCTCGAGTCGCTGGACATCACGGTTGAGCGGGTCCGGGCCCAGGTCGTCCGGATCGTCGGATCGGGCGAGGAGGTCACCTCCGGGCAGATTCCGTTTACGCCGCGTGCCAAGAAAGTGCTCGAGTTGGCTTTGCGCGAGGCGCTGAGCCTCGGCCACAACTACATCGGCACCGAGCACATCCTGCTGGGCCTCGTCCGCGAGAACGAAGGCGTAGCGGCCCGCATCCTGCTCGACTTCGACGCCGACTCCGAGAAGATCCGCAACGAGGTGATCCGGATGCTGTCCGGACCCGGCAGCCGCCGCGGCTCGAGCGCCGCTGGCGCTGCGGCCGGCGCAGCCGCACCCGGCGAGGGCAAGAAGTCCTCCAAGCTTCTGGACCAGTTCGGTCGCAACCTGACCAAGCTCGCATCCGAGGGCAAGCTGGACCCGGTGGTCGGGCGCGAGACCGAGATCGAGCGGATCATGCAGATCCTCTCCCGCCGCACCAAGAACAACCCGGTGCTCGTCGGCGAGCCCGGCGTCGGCAAGACCGCGGTCGTCGAGGGCCTGGCGCAGCGCATCACCCACGGTGACGTCCCCGAGCTGCTGAAGGGCAAGCAGATCTACACGCTCGACCTCGCGGCCCTGGTCGCGGGCTCCAAGTACCGCGGAGAGTTCGAGGAGCGCCTGAAGAAGGTGATGAAGGAGATCACCCAGCGCGGCGACATCATCCTGTTCATCGACGAGCTGCACAACCTCGTCGGCGCGGGTGCCGCCGAGGGCGCGATCGACGCTGCCTCGATCCTCAAGCCGGCGCTGGCACGCGGCGAGCTGCAGACCGTCGGCGCGACCACGCTCGAGGAGTACCGCAAGTACCTCGAGCGCGACTCCGCGCTGGAGCGCCGCTTCCAGAAGATCACCGTCGACCAGCCGAGCACCGAGGAGACCGTCCAGATCCTCAAGGGTCTGCGCGACCGCTACGAGCAGCACCACAAGGTCGCGATCACCGACGAGGCACTCGAGGCGGCGGCCGACCTAGCCGACCGCTACATCTCCGACCGGTTCCTGCCCGACAAGGCGATCGACCTGATCGACGAGGCCGCATCGAGGATGCGGATCAAGTCGATGACCTCCCCGCCGATCTACCGCGAGCTCGAGGACGAGATCGAGGAGACCCGGCGCGCCAAGGAGGAAGCGATCGAGTCGCAGGAGTTCGAGAAGGCCGCCAACCTCCGCGACAAGGAGCGCCGGCTGACCCAGCGCAAGCGCGAGCTTGCGGAGCAGTGGGAGGCGGGCGAGTCGACCGAGCGTCCGGCGATCGGCGAAGAGGAGATCGCCGACATCGTCTCGATGTGGACCGGCATCCCGGTGTTCAAGCTGACCGAGGCTGAGACGGCGAAGCTGATGCGCATGGAGGACGAGCTCCACAAGCGCGTGATCGGCCAGCATCCGGCGATCGAGGTCGTCTCCAAGGCGATCCGCCGCTCGCGCGCGGGCCTCAAGGACCCCAAGCGCCCGACCGGCTCGTTCATCTTCCTGGGCCCGTCAGGCGTCGGCAAGACCGAGCTCGCGCGCACGCTCGCCGAGTTCCTGTTCGGCGACGAGGACACGATGATCCGGATCGACATGTCGGAGTACATGGAGAAGCACGCCGTGTCCCGGCTCGTCGGATCCCCGCCCGGCTACATCGGATACGACGAGGGCGGCCAGCTCACCGAGGCCGTGCGGCGCAAGCCATACAGCGTGCTGCTGCTCGACGAGATCGAGAAGGCCCACCCCGACGTCTTCAACATCCTGCTGCAGATCCTGGAGGACGGCAGGCTGACCGACGCGCAGGGCCGGACCGTCGACTTCCGTCACTGCATCGTGATCATGACCTCCAACATCGGGGCGTCCGAGATCGCGCGCAACACGCCGCTTGGGTTTGCGGTGTCCGATGACGAGACCGGCATCACCTACGACGACATGAAGAACCGGATCATGGGAGAGCTGAAGAAGGTCTTCCGGCCCGAGTTCCTCAACCGGATCGACGAGGTGATCGTCTTCCACAAGCTCACGAAGGACGAGATCAAGGAGATCGTCGAGCTGCTGCTGCGGCGGATCCGCGAGTCGATGGCCGAGCGCGAGCTTCAGCTGGAGCTGTCGGAGGAGACCAAGGACCTCCTGGTCGACGAGGGCTGGGATCCGTCGATGGGCGCGCGCCCGTTGCGCCGGGCGATCCAGCGCCTCATCGAGGACCCGCTCGCCGACTTCGTGATCCGCACGCAGGCTCCTTCGGGGTCGACGGTACTCGTCTCCGTGGAGCAGCCTGCGGAGGACGACGAGAAGAAGAAGAAGCCCGAGGTCGTCCTGTCGGTGATCGAGCCCGCTCCCAAGCCCACCCCGGTCGGCGTCGGCGCCGACGGTAGCGGGGGCGAGGAGAGCGAGGGCGAGGCTCCGCAGGAGCCG
Source organism: Solirubrobacteraceae bacterium (assembly GCA_035693425.1). Classification (GTDB taxonomy): domain Bacteria; phylum Actinomycetota; class Thermoleophilia; order Solirubrobacterales; family Solirubrobacteraceae; genus Palsa-465. The sequence continues at coordinate 11,127 of DASSGR010000017.1, forward strand.
CCTGCGGCCGAGACTCCCGCCGAGAGCGAGTAGCAGAGCGTTTACGTCGGCCCGGGCGCGTAGCCTGGGCCGATGCCTCGTCCTACGACGATCCATGTGTGCTCCGCCTGTGGGCACGAAACGCCGCGGTGGGCGGGCCGCTGCGCCGGATGCGGCGAGTGGAACACGCTGATCGAGGAGCCGGTGGCGCCCCCGTCCACCGGCGGACGAAGGCGGGGCGCCGCAGCCGCGGTGACGCCGGTTGCGCTCGGGGACGTCGCGGTCGATGACCAGCAGCGCCTGCGCACCGGCATCGGCGAGCTCGACAACGTGCTCGGCGGAGGCATCGTTCCCGGATCCCTGATCCTGATCGGGGGAGCGCCCGGGATCGGGAAGTCGACGCTCACGACGATGGCGCTGGCGAACCTGCTCGCGGCCGGTCGCCGCACGCTCTACGTGTCGGCCGAGGAGTCGGCGGCCCAGATCAGGCTGCGGGCGGAGCGGTTGAGGGCCGACGGGGCACTCCGGATCCCGGTGATCGCGCAGACCGACCTGCACACGGTCCTGGCGACGCTCGAGCAGGAGCGACCCGAGGTATGCGTGATCGACTCGGTGCAGACGCTTCACTCGAGCGACCTGGCGGGCGCGGCCGGATCGGTCGCGCAGGTACGCGAGGTTGCCGGCGAGATCATGCGCGTCGCCAAGGCCCGTCGGATCGCCGTGCTGCTGGTCGGCCACGTCACCAAGGACGGCGCGCTCGCGGGACCGCGCGTACTCGAGCACATGGTCGACTGCGTGCTGGCGTTCGAAGGCGAGCGCGAGCGCACCTACCGCACGCTGCGCGCGCTCAAGAACCGGTTCGGCCCGGCGCACGAGGCCGGCGTATTCGAGATGCGCGATCACGGGCTGGTCGAGGTGCTCGACGCTTCGGCTCGGTTCGTGGGAGAAGCGACGCGCGCACCCGGCAGCGTCGTGCTGTGTGCGATGGAGGGCTCGCGGCCGCTGCTGGTCGAAGTGCAGGCGCTCGTCTGTCGATCGGAGCTCGTGCCACCGCGCCGTGTCGTTTCGGGCCTGGACCGCAATCGCGTCGCCCTCGTGCTCGCCGTGCTCGGCCGCCATGCCGGCATCGGTCTTGGCGCGGCAGACGTGTTCGTCAACGTCGTCGGCGGCGTGCGCGTCGACGATCCGGGGGCGGACCTCGCGGTCGCACTCGCCGTCGCCAGCGCGGTGAGGCGGTCGGAGCTGCGCGTATCGGGTGGCCGCCCGCTTGCCTGCTTCGGCGAGCTCGGGTTGACCGGCGAGTTGCGGACGGTCGCGCACGGGGATCGCCGCCTCGCCGAGGCTCAAAAATTCGGTTTGACTCCGGTTGTCGAGCCTGAGTCGCATGCGACGCTGCGATCGGCGTTCGCCGCGGCGCTCGGAGGCGACCACACGTCTGCGGCGATCGCCGCCTAGATCGTGCGCACGCGACGGCCCGGACGGGTGTGCGCATCCCGCCGCGATAGTCGGATCTACGAACAGTCCCGGCCCGGTGGGGGCTCGATCGTATGAATAAGGGGTAAAATTGGCCTTGATGCCGCCGCGATCCGGGGAAGAGCTCAAAGAGGAGCTCGAGTCTCGACAGGACTCCCGGATGGTCCGGGCGCTCGAGATGGTGGCTCCCGGAACTGCCTTGCGCGAGGGCCTGGACAACATCCAGTCCGCCCGCTCGGGCGCCTTGATCGTGATCGGCGACGCGGACGAGTTGGCGTTCCTGTTCTCGGGCGGGATCAAGCTCGATCTCGACTACTCGCCCACGTTCCTGTACGAGCTGGCGAAGATGGACGGCGCGATCGTGCTGAGCTCGAACGCGACCAAGATCGCCCACGCAAACGTGCAGCTCACGCCCGATCCCACGATCCTGACGCTCGAGACGGGCACGCGCCACCGCACCGCCGAGCGAGTCTCCAAGCAGACCGACGCGCTGGTGGTTGCGATCTCGGAGCGGCGAGAGATCGTCTCGCTGTACGTGGACGGGATCAAGTACATCCTCGAGGACATCCCCGTCGTGCTGGCCAAGGCAAACCAGGCGCTCGCGACGCTCGACAAGTACCGCAGTCGGCTCGACCAGGTGTCGACGAGGCTGACTGCGCTCGAGTTCGAGGGCGGCGCCACATTGCACGATGTGCTGACGGTGCTGCAGCGCGCGGAGCTCGTCACGAGGATGGCCGTGGAGATCGAGCGCTACATCGTCGAGCTCGGCACCGAGGGCAGGCTGATCGAGATGCAGCTCGACGAGACGATGGTCGGCGTATCGGCCGACAAGGCGGCGCTCGTGCACGATTACCTAGTCGAGGACTCCGACGATTCGTTTGCCACCGCGTTCGACCAGCTGGTGCGCCTGCCGCATCAGGACCTGCTCGACTTCGGCCGGCTGTCGGAGCTGCTCGGCCACGACCGCAAGCTCAACACGCTCGACTACCCGGTGTCGCCTCGCGGCTTCCGGATCCTCGGGCGCATCCCCAGACTTCCCAAGCTCGTCGTTCAGAGGATCATCGACGAGTTCGGCGCTCTGGAGGACTTGCTCGCTGCGACAGACGGCGAGCTGGAGACCGTCGACGGAGTCGGCGAGATCCGGGCGAAGGACATCCGAGAGGGCCTTCGCCGTCAGCAGGAGATCAACCTAGTGGACCGCTACCTGCAGACGTAGTGCTACCAATCGAATGAAGTCAGTCATCCGCGGGCTATGCGCTCGCGGGGCTTGGGAGAGTAAGGAGGACGTCATCACCGAGCTAATCGAAGAGCACCTCGCGGATCTCGACGAGGTCGAGTCACCGCCTCACATTGAGTTCGAGATCGGCGACAACGTCGTGTACCCGCATCATGGAGCCGGCAAGGTGCTGCGCAAGGAGGTCAAGGAAGTACTGGGGGAGAGCCGGGAGTACCTGACGATCAAGATCCTTCACAACGACATGACCGTCATGGTCCCGACCGAGAACGCCGCACTCGCTGGGTTGCGGCGCGTGATCGACGAGGACACCGTCAAAAAGGTGCTCGCTGTGCTGCAGGACGAGTGCTCGGAGATGCCTAAGAACTGGAACCGCCGGTTCAAGCACAACCGCGACAAGATCAAGACAGGGGATATCTACGAGCTCGCCGAGGTCGTACGCAACCTTGCGACCCGCGAGTCCGAAAAGGGTCTGTCGACCGGCGAGAAGCAGATGTTCACGCGAGCGAAGAAGATCCTCGCGTCCGAGTTGATGTACGCGCTCGAGATGGACGAGGACGAGGTCGAGGAGCACATCTATGGGCTGCTCGCAGAGTCCTCGGGCGTCAAGCGCCCTGCAAAGATGGCGGTCGCCGCGAAGTAGGCCGGCGCCAGCAAACGAAATGGCGGTCGCGTTGATCGTGGCCGCAGGTCGTGGCGAGCGCCTTGGGTCCGGCCGGCCCAAGGCGCTCGTCACGCTTGCAGGCAGGCCGATGCTGGAGTGGAGCGTCGCTGCCCTGCAGGCGCTCGATGCCGTCCGGCGGATCGTGGTGGCGCTGCCGCCCGATTCGGCGACGATGCCCGTTCCCGAGGGGGTTGTCACAGTGGCGGGAGGCGCGGCCCGCTCGGTGTCGGTGCGCGAGGCGTTGCTCGCCTGCGGCGACGGCGATCCCGTGATCGTTCACGACGCGGCGCGCCCGCTTGCCACCACCGATCTGTTCGAGCGTGCGCTGCTCGAGCTCGCGGGCTCGGACGCGGACGCCGTGATCGCGGCGATGCCCGTATCCGACACGATCAAGGAGGTCGCCGATGACGGCCGGACCGTCGCGCGCACGCTGGATCGCGGCCGTCTCTGGGCGGTGCAGACGCCGCAGGTGTTCCGCCGTTCGGTGTTGGACAGAGCGCTGCTCGACACGCCCGACGAGCTGCTGGCGGCGGCAACAGACGATGCGTGGCTGGTTGAACGAGCCGGCGGCACCGTGCGCGTGGTCGCGTCGGGTCCGGACAACCTGAAGGTGACCACCGTCACCGATCTGCGACTGGCCGAGATGCTGCTGGCTGAGCGCGTGCCGTGACCGTGCAAACCGGCATCGGGTATGACTGTCATCCGTTCGCGGACGGTCGTCGGCTCGTGCTTGGCGGCGTCGAGCTTCCGTCGGAGCGCGGTCTGGCCGGCCACTCCGACGCCGACGTGCTCACACACGCGATCATCGACGCGCTGCTCGGCGCCGCCGGGCTTGCAGACATCGGTCATCAATTCCCCGACACCGACGAGCGCTATCGCGACGCTGACTCGATCGAGCTGCTGCGCGCGACGATGGCGTTGCTCGCGGAGCGCGGGCTGTCGGTGGCGCACGTCGACGCAACCGTGATGCTCGAGCGGCCCAAGCTGGCGCCGGTGCGAGATCAGATCCGGGAGGTGTTGGCGGGCGCAATTGGGATCTCGCTCGAGCACGTGAGCGTGAAGGCGACGCGCGGAGAAGGGATGGGCTTCGTCGGGCGCGAGGAGGGAGCGGCCGCGCTCGCGATCGCGACGCTAGCGACGGAGGGCGAGCGCCAGTAGCGCGGCGGAGGCGGCGGCGACGGCGGCGACGGCGAACGCCGGTCGAGCAGCCTCCCCGTGCTGGACGAGCGCGCCTGCGATCGCGGCCGCGGCACCCGTCCCGGCCGCGATCCCGGTCGACAGCCATCCGAACGCCTCGGCGGCCGTAGGCTCGGGTGTGAGCCGATCGACCAGCAGTGACAGCGTCGTCAGTGCTGGGTTCAGCACCAGCCCCACGAGCAACAGCAACAGCCCGACCACGACCAGCCCCTCCGCCGCAACCATCGCCGCGGCGCACGCGGTGAGCGCGGCCGTCACCGACAGCAGCCGGGCGACGGGGTCCGCGGCCCATTGCCGCGAGCCATAGGCGGCCGCGCCAGCGATTCCGCCGATCGACAGCATCGCGACCAGGAGGCCGGCAGCGGCCGGCTTGTGGTGGGCGGTGGCGAGCGTCGGCACCCCGACCTGGATACCGCCGATCACGGCGCCGATCGCACCCGCGGATGCGAGCAGCATGCGCATCCGGCCGATCCGCAAGATGCTGCCGCGGTGATGCCGACGTGGCTCTTGCATCGTGCGCACCGACCGCGCGGACGCCGCGAACGCGAGCGTGCCGGCGCCCGACAGGGCCGCGACCACGACCAGCCCAGCGGCGGCCGAGGTCGTCGCCGTCAGCACGGCGAAGATCAGTGGAGCGGTCAGCAGCGACAGCTCCTGGACCAGGTAGACCATGCTGTACGCGGCGGTGCGATCGTCGTCACCCGCGGCCTCGCCCCAGGCGACGCGCATCGCCGTCGAGATCGGCGGAAGCGCGAGGCCCGCGATAACGCCGAGCACGAGTAGCAACCCGTGCGGACCGTCGTCTGCCGACATCAGCACGATCGCGATCAGTGCGCCGGGGTGCACGATGCCGCACACGGCGTTGAGGGCTGCGAGCCCCCGGCGGTCCATCAGCCGTCCCTGCAGCGGCCGGGCGACGCCGGCGGCGATCGAGACCGCGCCGGCAACCGCCCCGGCGAGCGCGACAGAGCCCGTGTGTGCTCCAACAACGAGCACGATCCCGATCGCTGCCGCCCCCTGGCTCAGCTGGGCGACCAGACCCGAGACGGCCTGAACGGGCGCGCCGGGTCTACTGATGACGCTGCGGGTCGTGGTCGTCAAGCTACGAGCCTATCGCCGATACACGACACGCACAGATTCGATACGCTAACGTAACATGAACGTCGCTCACAACATGATCTGCTCGTCGGGCTGGTGGGCGCGCAGAGTCAAAACAAAGCTTGTGCCCTGGGGCGTGGCGGGTGTGGAGCTGGACGGTGACGTGCTAGAGATCGGGCCAGGGTTCGGGGCGACCACGCGCGATCTCGCACCGCGGGCGGGTTCGCTGACCGTCGTCGAGCAAGACGAGCGTTACTGCCAGAAGCTGCGCTCGACGTTCGACGGCCAGGTCACCGTCGTTCACGGCGACGCAACCGCGATGCCGTTCGAAGACGGGCGGTTCTCGACGGTGCTGTGCTTCACGATGCTGCATCACGTCCCCGACCGCGGGTTGCAGGATCGAGTGCTGGCGGAGGTCGCGAGGGTGCTGGTGCCCGGGGGATGGTTTGCGGGCACCGACAGCGTCGGCGCGGGCGCGCTGTTCAAGCTGATCCACGTCGGCGACACGCTCGTTCCGATCGATCCCGACGAGCTACCGTCGCGGCTCGCTGCCGCCGGATTCGAGCAGCCGGCCGTCGACCGGGTCGACAGGTCGTTTCGGTTCCGGGCGCGCAAGCCCGCATGAGCTCGGGCAACAGCGTCCCACCTCACATCGTCGACGCCGCGAGCCACGTGCTCGCGCAGGACGGACTCGCCGCCGCGACGCTCGAGCGGATCTCGGCCGCGGCCGGCGTGTCACGGATGACGCTGCACCGGCGGGGCGTCTCCAAGCAGGACATCCTGCGGGCGTTGACCGAGCGCCTCGAGGCCGACTATCGCGATGCAATGTGGGAGGCACTCGTCGCCCGCGGCCGGGCGGCGGAGCGGCTGCGGATCGCGCTGGAGCGCCTATGCGACGTGAGCGAGCGCAACCTCGGCCTGCTCGACGGGCTGAGCGCGTCGACCCGTGACGCGATCTACCACGAGCCCGAAGGGAGCCGGCTGACGCGCAGCGTATTCGTTGAGCCGCTCGAGCGGTTGCTGCTCGACGGCGCTTCGGACGGATCGCTTGCGGTGGTTGATGCGCGCGAGATGGCGACGGTGTTGTTCAACGCGATCGGGCATACGTATCGGCACCTGCGGACCGGGCACGGCTGGGAGCCGGAGCGCGCCCGCGCCGGGATCCTGGAGCTCGCTATGTCGGGGCTGGTCGCGCGCTGAGCGGGCCCGGGCCCGCAAAAACCTCATTGAAGGACGGGATGGGGGCGGGTCCAGGCCCGCGAGAGGGTGCATAACACGACAACGGGCTCGAACATCGGGAGGCGTGTCGTGTTAAGCGCCCTATACGGTGCATAACACGACACGCTTCGGCTGAATCGTCGCGATTGTCGTGTTATGCACCCTTGCGGACCGCTCGACCTCATACGGCCGCCAGACCGCTCCATCCCTTTCCCTCAATGAGCCGTTAATTCGGTCCCACTGAACCCGCGACCGGTCAGCCGACCGCCCGCCGAGCGGCGGCTCGCTCGCGCAGCTGCTCGTGCTCGACCATCCGCTTGAGCTGGCGCAGGGTGCGCCGCACGTGACCCGAGACGGTCGGCGCGGCGACACGCTCTGCCACCCACCCGGTCAGGCCCGCGCCGGCCACGCCGTAGGCGAGTCTGAGCTCGACCCTGGTGCGGTTGTCGGGACGCTCGCGCAGGCGCCACCGGCCCCGCTGGTCGACGCCAGTCACAGATGTCCATGCGCATTCGGACGGCGGCGTCCACTCCACGACCTCGATCAGCCCGCCTACCTCCGCCGCGCCGACGCGCAGCAACGTCTGATACCGGGCGCCGAGGCCGGTGGGCTCGGGCCCGGCCACCTCCCAGCGCGTGACTCCAGACATGAAGCTGAGGACGCGCTCCGGGTCGGTGACGATCGACCACACCAGGTCAATCGGGGCGGCGACCTCGATGTCGCCGTTGATCCTCATCCCAGCACCGGGAAGCGCCGCTCCGCGGCCAGCGCGTCGAGCGTGTCTTGCATCAGCCGCTGGACGTGGTCGTAGATCTCGTCGATGTCGGGATCGGGCCCGAACTCCGCGCGCAGGTCGATCGCCGGCAGTGTCTCGATCGTGATCTTGGCCGGCAGCGGCAGGTGGCCGAGCATGTCGCCGATGTTCAGTCCCCACGGGACAGCAAGCGAGATCGGCAGCACCTTGAGCCGGAACATCCGATCGAGCGCAAGCAGACGAGCGAGGCGCTCGCCCCGGCTGAGGAACAGCGCGGTCTCCTGCCCTCCGATCGACACGACCGGGACGATCGGGACGTTCTGGTCGAGCGCCAGGCGGATGAAGCCCTTGCGGTCTCCGAAGTCGACGCGGTTGCGCTCCCAGGTGGGCCGGTGCACCTCATAGTCGCCGCCTGGATAGACCAGCAGCGCGGCGCCGGACTCGAGCGCCTTCTCGGAGTTTTCGGGCGAGGCGGCGACCGTGCCGAACTTGCGCAGCGATCCCAGGGCGGGCATCGACAGCACGAGGTTGTGGGCGAGCTGGTAGAAGTGCCGCTCGACGCCGAAATACGTGCTGAACGCGAGCGTGAAGATGATCGTGTCCGGCGTCATGTTGCCGCCGGAGTGGTTGCCGACCAGAAGCACGGGGCCGGAGTCGGGGATGTTGCCGAGCCCGCGGACCTCGCCGCGGTACCAGATGCTCGAGATCAGCCACATCAGCGGCAGCCGCTCGCGGATGAAGTCCGGATCTCGCTCGTCCAGGTCGGCCTTCGGGATCGCGCGCTGAGCCTGTGCGCCGAGCTCGCGCACCAGCCGGCTCAGCAGCGAGGCACGCGGCTCCTCGGCCGCCACATCCTCGGGAAACCTGATGTGCCCGTTGCGCTTGGACGTGTCGGCGACGTCGGCCCGTGCCATCGCGATCGAGACGGCGCTCAGGCAGCCTGAGCGTCTGCGCGGGGTCGGCTCGACGGGACCAGCCCGGACCGCTCCGCCTCGTTGAAGAACGACACCAGCAGCTCGTTGGTCTGGCCGGGGCATTCGACCTGCGGGACGTGTCCGCAGTCGTCGATCGTGATCTGCCGCGCGTCTGGCAGCCACTTGGCGACGTGGCGGCCGAAGGCGGCCGGCACCAACGGATCGTGGCTGCCCCACATCCACAGCGCCGGAGGTCGCAGCCCGGCGAGCCGCGGGTAGAAGCCGTGACGTCCGAACGGCGCCTCGAGGTAGATGTTGCGGGCCGCGGTCCAGAACGCATACCGGGCGCCGGCGCTGTGGTAGATCCGGCGGAACTCGTCGACGACGAGGTCGCCGACGGCCGGGTCGATCGCGTCCCGGTCGTGGAACATGCTCCAGAACTGCATCGAGATCAGCGAGCGCCGGATGCCGTGCGGCAGCATTCCAAGCTCCGGGCGCAGCATGCGCACCAGCGGGTGAAGCGAGCGCCGCACCCATGCGACCGCGGGACACAGCAGGCCGAGAGCCCCGGTGCGCTCAGGAGCGTTGAGGCCGATCTCGATCGCGATCCGGCCGCCCAGCGAGTTGCCGACCACGTGTGCCCAGGGGATGTCGAGCTGGTCCATCAGCCCGATCATGATGTCCGCGAACCAGCGGGCGTTGTAGGCGCCCAGCGGCGGCTTGCTCGACGACCCGAAGCCGGGAAGGTCCGGGGCGTGCACGCGGTAGCGACGACTCAGCGTCGCCGCGGTCTCGAACAGCGACGCGCGGGTGCCGCCGAGCCCGTGCAGCAGAAGCACGTCGGGGCCGCGCCCCATCGTCAGCGTCGAGATGCGGTGGCGCCCGACGGGAATGTCGTGGATCTGCAGGAGCGGGGGGCGACCGTTGGGGAGCCGGAACATGCCCTCGAACGCGACCGCCTGGTCGAGGTTGCCGCGCACGTCCAGCAGACGCCGTCCGAACGCGTCGACGCCCGAGAGCTCGCCTTGGCGCAGCCGCATCCAGGTTTCGGCGCTCGTGCTGATCGTCACGTCCGGTCGACGGCGAGTGCCTCCCTTGCGGACCCGGGCGCCGTGCCGCGTGCAACGGACTTCCCATGTGCGGCCGATGTCGCACAGCCGGATCTGGTAGGTGGCGTCGAACCCCGGGTCGGCGCCAAGGTACCGCTCGGGCAGTGAGGCGAACGCTTCGTCTACGGCGGCTAGCCGCCGGGCGGGACGGTTGTCAGCCACCGCGCACACCCTACCCGCCGGTCCGGGCGGACCGGGCTTCACCGCGCTGCGAGGAGAAGCGTCGTGCGCTGTTGGGAGACATGCGACGGATCGCGAGTGCACGTGTCCGGAAGGTCTGTGTGGAATCGACGAACGGCTGGGCGGGACTGGCGTCGCACGTGGGGTGAGTCGATGCCTGAGCATCGGCGATCACCACGGGTGGCGTCAGGTGCGTCCAGACGTCGTCGAAACGCGCAGACCTTCCGGATGCGTGTACTAGGGTTGCCGGATCGTGAGAGCGATTTACCTGCACGACACGCTCACCGGCGAGGTCAAGCCGATCGAGCCACGCGAGCCGGGACGCGTGGGGATCTACGCCTGCGGGCCCACCGTCTACGGGCGCATCCATGTCGGCAACGCACGTCCGTTCGTGGTGTTCTCGCTGCTCAAGCGCTTTCTCGTCCACGAGGGCTATGAGGTCACGTCGGTTTTCAACATCACCGACGTCAACGACAAGATCTACGCCGCGGCGCACGAGGCAGGGGTACCCAGCGATGTGCTCGCCCGCGAGATGAGCGACGCCTATATCGCGGACACCAATGATCTCGGGCTCGGCCGGCCCGATTACGAACCGCGCGCCAGCCAGACAATCCCAGGGATCATCAGGTTGATCGAGGAGCTCGTTGAACAGGGGCACGCGTACGCGGTCAGTGGGGATGTCTACTTCTCGGTGAGGAGTTACCCAGGGTACGGAAACCTCTCCCACCGAAACGTCGAGGAAATGGACCAAGGCGAGGGTGTCGAGGGCGCCGATCTCAAGCGCGATCCGCTCGACTTCGCCCTCTGGAAGGCCGAGAAGCCAGGCGAAGACACCTCGTGGGACTCGCCCTGGGGCCGCGGCCGCCCCGGCTGGCACATCGAGTGCTCGGCCATGGCCGAGGAGCTTCTCGGGCTCGACTTCGAGATCCACGGCGGCGGCTCGGACCTGATCTTCCCCCACCACGAGAACGAGGCCGCCCAGACGTGCGCGGCCCATGGGATCGCGCTCGCGCGACTGTGGATGCACAATGGCATGGTCCGCCTCGACAAGGCCAAGATGGCCAAGTCGGTGGGCAACATCTTCGTGCTGCACGATGCCCTGGCGACGTACGGCCGCGACGCCCTGATCATGTACTTCTGCGGAGGGCACTATCGCCAGCCCGTCGAGTTCGACGACCAGCGTCTGGAGGAGGCCTCCGCGCGGGTCAAGCGCATCCGCGAGGCTGCGCGCAGGCTGATCAAAGACGCCTCGCCTGATTGGTCGGCGCCGCTTCGGGGGCGGTTCTTCGACGCCCTGGCGTATGACTTCAACACACCGCGCGCGCTCGCTGAAGTGTTCGACTGGGTGCGGGAGGCAAACGCCTCGGCACCGGTGGTGGGCGAGGCCGATCTCCGAGAGATGCTCGGCGTGCTTGGGCTGGACAACCTGCTCGATCCCGAGGAGGCGGAGGCTCCGGCCGACGCGATTGAGCTGTCAGAGGCGCGGGAGCGGGCCCGAGCGGCGCGCGACTACGGCGAGGCGGACCGCCTGCGCGAGCAGCTGCGCGAGATCGGCTGGGAGGTCCGGGATGGTCCCGGCGGGCCCGAGCTGCTGCCGGTGAAGTGATCGTCTACGGGCGCAACCCGGTGCGCGAGGCGATCCGCGGTCCGCGGCCCGTACATCGCATCTGGGCCACCAAGAACGCGGCGCGCGAGCCTTGGCTGGCCGACGCCCGGGTCCCGGTGGTTGTGAGCGGCGCCGAGGAGATCGAGCACAGATGCTCGAGCCCCGACCATCAGGGGATCTGCGCCGAGGTGGGCGCGTTTCACTACGCCGCCGCCGACGATCTGCTGACCGCAGCGCGGCCCCTGATCGTGGTGCTCGACCAGGTCCAGGATCCCCAGAACCTCGGGGCCATTTGCCGTTCGGCCGAGTGCGCGGGCGCTACCGGCGTGGTGATCCCGGAGCGCCGCTCGGCGGAGGTGACGCCGGCGGTGTCCAAGGCGTCGGCCGGCGCGGTTGAGCACCTGCCGATCGCGCGGGTGCGGAACATCGCAGACTTTCTGGGCGAGGCGAAGGGCGCCGGGGTCTGGTGCTACGGCGCCGACGGCGGCGCGCCGCTGGCGTATGACGCGGTCGACTTCGACGGACCGGTCGCGCTCGTGCTCGGTTCCGAGGGCCGGGGACTGCGCCCGCGCGTGGCCGCGGCGTGCGACGCGCTCGTTTCGATCCCCCTTCGCGGCCGGATCGAGTCGCTGAGCGTCGGGGCGGCGGCGGCCGTGCTGCTGTACGCCGCCGCGAGCCAATCTGAAGCTTCTGCTTGACAGAAAGCCCGCGCTATGTAAAGTTCCCGCGCGGGAGATAACCGTCAATCGAAGCCTGAGGCTTGGGAGAGCAACGGGCGGAGAACCGACGAAGGGCCGGCCATCACCGGTACCGTCAACATTCCAGATCAACTGCGGCGCGAGGGGAGGTACCGCGCCACGAATTCCGACCGAGCGGCCCTCGTAAGCCTGCTCGAGAAGGGACCACTCGTGGCTCGACTTTCGGCAGGTTCCAACCCTCAGCCTCAGGTTGAGGATGGTTATCTCATCGCCCTCGCCAAGCAGGGGCACATGGAGGCTTATGACCACATCGTCCGCCGCTACTACGGGTTCGTGCGGCTCAAGGCCTCTTCGTACTTCCTGGCCGGGGGAGACTCGGACGATCTGATCCAGGAGGGGCTCGTCGGTCTCTACAAGGCGGTCCGCGACTACCGGACCGACCGCGAGTCGAGCTTCCGCAACTTCGCCGAGCTCTGCATCACGCGGCAGATCATCACCGCGGTCAAGACGGCGACCCGCAACAAGCACTCACCGCTGAACCAGTACGTCTCGTTCTCGAGCACGCCCGCCGGGTCGATGGGCGAGAGCGAGCCCACGCTCGACGAGATGCTCCCCGGCTCGCCGGTCCACGATCCGGTCAACCAGGTGATCTCGTCCGAGGAGCTCCGGGCGCTGGTGGCGTGCATTTCGACTGCGCTGTCAGAGCTCGAGTCCCGAGTGCTGGCCCTGTACCTCGACGGGCACTCTTATGAGGAGGTCGGGCGGCGGATCGGCTGCGACTGCAAGACCGTCGACAACGCCCTGCAGCGGGTCAAGCGCAAGGTCGGGCATCACCTGATGGAGCGCAACGTGGCGTAGGTCGCTGGCGGGTGTGCCCGTGGCATGCCGTCGGACCTGCAACGACCTGCCACGGGCACACCTCCCGCTCTTCTTGGCCACCTCGGTCGCGCGGGAACAACGTCGCACGCGCGAGCCCGCCCCGGGCGCCCACGTAACGAACCTCCCGCGCCCGCCAGGCCAGCGAAGGCGTGCCAGGGGAGGCGAGCCCGGCCCTACCCCGTGATCGGGCCGAGGTTCGGCTCGCGCCCGTACAGGCTGAACGCCCGCCACCGCGAGAACTCTCGGTGCTCGGGGCCGTGGAAGTCCGCTGAGCCGGTCGTCAACATCCCGAGCCGCTCGCACCGGTCTGCCATCAGCTCGGTCTCCTCGCGGGAGTTGGTGACGTAGAACGCCTCGACGCCGTCGAGGCCATGCCCCTGGAATTCGTCGACCATGTCGAGGACCTCTTCGCGCTCGGGGACCGTGAAGAACGGGTGCGCCCAGACGGCAACCCCGCCGGCCTCGTGGATCGCCTCGATCGACTGCGGCACCGTCGGAATCGTGCGCGAGCGAAACGCGGCCTTGCCCTCGATCAGGTACTCGACCAGAAAGGCGGAGGGGTCAGTCAGGCCCTCGGCCTCGAGCCGCTTGGCGTTGGCGGGATGGGTGACGGCGGCACGGGCGAGGTGGGGGCGTCCGATCGACTTGCCCTCGGCGGCCCGGGCCGCGAGCGATGCCTCGTCAAGCTCGTAGCCGAGCTCCTTCAGCGCCTGCGCCATCCGGTCCGCGCGCCCCTCGCGGTCCTGGCGGTAGGCCTCGAGGTGCTCTAACAGGCCCGGGTCGGTGTGATCGACCATATAGCCGAGGATGTGGAGGTCGTGTCCTGCCTCGTCGAGCGCCGAGATTTCGACCGCGGGCACGATCCCGATGCCGAGCCTGGCGGCTGCGTCGATCGCCTCCTGGACCCCGTCGACGCTGTCGTGATCGCTCAGCGCCATCAGCTCAACGCCGGCCGCGGCGGCGGACTCGACGACCTCGCTAGCCGCGAGCGCCCCGTCGGAATGGACGGAGTGACTCTGGAGGTCGAAAGTGGGAGGATCGGCGGACACGGCGGCCGAGCCTAGAGCGTTGGCCCAATTGCTATAAAGGCGGTCGACTTTGGAGCCAATCGGTCGACCACGATAACTAAGGAGTCCGACGATGAGTGCTGACTCGCATACGGGACACGAGCACAGCGGCCCCGGCTACGCCTCCCCTGAAGTCGCCCGCGAGCAGCCGCCGGAGAAGTTCGTTTACGTGGCGTCGCTGTACGAGGGGACGGGGATCGACAAGCCGGACTTCATTGCGGTGGTCGACGTCGATCCCTCGTCGAGCAGCTACGGCCAGATCGTGGGCCGCACCGAGATGCCCAACGTCGGCGATGAGCTCCATCACTTCGGCTGGAACGCGTGCTCTTCGGCCTGCCACTCCCACCTACAGCGCGACACGCTGGTCGTGCCGGGCGTGCGGTCCTCGCGAATCCACCTGCTCGACGTCTCCGATCCACGCTCGCCGAGGATCAAGAACGTGATCGAGGGCGACGAGATCAAGGAGAAGCTCGGGCTGAGCGCGCCGCACACCGTGCACTGCATGCCCGGCGACATCATCACGATTTCGATGCTCGGCGACGCGGACGGCAACTCACCGGGCGGCTTTGCGGTGCTCGATGCGCGCGACTTCACGGTCGCCGAGCGCTGGGAGCGCGAGACCAACGGGATCGAGTTCACCTATGACTTCTGGTACCAGCCGCGCCAGAACACGATGGTGTCCAGCGAGTGGGGCGCGCCGAATACGTTCCTGGGCGGCTTTAATCCCGCCGACGTCGCCGCGGGCAAGTACGGGCGCAAGCTGCACTTCTGGGACCTCGAGCAGCGCACCAAGGTGCAGACGATCGACCTCGGCGACGAGGGCTGGATCCCGCTCGAGCTTCGCTGGCAGCACAACCCCGACTCGGCTCAGGGCTTCGTCGGCGCGACCCTGTCGAGCAACATCATCCGCTTCCGCCGAGACAACGGCTCGTGGGGCGCCGACAAGGTGATCGACGTCGCCAACGAGGAGCTGGAGGGCTGGCCGCTGGAGGGCGGCGTGCCGGGGCTGATCACGGACCTGGTGCTGTCGATGGACGACAAGGACCTGTTCTTCTCCAACTGGCTGCACGGCGACCTGCGCCACTACGACGTCTCGGACCCCGGCAACCCCCAGCTCCGCTCGCAGGTCTGGCTGGGCGGGCTGCTCGGCCGCGACGGCGGCCACCCGAAGGCGTCGGAGCCGCTCAACGGCGGCCCACAGATGCTCCAGAACTCCCTCGACGGCGATCGCGTCTACGTCTCGAACTCGCTGTTCTCGACCTGGGACAACCAGTTCTATCCCGGGATCAAGGGCTGGCTCACCAAGCTCGACCGGCAGGCCGATGGCAGCTACGCACTCGACCCGGACTTCTTCGTGGACTTCCACGAGCAGGCCGACGGCGCGCGCCCGCACGAGATCCACATGCGGAGCGGCGATTGCACGACCGAGATCTTCCAATAGTCCTCGCTGACAAATAGGGTTCCCATCCGAGGGAATCGGAGGGTGCTGTCATGAACTATTCGCCGGTGTTATTCCGCGACCGCCCGCGGCCCGTGCAGATCATCCTG
>DASSGR010000018.1:0-9822 GCA_035693425.1 Solirubrobacteraceae bacterium
CCGACGCCGGGCGGCGAGCTGATGGCCAACCACTGGCAAGGGGATTTTCCGTGGCGCAACACCGGCGCCAGAGGCTGGCGGGGCACGACCCCGGTCGGACTGTTCCCGGCCAACGGCTACGGGCTCTACGACATGACCGGCAACGTCTGGGAATGGACGTCGGACTACTACGATCCGCGCGGCGCGGGCCCGGACGCCCCCGCCAGCCCCTGTTGCAAGCCCCCGGTGAACCCGCGCGTCGAAACCCCCGACGCCAGCTATGACATCGGGAATCCGGGCGCGCACATCCCCCGTCGAGTGATCAAGGGCGGCTCGCACCTTTGCGCGCCAACCTACTGCCTGCGCTACCGGCCCGCGGCCCGCCAACCGGAGGCGATCGACACGTCCACCAGCCACATCGGCTTCCGGTGCGTGGTCCGCTGACGGTGCGCGACGACGTACTCACACCCGAGCAGGTACGAGCGCTCGCCCGGTCGTGGTGGATCGCCGTCGCTCTGGGGGTGCTGAGCATCGTCGCCGGCGGGATCGTGCTGGCACGACCCGATCACAGCCTCCGGGCACTTGCGGTGATCATCGGCATCTTCATCCTGATCGACGGCGTGGTCGAGCTCTACTGGGCGATCGTCCACAGGGTGCAGAGCACCGCCACCGCCGCCCTACTCGGCATCCTGAACGTGGTCGTCGGTGTGTTGCTGATCCGGCATCCGATCGCCGGCGTCCAGGCGGTCGCGCTGTTCATCGGCATCTGGCTGATCGCCGTCGGCGTGGTTCGGGCCGTGGTGGCGTTCGACGCGCCCGGGGGCCGGCTCGGGCGGCTGCTGATCGCGGGGGTCGAGATCCTCGCGGGCATCGTCATCGTTGCCAGCCCCGACATCGGCTACGCGACACTCACGCTGCTGGTCGGCTTCTCGTTCATCGCCAACGGGATCGCGATGATCGCCGCGGGACTTCTCCTGCGCACGCTCACCAGCCGCCAGCCGCCGCGGCCGGACGTGGCGATCGCGAGCTGACCGGCTTACCGCTCGCGTAGCACCGGAATCGCGGCGCGCTTGTCGTCGGCCAGGTGGTCCCAAAGGATCCCGGGCGGCCGACGACGATACGGCGTACGAACCACCGAGGTCGGCGTGACGATCACGTCCACGCGGAAGTCGTGGTCGGTCTCCGGCAACTCCTCGTCCAGTAGTTGCAGGTCGTGCACCGTCGTGACGATCGTCGTCTCGTCGCCGACGAGCCCGCGCTGCACCAGGAGCGCGAACTCGAGGTCGGAGAAGCCGCCGCCCTTACCGATGCGCACGCCCTCGCGGTTCACGGCGACCGTGCCGCACACGATCAGATCGACCGGCTCGAGTTCCTCGACCGCGAGATGACGTCCCTCGGCGAGCGCGCGCTTGATCGTCGGGTCGCCGGCGACGAACACGAACGGCTTTTCGTCGGCGAGCCGGGGCACTGCTATGTACAGCGTCTTGCCCTCGCGGCGCGCGTGGCGGCGAACCGGCAGTTGTGGGGAGTCGGGGTTGGACTTGACGACTTGCGCAGCGTCCCATTCGGGCAGCTCCGCGAGCCGGTCCGCGGCCCGCTCGGCGCCGCGGAAGTTCGGGATGCGCCCGTGCGCGCCCGGGAAGCGAGCCGCGCCTTCACGCCGAAGGAGATCCCAGATGCGCTCCCGGACTTCCTGCTTGGCGTCCACGCCTCACAGGCTACGAGCGAGGCCCCGCCCTGGCGCTCCGAGCGCGGAAAAGTGCCCGCTCCTGCTCAGCCGGCCCCAGGTGTGGGCGCTTTTCCTCGCATGGCGGGCACGATCGCCCACACCTCGCGCGACTGGCAGACGTGTGGTCGTTTTTCCTCGCGCCGACCCAGGCGTCAAAGCCACTCGGTCTCAAACCGCGGGCTCTCGTGGATGTTGACCTGCCGCAGCCGCCCGCTCCCCGTGTTGACGAAACGATGCGCAACTCCCCTTGGCGCCACCACACACTCCCCGCCGGAGACCACCCGCTGCTCGCCGTCAAGCGTGAACGTTGCCTGCCCGTCCAGCACCACGAACACCTCCGGATACGTGTGACGATGCAGCGCCGGGCCCTCCCCGGGCGCGAGGTCCACAGCGATCACCGATACGTTGGCGCCGATCTCTTCTCCAAGCGTCTCGAACACTGACATCTCGATCTCCTTCGATGCGATCCGTTCAAAGAGACCGCGCGGCCGGCCCGAATTCATCGCTCGACCCCCTCTTCATAAGACCCACATGACTTCGCTCCGGCGACGGCCGCATAATGTCGCCTCAGATGAGTGCCACCGGCTACGCAGACCGCACCTATGCCTCCCCCGTCCCCGCGCTGTTCGGGCGCGTGATGGGACTCGTGGCGCTGACCGTCGGCTTCGCAACGC
The DNA here is from genome assembly GCA_035693425.1 of Solirubrobacteraceae bacterium. Classification (GTDB taxonomy): domain Bacteria; phylum Actinomycetota; class Thermoleophilia; order Solirubrobacterales; family Solirubrobacteraceae; genus Palsa-465. The sequence goes on from DASSGR010000018.1 coordinate 2,383, forward strand.
TCGGCGTCTTCATCGCCCGCAGCTGGGGCGGCGCGGCCTGGTTCATCGCCTGGCTGTTGGCGCTGGGCTGCCTGGTCGGCCTGAACGTCGCCAACTCGCGCGGGAACACCGGACTGGCGATGACGCTGCTGTTTGCGTTCGGGCTGCTGATCGGAGTGAGCGTCTCGGCCACCGTCAACTATTACTCGCAGACGGATCCCACGGCCGTTCGCCAGGCATTTGGGGCGACGGCTTTGTTCGTCGGCGGCCTCGGCGCGGGCGGCTACGCGATCCGCCGTGACCTGTCGTACCTGTATCGCGTCGCGTTTTGGCTGCTGATCGCGCTGATCGTCGCGAGCATCGTCCTGATCTTCGTGCGCATCGATGCGGCGTACACCGTGTATGCGCTCGTCGGGCTCGCGGTCTTCGGGCTCTACACCGTCCTTGACTTCAATCGCCTTCGCCGCGCGGGCACCGACGAGGCGATCCCGCTCGCCGCCGGGATCTTCCTCGACATCCTCAACATCTTCCTGTTCTTCCTGCAGCTGTTCGGCCGCAACAACTGATCGACGCTCCGGGCTTGATCCGAGCAGGCAACGTCGTAGGCTTGCGCGCATGAGCTTCTATAACCAGGGAATACCGGCACAGGACCTCCAGGACCCGACACCCGTGCCGTCCGAGTTCGACACCTACGCGCACATCGAGGGACTGGTCGGCGAGGAGACGAGGCTGCGCGAGATCGCCGAGCAGGACCGCACGCAAGAGCATCACGAGCGGCTACGGGCGATCTCCGGCGAGCTCGATCGCGTCTGGGAACGACTGCGCGAGCGCGCCGAGCGCCTCCGGCACTCGTCAAAGCAAGAGACCAGCTAGCCCCAGGCGCGCGCCGCCACCTCGGAGACGAGCCGCAGCTTCTTCTCCTGGGCAGCCTCGCTGATCGCGTTGCCCGGGCCGGCCGAGGAGAAGCCGCATTGAGTCGAGAGCGCGAGCTGCTCGCGCGGGTGGAACCTCGCAGCCTCGTCGATCCGGGTCAGCAGCTGCTCGGGCGATTCGAGCTCGTCGAACTTCGACGACACCAGCCCGAGCACGACCACCTTGTCGTCGGGCACGTCGGCGAGCGGCTCAAATGATCCGGAGCGCTCGTTCTCGTACTCGAGCAGCAGCCGGGAGTAATTCGGAAGGCGGCCGAACAGCTGCTTGGAGATCGCGCCGTAGCCCCCGGCGCTGATCCAGTGGCTGTCGTAGTTGCTCTTGCAGATGTGCAGGCCGAACGTCACGCCGGGAACCGCCGCGACCTCGTTGAGCATGTCCGCGCCCTCGGTCATCACACGGTCGAACGGGATCCCGACCTGCGCCCATGCGGTCTGCTGGGACGGGTCGATCAGTTGTCCGAAGTCCGGCGCGTCGATCTGGATGTACTCGCAGCCCATGCGCGCGAGCTCCTCGGCCTCCTCGCGCATCAGGCGCAGGCCGTCAGCGAACAGCTCGAACGGGTCGCTGTAGGCGTCACGGGTGCGCTCGGGCGACCACACCAGGAACAACATCAGCGGGCTGGGGAGCGTCACCTTGACCGGGCGCCGCGCACGCGCGCGTGCGTACGAGTATTCCTCGACCGTCATCATCCGGCGACGCTTGATCTTGTCGGTGACCGACAGCGGCACGGCGAAGACGCTCTGCTCGCCGCCGCTCTCGTCATAGAAAGGAACCGGGATGTGCTCGGGCTCAGGGTCGGGCGTGAGCCCCTCGACCGCCTCGAGCAGCTGGTCGATGAACGTGTGCCGACGCATCTCGCCGTCGGTGACGACGTCCAGCCCCGCGCCCTCCTGCATCGCGATCACCTGATCGACTGCGCGATCCTCGATCTCCTTGTACGACACCGGGTTGAGCTCGCCCGCCTCGTATTGCGCACGGGCGCGCAGCAGGTACTCGGGCCGCAACAGCGAGCCGACGGTGTCGGCGCGATAAGTGGCTTGCACTAGACCCTCTCCTCTCCATCCTCTTTGCACACCACCGACGCGAGCGCCCGGCGCACGGTGACCTCCGGGTCTGACTCCGTGTCCACCGCGCGCCAGGCCACGACTCCATCTGGCCTGACCAGCACCGCGCCGGCTTGTGAGATTCCATAGGCGTCGGCGAAGCCGCTCGCGGCGTCGCCGATCACGAAACCGTCGAGCGGCACGCCCAGGCGGTCGGCTGCGCCCAGCGCCGCCGTGTGCCACGCAGCGCCGTCGGCCCCGGCCAGCAGCACGAACGCGTTGCCGAACAGGTCCAGCGTGGACACACGCTCGCCGTCGCGAGACACGAGCACGTGCGGTGCACGCGAGCCCGGACGGCCCTTGGACTCCCGAGGATGCTCGTGCAGTGAGCGGTCGTCGCCGGGCTCCAGCACGACCGCCGCCGAGTTGCAACGGCAGCCGATCTCGATCGAGAAGTCGTCGACCAGCGCCTGCATGCCCTCGGTCCCCAGATACGGCGCGACGCGGGTCACATATCTCGTGTACGCCTGCTCGACGGTCAGCTCTCCGATCGCCCGTCGCTCCTCGTCGTAGGTCTCGAGCAGCCCTGGCCCGGCGACGCCCTTGAGCACCAACGCCAGCTTCCACGCAACGTTGTGGGCGTCCTGGACGCCAGTGTTGCCTCCGAACCCGCCGTTGGGCGGCATCGTGTGAGCGGCGTCGCCGGCCAGGAACACGCGACCCTCCCGGTAGCGCTCGGCGCTGTCGGCCACGGCCTGCCACTTGGCGATGTCCTCGATCACGACGGGGATCTCCGGGACTCCGATCGCGGCGCGAACCAGCTCCAGCGCACGCTGTTCGTCGATCGTCTGTGCGGCGTTCGCCCACGGCGCCGACGGATATGCGGCGACCATCTCGGGCCGCGCAGTGTCGCCGACCAGGTTGACGACCAAGAACCCGCGGTTGCCCGTGCGGTCGAGCCGGAAGAACCCTCGCAACACGGGGTTGGTGACGTAGTTGACGCCCTGGTCGCGGCCCTCGAGTAGCGGCGCCAGGCCGACCTCGGACCGGAAGTAGATCGTGACGCTGTTGGAGAGCACGCCGTGCCCGCGCATGGCGATTCCCAGTCGCTCGCGGGTGGGGCTGCGGTTGCCGTCGGCGGCCACGACGTAGTCCGAGCGCACGGTCGTCTCGCCGCCGCCGTCGAGATCCCGCAGGGTCGCGGTAACACCGGCGTGGTCCTGCTCGAGCGCGGTGCATTCGACCCGGTTGCGCAGCCCTGCCCCGAGCTCCTGCGCCCGGGCGCGGAGCATCGGCTCGAGCACGTCCTGGTCGATGAACAGCCGCAGCGTCGGGCTGAATTCCTCGACCCCCGCATTGAGGTTTGGGAAGTAGCTCGCGATCTCGCGTCCGGCGAGCGACCTCGACGTTGTTGATCCCGCCGTTGAGGAGGTACTTCTCCTCGGACTTGCGCCTGACCTCGTCCTCCAGGCCGGCCCAGCGCAGGATCTCCACCGTCCGCAGCTGGAAGTGACCGGCGCGCGGGTGGATTGCGGTGCCGGTGTGGCGTTCGACCGCCAGGCAATCGACGCCGTGGAGCCGCAGGAACAGCGCCGTCGACAGCCCAACCAGGCTGCCGCCAACGATGAGCACGCTCACGTGTTCGTCGGTCCCTGGGTGACTCCTCGACGTCATGCAAAGCGCCTGTCCGGGAGGCGCACTCTAGGTCCGACCCGGCCGGCCAGTCATGCCTTCCAGCGCCGATCGGCTTGACTCTCCCGGCCGACCTCACACGCGGCCAAGGCCCCCGGGACGCTAGGGTGACGCGATCAGCGCGAACCCCGCAGTCATCCTTCAATTCCCACGAGGCGGCTCGCTTGAGCGCCAGCTCGTAACGAACCCGCCCGCGAGCGTTGCACAGGGAGCCGTGCTCGCCGAGCCCGGCGACACCGACGACCAGGGCGTGCTCGTGCCTCCCGACGCGGGCGAGGTCGTCCTATCGGCGCCCTCGCCGGAGGCGCTGTCACGGGAGCCGGCCGAAGTGGGTCGCGTAATCGATCGAGCGGGCACCGGCACCGAGCCGCTCGTGATCGTGATCGACGACGCCGAGGAGCTGCGAGACGAGGAGCTCGCTCCGCTGGTGCAAGCCGCGGCGCGCAGCTCGCGCCCGGTGATCCTGCGCGTGATCCGAAACGCCTGATAAGGACCTCGCGATCGCCGAGATGGGCCCGCCGAAGCTCGAGCAGCTGTTGCTGTTCGAGGCGCTGCACGGCGACGTCGAGCAGACGCGGCGGTTCTTCGGACTGCTGACGGACGCCGTGCCGGTCGCCGACTACTTCAGCCCGGCGAATCTGCGCAAGCTGATCGGGCTCCGCGGGTTCGCGAAGATCGCTCGCAGCAAGCTGCGCCCCGGTCGGCCCGCGGTCGCCGCCGCTCGGGTCTGACCGAGCGCAGCGCACCCGACCAACCCGATCACGGCCGTAGCAGCTCCCGCCAATAGCAGCGTTCCGCGAGCGCCGATCGTATCGACCAGGACGCCGCCGATCACGAGTGCCGCGAGCTCGGCGCAGTTGCGCAGCGCGGCGTAGGTCGCAAACGCGCGACCGTGGGCGGCGGCCTGCACCCGATCGTGGATCAATGCACGCGCAGCCACGTTCTTGACCCCGTGGCCGGCCCCGCCCACCGCGTAGAGCACCAGCGCGACCGGCAGCACCGCGATCGCGGCGGCACCTAGCTTGCCCGTGCCCTGGACCACGGTCCCCAGCAGCGCGGCCACCGCCAGCGCCCCGACCGAGAAGCGCTTCGCGCACACCAGCGATCCGATCACCATCCCCACCATCCACGACGACAACAGCAAGCCCAGGCCGATCGGACCGGTGTGCAACCACTGGCGCACGAAGAAGGCGTCGGCGCTGATCGACATGGACATCGCCAACAGCGACCCAACGAGCACGGCCGTCGTGATCCGCAGGACCGGATCGCGCGTCAGCAAGCCGATCCCGTCACGAGCACGGGGGCGCTCCCGGCCGGCAGTGGCGCTCCCCGGCCGGCGGGTCGTGAGCATCGCGGCCCCGAGCCCGATCGCGACGAACGTCGCGGCGTCGAACGCCAGCGCCGCGCCGACGCTCCACAGCGCGACCAGACCGGCGCCGGCCAGAGGACCCAGCAGGTAGCCGAGGTTCCGCGCCGTCTCCACACGGGCGTTCGCCCGCTTGGCCCCAGCGCCCTGCGCTGCGACCGCTCCCACCAGCGCGAACTCGGCAGGCACCGCAATCGCGCCGCCCAAACCGAGCAGTACGCATAGCGCGAGCACGCCCGGGAGCCCGGGCGTGCTCGCCAGCGCCGCCGCGACCACGGCCTGGAAGGCTGACGCTGCGATCAGCAGACCGCGGGCATCGGCTCGATCGACGATCGCGCCGCCGGCCGGCGTCGCGACAGCGAGCGCCAGCCAGTTGGCCAGGAACAGGCCCGCCACCGCAAGTCCGGAGTGCGTGCTCTCCTGGACGTGCACGGCGAGCGCAGCGATCGCGCCGATGTCGCCCCCGGCGGACACGCCGACCGCCACCACCAGGATCATGAGGTCGCGGCGCGGTTTCATGCGCGCAACTCGTACAGGCGGTTGAACGGATCGCCGATGTCCAGCTCGCGCACCGAGCCGAACCCGGCCGCGTGTCCCATCGCCTCGACCACCGCCGGCGGGCAGCCGCACGTTCCCAGCCCCGCCCCTCCCTGGGCCAGCGACGTCGTCATGCAGTACAAGACGCTGAAGCCGTACATCACCGATGCGACCGGCCCGGTGTTGTCGGCGGGGTCGTCGGCGCAGTTGATCTCGAGCATGAGATAGCTGCCGTCGTCAGCCAGCGACCTCCGGATGCCCGCAACCAGGCCCGCCGGGTCTGCCGCGTCGTGAACAACGTCGAACGTCGAGATCACGTCGAACTGCTCCGGCAGGCCCTGCGCCGCGTCCGCGACCTCGAACCGGACCCGGTCGCCGAGTCTGGCCTCGTCGGCCGCGCGGCGCGCCCGCTGCACCTGCGCGGGAAACGCGTCGTAGCCGACGAACGTCGATGCCGGGAACAGCTCGGCCAAGCGGATCACGGCCCGCCCGGCGCCGGAGCCCACGTCGGCCCAGCGCAAGCCCGCCCGAAGGCGTTGCTGCAGGTCGGGGAGCGCCGGCAGCCAGTCGCCGGCCAGCCGGTGGTCGAACCACGCGCGCGTGAAGCGTGCCATCCCGTCGTAGGCGTCATCCGCATACGCGGCTTGCGGAACGCCGCCGCCCTCGCGAAACGCCGACTCGATCCGCCCCAGCACGGGGAGCATCCCCGCGACCTCCTGGTAGCCGCCGCCGAGGAACCAGAGCCCACCCTCGTCGGCCAGCACCGCCGCGTGGGCGGCGGGCAGCGAGAAGCGGCCCGTGGACCGGTCAAGCTCGAGGTATCCGCCGGCGGTCAGTCCGTGCAGCCATTCGCGGATGTAGCGCTCATCCGTGGCCGTGCGCTCGGCGAGCCGCGCCGGTGTCGCCGGCCCGCCGGATGCCAGCGCCGAGAACAAGCCGAGCTTGTCGCCCAGCGCGCAGAAGATCGTCGACATCGTGGCGGCGATGTCGCCGACCACCCGCCCGGCGAAGGCCTCGACCTGTTCCTGATCGATCGCAGCAGCTGCGGTGGCGGTCATCGTCCCTCCATCTCCGTCTCGGTCCACTGCGGCGGCACGTACGCCTCGCCGGGCGTTCCGCCGATCACCAGCACGCGCACACCTGCGTCGCCGCTTCGAAGCGTGCGCGCGTACGCCGGCGGCACCACGACGAGCCGTCCCGGCTCGAGTGCCAGGCTGCCCCACTCACCCACGTCGACAGCGCCGTCGCCGCTAAGTGCGACGTACAGCTCCTCCTGCCCCGTGGCGCTCTCGTCGTGTGAATCCGTGGTGTACGACGGCGGCAGGTCGATCACCTGCACGCCGAACGCACGGATGTCGAGTGCAGAGCGCGCGAGCTTGATCACGCCGTCGAACAGCGCCGGAAGCTCGTCGATAACGGCCTCGCGCGGCGCAGCGCTCGTGTGTTGGGTTGCTGTCATCACGACCTCCTGTGATGGGTTGGTTGCCGCGCGCAGTCTCGAAGGCCCTCGCAACCGCATCGCAAATGCAGCGCAATTGCGTGCACCAGAGTTCCGGCCGTGGTTACGCTGCGGCTGAAATGCTGGGTGTGCGCGTCGTAGGTCACTTGGAGCTGACCCTCGACGGCGAGCCGCTGCAGGCGCCATCGGGGCGGCCTGCCCGGTCGCTGCTCGGTTGGCTGGCCACGCATCCCGGAACGCACCCCCGTAGCGTGGTAGCCGCAGCGCTGTGGCCCGACGTCACGGACGAGAGCGCCCGAGCGAGCCTCCGCACCGCGCTGTCGGCCGTGCGCGACTCCCTCGGCGCCGGCGCGCAGATCGCATTGCCGGCCGACCGCCAGACGGTCGGCCTGGCCGAGCCCCCGGCGGTCTCGATCGACGTCCGCGAGTTC
>DASSGR010000019.1:0-14829 GCA_035693425.1 Solirubrobacteraceae bacterium
GAACGCCCACTCGCACGTCTCGTCCCGGCAAGCCTTCAGCCTCGCCCAGGTGCCTTCCGCCGCCGAGCGGTGGACGATCGCCAGCAACCGTCCGAGGGCGCCGTCGACCCCGTCGGCGGCGGGCTCGAGCGTTCCGGATCCGGTCTTGTCGAAGCGCAACCGCAGCCGGGCGCGCGCGGCGGCTCGGTCGAGCTCCGACGCGGCGTCGGCGTGCACGAACCCGTCGGCGTTGTGGGCGAGCAGGACCGCGCGCAGCGCCTCGCGCAGTCCGATCGCGTGCTCGAGGTCGTCCGTGGTCGCGACCAGCCCGGCGGGCGCCATTCCGCTCTGCACGAGCCACCCTGAGAGCTGATCGGGGCGGGTGAGCTCGTCGGCGCCTTCCTCGAGGTCGACCGTGTTGACGAACGCACGAACGTGCTCTAGCTCGCCGGGCGCTTCCTGTTGCTTGCTCATCACCACCAATGTTAGTTGACCGGTGACGTAACCAGCTACAATGATTTGATGGACACGGAAAGCACACCGGTCACGAGAGTCACGCTGCGGTACGCCTCGGCGGCCGACGCCGGACGGCTGATCCAGCTTGCCGGGCTCGAGCACGCGCAGCCTCCGATGGGCGCCGCACTGGTTGCGGAGATCGACGGGCGGCTGCGAGCGGCGCTGCCGCTGGACGGCGGGCCGGCAATCGCCGATCCGGCGCACGGTGGCCTGGACCTAGTCGAGCTACTGCGCCTGCGCGCCCTGCAGCTGCGCTAGCCGCGCGATCCCGCCGAGGAACAGCTCGGTTGCGAACCGCGCCGCGCCCTCGACGTCCGCCGGCGAACGCTCGGCCATCCGCACGCCCAGCTCGAGCGCGACGCCGGCCATCGCGCCCGCCATGTAGTCGGCGTCGTGCGGCGGCAGGTCTCCCCGCTCGATCGCGGTGGTGATGTCCTCGAGCAGCTCCTGCACGCCCGAGCCGAGGATCGGATCACCGAACAGCGCGCGGATCGGCCCCGCGTTGCGCTGCATCAGCTCGAACATCAGCTCGTCCTCGACGAGGAACTCGAACCACGCCCGATAGGCGTCGCCGACGAACTGCTCCAGCGTCTGGGCACCGCTGCGCGCCTCCCGAAGCCGGCGGCGGACCTCCTGCGCGCTCTCGTCGACCACCGCCCTGAACACGGCCTCCTTGTCGGCGAAGTAGTTGTAGAACGTGCCCGACGCGAGCTCGGTGCGCCGGATCACGTCGCGCACTCCGGCCGCGTCATACCCGAGCTCGGCGAACACCTCACGAGCGGCGGCAATGATCGCGGCGCGGTTGTGCGCCTTGGTCTGCTCGCGCTTGCCCCCGGCGACCGCCGCGCCCGTCACGCGGGCGCCGCCTCACCGGCGCGAGCGCGGGCGGCGAGGGGCAGTGCGAAGCCCGCGGCACGGGCGCGAGCCGCTCCGGCCTTGAGCTCCTTGCCCAGCTCGTACAGGTAGTTGTCGTAATCCACCTGCATGGTGTGGCGCTTGGAGGCGACATACCGGCGGAACATCCGCTCGCGCTCGGCGCGCACGTCGGCGTCCATCTCGGCGAGCGGGGGCAGGCGGTACTCGCCGCGCAAATACGACGCCAGCCAGCGTCCCTGGGCCTCGGCCAGCGGCATGATCGCCCCGAGTGGCTGCAGTAGCCCGATGAACACGAGGTTGTCGATCCCGGGCTTGAACACGCGCCTGAACAGAGGCAGGTCGTTGTCGGGCGCCGAGACGAAGTCCTCGTCGAAGAACGGGAACGTCACCTTGTAGCCGGTGCAGTAGACGATGATGTCGATCTCCTCGGCGCTGCCGTCCTCGAACACGACCCGGTCGCCGTCCAGCCGGTCGATGTTCGGCTTCCAGGTCATCTCGCCGTGGGCGATGCGGTTGAGGAAGTCGGCCGAGATCGTGGGATGGGCGTCGCCGAGCTTGTGGTCGGGCTCGGGCAGGCCGTAGTCCTGCACCCTGCCGACGCCGACCCGGTACATCGTCGACAGGATCGCCTGGCGAAAGCCCCACGGCAGGCGGCCGGTCAGCGAGTTGACGCCGATCTGGTCCAGCGGGCGGCCGAACAGGTACTTCGGCAGGATGTAGGCGCCGCGCCGCGAGGACAAGAACGTGTTGCGCGCCACGAAGCTCGACTCAACGGCGATGTCCATCGCGCTGTTGCCGATCCCGACGACGAGCACGTTCTTGTCACGGAAGTCCTCGTTGTCGACGTAGTAGTGGGCGTGCATCTGCTTGCCGTTGAACTCGCCCGGGAATGCCGGCTCGGGCCAGCGGGGATCCCAGTGGTGGCCGTTTGCCACCGCCACCGCGTCGTAGGTCCGCGTGTCGCCGGTGTCGAGCGTGACCGTCCAAACGCCGTCGTCGCCGCGCCGCGCGTGCTCAACCCCGGTCTCGAACACGATCCTGTCGCGCACTCCGAAGCGGTCGACGTAGTCGTTGAAGTACTCCGCGATGTGCGTGTGATGCGGGAAGTCGGGATACGACTTGGGCATCGGGAAGTCCGAGTACTCCATCCGCTCGCGCGAGGTGTTGATGTGCAGCGACCGGTAGGCCGACGACATCCCGTTGCGGTTGCCGAACACCCAGTTGCCGCCCACCTGGTCGGACTTCTCGTAGCAGTCGAACGGGATCCCGCGCTCGTGTAGAGCCTTGGCGGCGGCGATCCCTGAGGAGCCTGCGCCGATCACGCAGACAGTCGGAAGATCAGGCATGCGGTGGGAGGCTAGAGAAAGATGACGGGGGCGTCAAGTTTCTCCTGCGGCGTGGCGAGCGCCGTTTGAAGGGGCATTTCACGACAAGCGCCGCGATTCAGCAGAGGCCTGTCGCGTTCACCACCGTATGCGGTGGTCAACACGGATCACCTCGGGCTTGGCGGTCCGATTGACGCGAAACCCACCCCCTCCGTTGGGTCTTTGACCAAAGACACCATTGAAGGAAAGGATGGGGAGGGTGGTCGGGGGCCCGCGGCGGGAGGGTGGTCGAGGGCTACAAGGGGTGCATGGCACGACAATCGAGCCGAAGACCGGGAAGCCTGCCGCGTGGAGCACCGCATAGGTGCATGCCACGGCAGGCCTCGCCGCCAACCGGCGCTCTGTCGTGTCATGCACCCCCGGACGTCGTCACTGGGTCCGATGGACCTCTCGCGACCCCAAGACCATCCCCCATCCCTCGCGTCGATGAGGTCTTTTTTCGACGGCCGCTACCCCGGCACGGGCACGTCGGCCTCCGAAGTCTCGACCACCCCACTCTCATGCCGCCTGTGCTCCCGCCCGTGGGCGATCACCTCCTTGAAGCTCTTGAAGCGGAAGATCAGCACCAGCGCCGCGAACCCGAGCAACGCGCTGAGCACGGCAGTGGCGATCTGCTGGCCGACCGAGAACGCGGTCACCTCCGAGCTGCCGGCGAAGATCGTCAGCAGCAGCGCCTGCTGCACGCCCAGGCCGCCGGGCGTGAACGGGAACACCGACGCCACGACCTGCACGGCGAGCACCAGCAGCGCGTTTCGCACCGACCCTCCGATGTGGAACGCGTCTAGCAGAGCCCAGTAGGCGGCAAACCTGAAAATCCAGCTCGCGAACTGCCAGGTCGCCATCTCGCGGCGGTACCGGCGACCGTCGCGCAGGATCGCGAAGCCCTGGCGCAGGCGCTGCCAGAAGGCCCGCACGCGCGCCGACAGGAACGCAAACCCCAGCAGGAAGCAAATCCCGAGCACGGTCACGAAGAACAGCGTGAAGCGCATGTGGGAGGCGAAGAAGCTGATGTCGAACGCCGGCAGCTTGGAGAAGTCCGGCGGCTTGGGGAAGACGCCCTGGGTGAACGCGAAGCACATGATCAGCAGCCCCATGAACCAGTCGAAGATCACGCCCGTCCACAACGCCGAGGCGACCGTCGGGTAACTGCTCGGGGGGATCGAGACGCGGGTCAAGAACAGCTGGGCGATGTTGCCGCCGCCCAAGGGAAACACGGTGTTGATCCCGTAGCCGACCATGTACGCGCCCCACACGTCACGCCATCTGACCTCCACCCCCGGATACGCCGCCCGGACCGCGTTGAACAGCGCGCGCGAGCGCAACAGCAGGTAGATCGCGTACAGCCCTAGGCCGAGCAGCAGCGACCAGAAGTTGAGCGCCGACAGCTGCGAGAAGAAGTTGCCGCCCGCATTGACGACGTTGGTGATCGTGGAGCCGATCGAGGTGGCCAGCGGCGTCATCTACCCAGCCTGCCACACGCTCTTGACGTGCTCGTTAAATAGCCCGGGGGGCCCAGATCCATCTGGGCCCCCCGGAGAGTCAGGGAAGTGGGGGCGCAGTTCCCTGACCGACAGGGGCGAGTTTCCCCGTCCCAAGCCTTCAGTAAACCTGATTTTCCCAACCTGGATATAAGAAGTTGGCTGGAAAATATCCCGGCGCTCGAATTAAACCTAGCATTCCCCCCGCAAAGTCGTTGCAAACACGGGGGATCGCGGCCCTGACGCGGGGCGCCTGGGCGCTGTCGGTTGGCGACTCTGCGAGGGCGATAAACGGTTAGTGCTCGCGGTTGCCCGGGCCGCTGAAGAACTCCTCGCCCGCGCGCACGGTGCCGGCCGCCTCCGCTTCGTGACGAAGCGTACGATCGGCCTCGCCGCTCCATGCTCCGATCGCCAGCATCTCGCGATCGGCGTCCATCGGGCTGCCCCCGAGGTCGCGGTTGACGATCCGGGCGCACTTGCGTCCCTCAGCGATCGCCGTGACGATCAGCGACTGGCCGATCCGGGCGTCTCCGCAGGCGTACACGCCCTCCGTGGAGGTGCGGTAGGTCTGCATCGTCTTGATGTTCCCGCGGCGGTCGAGCTCGAGACCGAGGTCGCTCACGAGCCCCTCGTGCTCGGGATGCTCGAATCCGATCGCGATCAGCACCAGATCGGCATCGAGCACGAACTCGCTGCCGGGAACGGGCGTCAGGTCGCGAGACGAGGTGCCGGTGACCTTGCGGGCGTAGACGTGGTTGACGGACCCGTTGGTTCCGCCAAAGCCGGTCACCTCCGTTCCCCAGCGGCGCTTTCCGCCCTCGTCCAACGCATAGGTGGTGCGGGTCCGCTTGGGCGGTAGCGGCCAGGGGTGCCTGGGGTCGGCGCCGTCGGCGGCGAGGTCGGCGTAGACGTCGAGCATGTGGACGCTGCGCGCACCCTCGCGGTTGGAGTTCGAGATGCAGTCCATCCCGGTGTCGCCGCCGCCGACGACGATCACGCGCTTGTCCTTGGCGACGATCTCGGTGCCGGGCGCGGGCACCCGGTGCGGCCGGCCCTGCTCGGCGGCCACCCAGCGGTTGCGCTGGTACAGGTAGTCCATCGCTAAGTGGATGCCCTCGAGCTCGCGGCCGGGCGCCGGCAGGTCGCGCGACACGCGCGAGCCGATCGACACGACCAGCGCGTCGTAGCGATCCTTGAGCTCCTCGGCGGCAATGTCGCGGCCGGCGTCGACGTTGTAGACGAACTCGATCCCCTCCTGCTCGAGGATCTCCACGCGCCGGTCGATGATCCACTTCTCGAGCTTGGCGTCGGGCACGCCGAAGCGCATCAGACCGCCCGGTCCCTCGTCGCGCTCGTACACGGTCACGGTGTGGCCGCAGCGGTTGAGCTCGGCGGCCGCGGCCAGCCCCGCGGGCCCGGCGCCCACGATCGCCACCGTCTTGCCGGTCCGGCGATCCGGCGGCTCGGGCACGATCCAGCCCTCCTCGAACGCGCGCTCGGCGATCGCCATCTCGATCTGCTCGATCGACACCGGGTCGTCGTTGATCGCCAGCACGCAGGCCGACTCGCACGGCGCTGGGCAGATCCGACCGGTGAACTCCGGGAAGTTGTTGGTCGTGTGCAGCTGGTCGATCGCCTCGCGCCACTTGCCGCGATAGACAAGGTCGTTCCAGTCGGGGATCAGGTTGCCCAGCGGGCAGCCCTCGTGGCAGAACGGGATCCCGCAATCCATGCACCGCGCCCCCTGTCGGCGCAGCTCGGACTCCGACTGCAGCCCGAAGTACTGGTCGTAGTCGTGGACGCGGGCCTGCGGATCGCGCTTGTCGAAGCCGACCCGATGGATCTTCAGAAACGCGCCGATCTCGCCCACGGTTACACCTCGACGACGGCGGCCTGAGCGGCCTCTTGGAGCGCGCGTCGGTAGTCGCGCGGCATCACCTTGATGAAGCGCTCGCGCGCCCCGCGGTCCCACGACGCCAGCACATTGCGCCCGACCAGCGAGCCGGTGCGCGCGGTGTGCTCGGCGATCAGGCCCTTGACCTCGGCGGCGTCGTCGTCGGTCAGCTCCTCGAGATCGACCAGCTCGAGGTTGCAGCGGCTCTCGAACTGGCGGTCGACGTCGTACACGAACGCCACCCCGCCGCTCATCCCCGCCGCGAAGTTGCGACCGGTCCGCCCCAGCACGACCACGCGGCCCCCCGTCATGTACTCGCAGCCGTGATCGCCCACGCCCTCGACGACGGCCAGCGCGCCGGAGTTGCGCACGGCGAAGCGCTCGCCCGCGAGCCCGCGGAAGAACGCCCTGCCGGCGGTGGCGCCATACAGCACCGTGTTGCCGACGATCATGTTCTCCTCGGCGCGAAACCGGGCGCGCTCCGGCGGGCGGACCGACACCACGCCGCCCGACAGGCCCTTGCCGGTGTAGTCATTGGTCTCGCCACGCAGCGCGAACGTCACACCCGGCGCAAGCCACGCCGCGAAGCTCTGCCCGGCCGAGCCCGAGAAGGTGATCTCGATCGTCCCCTCGGGGAGGCCCTCGGCGCCGTGCTTGCGTGCGATCTCGCCCGAGAGGATGCCGCCGACCGTTCGGTTGACGTTTCGCACCGGCAGCGGCCCGAGCTTGACCGGCTCGCCGTGCTCGATCGCCGGCAGGCAGCTGCGCACGAGCTCCCAATCGAGCGCGTCGTCGAGTACCGGCACTTGCGGACGGGTGCGCCGCCTCGGCGTGTCGGCGGGAAGCTCGGGCTTCTGGAGGATCATCGACAGGTCGACGTTGCGCGCCTTCCAGTGGTCGATCGCGGCGTCGGTGTCCAGCAATTCGGTGCGCCCGATCATGTCCTCGAAGCGCGTGATCCCCAGCGAGGCCATGATCTCGCGGACCTCCTCGGCCACCAGCATCAGGTAGTTGACGACGTGGTCGGCGGTGCCCTGAAAGCGCTTTCGCAGCTCGGGGTCCTGGGTGGCGATGCCGACCGGACACGTGTTCAGGTGGCAGACGCGCATCATGATGCAGCCCATCGCGATCAGCGGAGCGGTCGAGAAGCCGAACTCATCAGCGCCGAGCAGCGCGGCGATAACCACATCGCGCCCGGTCTTCATCTGACCGTCGACCTCGACGGTGATCCGCGAGCGCAGGTCGTTGAGCAGCAGCGTCTGCTGGGTCTCGGCCAGCCCGATCTCCCAGGGCACGCCCGCGGACTGGATCGAGGACTGCGGCGAGGCGCCGGTGCCGCCATCATGGCCGGAGATCGTGACGTGATCGGAGTTGGCCTTGGCCACGCCGGCCGCGACGGTCCCCACCCCGACCTCGGAGACGAGCTTGACCGACACCGAGCCGGTGGGGTTGGCGCAGCGCAGGTCGTAGATCAGCTGCTTGAGGTCTTCGATCGAGTAGATGTCGTGGTGCGGCGGCGGCGAGATCAGGCCGACGCCGGGCGTGGAGTTGCGGATCTGGGCGATGTAGTTGTCGACCTTGTGGCCGGGCAGCTGGCCGCCCTCGCCCGGCTTGGCTCCCTGCGCCATCTTGATCTGCAGCTGGTCGGAGTTGACCAGGTAGTGGATCGTCACCCCGAACCGCCCCGAGGCGACCTGCTTGATCGCCGAGCGCCGCCGGTCGCCGTTGGCGTCCGGGACATATCGGGCCGGGTCCTCCCCGCCCTCTCCGGTGTTGGAGCGGGCGCCGATCCGGTTCATCGCGATTGCCAGCGTCTCGTGCGCCTCGCGGCTTAGCGCTCCGAGGCTCATCGCCCCGGTGGTGAAGCGCTTGACGATCTCGGTGGCGGGCTCGACCTCCTCGAGCGACACCGGCTCGTTGTCGTAGCGCAGCGCGAACAGCCCGCGCAGCGCGGCCTTGCGCGTGGACTCCTCGTTGGCCAGCCGCGCGAACTCCTGATAGGTCTCGCGCGGGTCGCCGTTCTTACTGCGGACCGAGTGTTGGAGATTGGCGATCGTGTCGGGATTCCAGATGTGGATCTCGCCGTCGCGCCGCCACTGCAGCACCCCGCCGACCGGCAACAGGTCGCGGCCGGTGCGCGGGTAGGCGCGGAAGTGGCGTTCGAGCGCCTCGGTGGAGAGCTGCTCGATCCCGACGCCGCCGATCCGCGACGCCGTGCCCGTGAAGTGCTGGTCGATCAGGCTGCGGTCGAGTCCGACCGCCTCGAAGATCTGAGCGCCGCAGTAGGACTGGATCGTCGAGATCCCCATCTTGGAGATCGTCTTCAGCAAGCCCTTGCCGATTCCGCGGACGATCCGCTTCTCGGCCTCCTCCCGATCGAGGTCCTCCGGCAACAGCGAGCGGTCGGCGAGCTCGTCGAGGGACTCGAACATCAGGTACGGGTTGATCGCCGCTGCGCCGTAGCCGATCAGCGTCGCCATGTGGTGGATGTCGCGCGGCTCGCCGGACTCGATCACCAGGCCGGTCCGCAGGCGCGTGCCGCGGCGCACGAGGTGGTGATGGACCGCTGCAACCGCCAGCAGTGAAGGCATCGCCACGCGTTCGGGCCCGAGGTTGCGGTCAGACAGGATCAGGATGTTGGCGCCGTTGTCGACGTACCGGGCGGCCTCCTCGCACAGCGCCTGCAGCCGCGGCTCGATTCCGCTGGGACCCTGCTCGACCGGCCAGGTGATGTCGAGCGTGGCGGCGTCGAACACGTCGTGGGAGACCTGGCGCAGCTTCTCGAGCTCGTGGTTTCGCAGGATCGGCTGGTCCATCACGAGGATGTGGGCCTGCTCGGGCGACTCCGTGAGCAGGTTGACCTCGGCGCCGACCCCTGCCTGCAGGCTCATCACCACCGACTCGCGGATCGGGTCGATCGGCGGGTTGGTGACCTGCGCGAACAGCTGCTTGAAGTACGAGAACAGCGGCGGCTGGCGGTCGGAGAGCACGGCCAGCGCGGCGTCGTTGCCCATGCTCGCAACCGGCTCCTCGCCCTTGGCGGCCATCGGCGCGATCACCATCCGCAGGTCCTCCTGCGAGTAGCCGAACGCGAGCTGCTTTGAGCGAAGCGGCTCGATCCTGGGAGCACGGGGCTCGCGCTCCGGCAGGTCATCGATGTGGACCACCGAGCGCTCGTACCACTCGGCGTACGGCTTGCGCCGCGCCGCCTGGCGCTTGGCCTCCTCGTCGGCGACGATCCGGCCCTCGTCGAGGTCGACCAAAAACAGCTTGCCGGGGGCCAGCCGGCCCTTGCGCTGCACGTGCTCGGGGGCGACCGTCATCACGCCCGCCTCGGACGCGAGCACGACGTACCCCTCGGTGTCCTGGATCCAGCGCCCGGGGCGCAGTCCGTTTCGGTCGAGCACCGCGCCGGCAAGCCGCCCGTCGGTGAACACCACCGCGGCCGGCCCGTCCCACGGCTCCATCAGGCACGAGTGGAAGTCGTAGAAGCCCTTGACGTCGGGGTCGAGGTCCTTGCGCGTCCGGTAGGCCTCGGGGACCATCATCATCACCGCGTGCGGTATCGAGCGCCCGCTCAGCACCAGCAGCTCGAGCACGTTGTCGAAGATCGCCGAATCCGAGCCACCCTCGCGCACGACCGGGATCACCTTGTGGAGGTCGTCGGCGAACAGCTCGGAGGCCAGCTGCGACTCGCGGGCGCGCATCCAGTTGACGTTGCCGCGGAGCGTGTTGACCTCGCCGTTGTGGGCGATCATCCGGTACGGATGGGCCAGCTCCCAGCTGGGGAACGTATTGGTCGAGAAGCGCGAGTGGACGAGCGCCAGGCGGGAGGCCAGGCGCGGGTCTCGAAGGTCAGTGAAGTAGCGCGGCAGCTGCGGCGCGGTCAGCATTCCCTTGTAGACGATCGTGCGGCTCGAGAAGCTCGGGAGCGCGACCTCGCGGGCGGCGGCTCGCTCGATCACGCGCCGGATCACGTACAGCTTGCGCTCGAACGCGTCCTGGTCCTCGATCTCCTCGGAGGCTTCGATCAGCACCTGGCGGATCACCGGCGCGCACACCCGCGCGGTCTCGCCGACGTGGCGGTCGTCGACGGGAACGTCGCGCCACCAGATCGGGCGCTGGCCCTCGGCCTCGATCGTCTCCTCGATCAGCTGCTCGATCACCACGCGGCGCTCGGCGTCGGTCGGCAGGTAGCAGACGCCTACGCCGTAGCGGCCGGGCGGCGGTAGCTCGACCCCCGCGGCCGCCGCGCGCAGGAAGGCGTCGGGCACCTGCAACAGGATCCCTGCGCCGTCGCCCGTGTTCGGGTCGGCACCCTCGGCACCGCGATGCTCGAGGTTCTCGAGCGCGTCCAGCGCCTTCTCCACGACCGCGTGGCTGGCGTCGCCCCAGAGCTTGGCGACGAGCGCGATGCCGCATGCGTCGTGTTCGTTAGCGGGGTCGTAGAGGCCAGTGGCCCCGGGCGGAGCAGTACGTATGTGCATAGGAGTGGTTGTGCGGGTCCCGGAAGCAAGGAACGCCGCAGCGAGGAGGGCCTGAAAGGCTACCAGCGGCGGTCGTCGCGCCGCCCGGGAGGGGTCAGCTCTTGGCCTTGGCCGTCTTCTTCTTGGAGCCCGCCCCGTCGGAGCTCCGAGAGCTCGCGCTCCGCTTGGACTTCGGTGCAGACTCTGATTCCTCGCCGACCGCGGCAAGGCTGGCCTCGAGCGCCGCCATCAGGTCCGGCGCCGCCGCAGGCTCCTCGGCCTGAGGTTGGACGGCGATCTCCTCGCCGGCGGCCTTGCGCTCGATCAGGTTGAGCACCCGCTCGCGGTACTCGTCGTGGTACTTGTCGGGCTCGAAGTCCGAAGACAGGGAGTCGATCAGCTGCTGGGCCATCGTCAGCTCGCGCTCGCTCGCCTCGGCCTCGTTCACGGACTCGAGCTCGTCGAGCCGGTCCGGCGAGAGCACCTCGTCGCCGAACAGCATCGTGCTCAGCGTCAGCGCCTCACCCGTCGGGCGAAGCGCGCACAGCTGCTGCTTTGACCGCAGTACCACGCGCCCGATCCCGACCTTGCCCGACTCGCGCATCGCGTCGACCAGGAGCCGGTAGGCCTTGGCGCCGCCGGCCGCCGGGGCCAGGTAGTAGGAGTGGTCGTAGTAGATCGGGTCGATGTCGGTCAGATCGACGAACTCTTCGATGTCGATCGTCCTCGTCGCCTTAGGATCGAGCGCCTCAAGCTCGTCGTTGGTGATCAGCACGTAGTGGTCGGGCGTGATCTCGTAGCCCTTGACGATGTCCTCGTAGGGGACCTCTTCATCGGTCGTCGAATCGACGCGCTTCTGGCGAATGCGGGCGCCCGTCTTGCCGGAGAGCTGGTGGAAGCGGACGGTCTTGGGTGAAGTCGCGCTGTAGAGCTTGACGGGCACGTTGACGAGCCCGAAGCTGATTGCGCCTGACCAAATTGCGCGGGCCATACAAGCTTTGTATAGCGAACGTGCGGTCCGATCAAGGCCTGAGCGCAGTCTTGCCGGGCAACCGACGCGGCAAGATCTCACGAGATGACTCAGCGGAGCGTTAGACCAAATGTGGACCTTCCTCCGTTCCAGGAGCTGATCGACGCGCACGGCTCCGACGTGCACCGGTTTCTCGTGGCGATGGTCGGGAGCATCGCCGCCGACGACTGCTACCAGGAGACCTGGATCGCGGCCCTGCGCGCCTATCCGCGGCTGCGCGACGCCGCCAACCTGCGCGGCTGGCTGCTGACGATTGCCCATCGCAAGGCGATCGACCTGGTCCGGGCGCGCGCCAGGCGGCCGGTGCCGGTCGGCGACGTGCCCGAGCAAGCCGCCCACGAGCCGGCCTCCTACAACGGCCAAGACGACCTCTGGCGCCTGGTCCGCGCGCTTCCGCCCAAGCAGCGGACGGCGATCGCGCTGCGCTACGTGTTCGACGCCGCCCATGCCGACATCGCGTCGGTGATGGGCACCAGCGAGGACGCCGCCAGGCGCAACGTCCACGAAGGCCTAAAACGACTGCGAACGGAGTACCAGCGATGATCGACGAAGCCGCCATCGAGCGCGACCTGAGAGCCGCCGCCGCTCGCGCTGGCGCACACCCGCTCCCCGACCTGGGCGAGGCGGCCGCCACCGCGGGGCTGCTCGACGTGGCCTACGCGACGCTCGACTCGCCGCTGGGGACGCTGCTGCTGGCGCGTACCGCTCGCGGGCTGGTGCGGCTCGCCTACGTGGACTACGAGGGCGAGGACGCTGTGATCGCCGAGCTGGCGAGCCGGATCTCCCCGCGCGTGCTGGCCGCCCCGCGCAGACTCGACGAGACGCGACGCGAGCTCGATCAGTACTTCGCCGGCTCCAGGCACGAGTTCGAGGTCCCGATCGACTGGCGGCTCACCCACGGGTTCGGCCGTCGCGTGCTGCGCGCCACCGCGAGGATCCCGTACGGCGCGGTGTCCAGCTACAAGCAGGTTGCGGCGGCGGCCGGCAGCCCCCGCGGCCAGCGTGCGGCGGGCAACGCGCTGGGCGCCAACCCGATCCCGATCGTTGTGCCGTGCCACCGGGTGCTGCACTCGGGCGGCGGCCTGGGCGGCTACACGGGCGGGGTGGAGCGAAAGCGTGTGCTGCTGGACGTGGAGCGCGGGGCCGCAGCCGGTCCTGAGTGATGCTTCTCACACACCGGCAACCGGTGCGACTATGTAATCCCTCGCACTAGCTGCCCAGCCCGGGTGGCCCGCCCGTGCCAGACCCCATGGAGGCGACGTGAACAAGCGCGACCGCCAGACACTCCTACCGCCTGGGCCCAGCACGCCCGCGGCGATCCAGCTGATCGCCACCTGGAAGCGGCCCGGCCCCTCGCTGCTGCGGCTCCGCCGGCGATACGGGAAGCGCGTCTCGGTGCAGCTGCCGTTCCAGCCGCCGTTCGTGATCCTGTCGGACCCCGCCGACATCAAGGAGCTGTTCACGGCGCCACCCGACGCCGTGCACCCCGGCGAGGGCGCCCGCGTGCTGGAGCCGCTGATCGGCCGCAACTCCGTGATCCTGCTCGACGAGGGCCCGCACCTCGAGCAGCGCAAGCTGATGCTCCCGGCCTTCCACGGCGAGAAGATGCAGCGCCTGACCGGCACGATGACAGAGTTGGCCGAGCGCGAGATCGAGTCATGGCCGCGGGACGTCCCGGTGACGCTGCATCCCCGGCTCCAGCGACTCACGCTCGAGATCATCCTGCGAGCTGTCTTCGGCCTCGAGGAGGGCCAGCGGTTTAACGAACTGCGCGACTCACTGACCGGCGTGCTCGCGTTCAGCGAGAGCCCGCTGTCGGTGCTGCCGGCGTTGCGGCGGGTCACCGGGTGGATGCCGTCGGTGCGGCGGTTCGACGCGCTGACCCGACGCGCGAACGAGCTGATGTTCGGGCTGGTCGCGGAGCGCCGCGCGGCCGAGCAGGCCGGTGAGCCGCTTGGCGACGACATCCTGGCGATGCTGCTGCAGGCACGCCACGAGGATGGATCGCCGATGTCCGCCGACGAGCTACGCGACGAGCTGATGACCGCGCTCGTCGCCGGCCACGAGACGACGGCGTCGCAGCTGGCGTGGGGGTTTGAGCGGCTGGCGCGAGAGCCCGCGGTCGTGGCGCGGCTGGTGGAGGAGATCGACGCGGGCGAGGGCGACGAGTACCTCAATGCGACGATCAACGAAATCCTTCGCCACCGCCCAGTGCTGCCCAACGCGGAGCCGCGCCTGACCAAGCGCCCGATCACGATCGGCGGCTTCGAGTATCCGGCGGGAGTGTCGCTGCTCGCCAGCGCGTTCCTCGTCCACCACGATCCCGAGATCTACCCCGAGCCGAGCGCGTTCCGGCCCGAGCGGTTCGTGGGCAAGTCGCCGGGGACCTACACGTGGATCCCGTTCGGCGGCGGTCGCCGGCGCTGTCTCGGCGCGAGCTTCGCCCTGCAGGAGATGAGGATCGTGTTGCGCGCGACGTTCGAGCGCTTCGAGCTGTCGGCAGCGAGAGATCGGCCCGAGCGCACCGCCCGGCGGAGCATCACGTTCAGCCCGTCCGGGGGCGCGAACGTCGTGCTGCGCGAGCGCCGCCGCGTAGGCGACCGTGCGCCGGCGCCCACGCCGCTCGCCGCCGCGGTCTGATCGTCCGCAATCTGCGAGTTTTCGGTGCCCCGCGGGGGTACCGTTTGATACGTGGACCCGTTGCGTCCCGTGCGTGCCTTTGACCGCGCCCAGCGGAAGCATCCCGTGCTGGCGGTTCCAGTCGCCGTCGTCAAGAAGTTCGGCGACGACCAGGGCGGAAGCCTGGCGGCGCTGGTCGCCTACTACTCGTTCTTCTCGCTGTTCCCGCTGCTGTTGGTGTTCGTCACCGTGCTTGGGTATGTGCTGCAAGGAAACCCGGGCCTGCAGAAGTCCGTCGAGAAGTCGGTGCTCGACCAGCTTCCGGTGATCGGCAGCCAGATCCACGTGAACGCGCTGGCGGGCAGCGCGACAGCGCTGGTGATCGGGCTAGCAACGGCGCTGTGGGCCGGGCTCGGAGTGACGCAGGCCGCCCAGCGCGCGTTTGACCACGTGTGGGCGGTGCCGCTCAAGCAGCGGCCCGACTTCCTGCATTCGCGGCTGCGCGGGATCGCCTTGCTGATCGTCCTCGGGACGCTGTTCATTGTCTCCACGGCCGTGTCGGGTGTGGTCACCGGCGGGCTGCACG
>DASSGR010000020.1:0-33635 GCA_035693425.1 Solirubrobacteraceae bacterium
GGTCGTCCCAGGTCACTCACCCTCGTCGAGCGTGCGCTCCCGGCCCATCTCCAAAGCGACCACTACCTAGAGCAACTCATCCAGAGGCTATCCTGGGCTGTCCTCGACGCTGAAAACGTTGAAGCGAGCGCGGACGCACCGATGACGCCACGCCCTGAAAGCGTTCGGTCGGCTGTCCGCTAGGCGATCGAGCCATGCGGCCACCGCGACGAGGTCGGCACGCAGCTGAGCTCCTATGTTGTGTAGTAGCGCGATCTCGATCGGAGAAGCCGACATGCAGACCCACGAGATTCAGGTCTCGGGCGCCAGCGAGCAGGTCCATGAGATCCGTGGCGGGGTGTTGCCACGTGACCGACGTGCTCGGCGCACACCGTCCCCAGCTCGACGCGCTCACCCAGGCGCTGCTCGAGGCCGAGACGCTCGACGGCATCGACGCCTACCGGGCCGCCGGCCTGCCGATGGAGCTCTCAGATCAGGCCTACGTGATCGAACCGCAAGCGAGCCAACCCGCAGGCTTGGACCGTCGGGAAGCCCGCGACGTGCCGCCTCGCGACCGCCGGTGGTCCACGGCTTGATCTGAGGTGGACGGCTACTTCAACGATGCGTCGGTCATCCGGCTGGTCCACCGAAACAAGATCATGGCGCTCGCCGGCCCTCGGGCGCTGCTGATGCAGGCGGCCCACCCGGTTGCGTTCGCCGGATTCTTTGCCTCCACCGAGACGCTCCGCGACCCGCACGCGCGGCTGCGCCGCACCGGCGAGGTCCTGCACACGATCGTCTGGGGAGACCGAGGGAGCGCGAGGCGAGCGACGGCTCGGGTGCGGGCGGTCCACCGCCGCCTGCGCGGTGAGCTGACGGAGCCGGCGGGGCGGTTTCCGGCCGGCACCCGCTGGGCGGCTGATGATCCCGGCCTGCTGCTGTGGATCCTCGCGACGCTGGTGGACTCCAGCCTGATCGTCTACGACCGCTACGTCGGCACGCTCGATCGCCGTCGGCGCGAGTCGTACTGGGAGGACTATCGCATCGTGGGCTCGTTGTTCGGGCTGGCCGACTGCGACATGCCGGAAAGTCTCCGAGACCTCGAGGTGTACACGGCGGACATGCTCGCCGGCGACGTGCTCCACGTCTCTCCACGAGCTCGCGAGCTCGCCATCGAGATCGTGTTGCAACCTCCGGTCTGCATCGCGATGCGCCCGCTGCTCGAGCTCACGAACTTCGTGACGGTCGGTCTCCTTCCACCGACGCTCCGCTGCGAGTACGGTCTGACGTGGGACAGCGTCCGCGAGCTGATGCTCCGCGTCGGCGCCGGGTACACGAGGCGCCTCGTTCTGCCCGCGCTGCCGCCCACGATCCGATACGACCGCTCCTGACCAGCGGTCACCGTCCGTCGGCTGCGGGTGTGGGGCTCGGTTCGGGCTCGTCGTCGAGATCGGCTGCGCCGATCTCCTCAAACCCACCCATGCCGATACGGCGCACGGCGCCTCCGGCGAAGCTCCGCAGCTGTGGATGATCCCGTCAGCTGCGTGCGTGTGCAGCCAGTAGAAGCAGCTGCCGGCGGCGACGTAGGGCCCGGCCGGGGTGGGTGTGACCCGTGCGCCCGGGATCCCGATCCCGTAGGGAATCCGCCGCCGTGCGCCGTTGACAAACACAGCCAGATGGGCGTGTATGTGAAACAGGACCTGCTCAGCGCCCTGGCACCGGATCCCGTCGATGGTCGAGCTCGCCGATGTCGATCCGCCGCTGGCAAGCTGCGGCGCATCCGGTACCGGGACGAGCTCGGGACCGAAGACGCCAGACGTGCCCGCCCGGCTCAGCTTCCCGAGCGAGGCGATAGGCGCGAGCTCGCTCGGAGGTACCGCAGCGGATTGGCTCGTGTGGTTGGCGCCGCCTCCGATGGCCGCCGGTCCGCCGCCGAGCGCCAGGAGGGCATGTCGATCCTCAGGTCCGCGAGCCGTCCGGGCGGTTGGGGCGAGCTGCCGTCTCGAGGTGGCTCACGATCGCGTTAGCGACGGTTTCCTCCGCGTCGGTCGCGAGCAGATGACCGGCGTCCGGGATCTCGACCAGCTGGGCTCCGGGGATCGCGTCCGCGAGTTCGCGTCCGTGCGCCGGCGTCACAAGCCGATCCTCGAGTCCGTGGATGACGAGTGTCGGCAGGCCTGCGAGCTCATGCAGGCGAGGTCTGGTGTCGTGGCGCCTGACCGCCGACGCCTGCAGCAGCGGGGTAAGCGCGCGGACTCGATCGGAGGCGCGGACGCGCCTGTCCTCCTGCAACCTGGCGCTGGCGCCGGCGAGGGTGTGCGACGAGTAGAGCACGGGTGCGACCAGTGCGAAGGTGCGCGCCGGGCCGATCCACGGCCGCAGGAGGGAGGCTGCGGTGAGTCTCAGGTTCGGCGGCTCGCGTCGGCCCCCCGCGGTCGTGCAGGCGAGGATCAGCGAGAGCACGCGGGCGCGGTGATCGAGGGCGAGGTGCTGGGCGATCATGCCGCCCATCGAAGCGCCCATCACGTGCGCTCGCTCGATCCCGGCGGCGTCGAGCACCGCTACTGCATCATTCGTCAAGGTCCGCATGGTCAGCGGCGGTCGGGCCGGCGAGGAGTCGCCCGTGCCGCGGTTGTCGAACACGATCGCGCGATTGTGTCGGGAGATGTGCGGGAGCAGGCGAGACCACATGGCGCCGCTGCCTGCGAGTCCCATGATCATCAGGAGCGTTTGCGGGTCTTGCGAGGGTTCGGTGGGGCCGACGATCGTGTAGCTGATGCGGCCGTTGAGTGTGGTCGCGAAAGGCATCGCCTACGACGCCCGCGTCGGCTTCGGCGTGCGCGGCGCGGCGGGTTTTGGGGCGGGCGCGGCCGCCGTCGCCGTTTCGGTCGCCGCCGGCGGCACGTGGGAGTCGCTGGGGATCCGAAGGGCGTTGGTCCAGAGTTGCAGCAGCATTTCGGCTAGGGCGTCGAACGACATGTCTACGCCGTAGACGAACACGAGGCTCGCCATTCGGCTCACCATGGCGTTCATCGCGTGGGCCGTGCCGAACGGGTCGAGGGTGGGGTCCGCGAGCCCGCGCGCCTGGAGTCGGGCTATGGCGGCAGCGTTGCGTTGGGCGAACGTGTGGGCGCGCTTCAGGCGTAGCTGCAGGAAGCGCTCGTCGATCAGGGCGACCTGCTCGATCAGGGCCATCAGGCTGGCGTTTCGGCGGTAGCCGTTTAGGTAGGCGCGGTTTGCCGCGTCGATCACGGCCCGGGGGTCGTCGGACTCGATGCTCACAGTCAGCCGCGGATGGAGCGTCTCTTCGTGGACTTCCGACATCACGGCGGCGAAGGCGTCTTCCTTGGTCTTGAAGTACGTGTAGAAGGAGCCGGTGGCGACGCCGGCTTCGGCGCAGATGTCGACGATCCGCGCCTCGAGGAACCCGTCACGCTCGAACACGGCGCGAGCTGCGCGCACGAGTGCTGCCCGGCTCCGAAGGCCGCGCGCGCTTACCGGGGGCTGGCCTGTCTGCGACGGCAGCTTCTCCCCCGCGATGGCTGGGCCAGTTGACGGTTGCGCGCGAGGCATTTGGCGGTAACTTACTTGCATTCGAATTCGGATTCAAGTACGGTGTCCGCGATGGACCTTGCCGATCGACGCATCCTGCGGTCGCGCTGGCCGAATGGCTTGCCATCAACTACGGCGGCTCGGAGCGAAAACCAAACGAGTGAGATCGGAGCGACATGAGCGAACAACAGCTTGCAGGCAAGACCGCGTTCGTGACCGGCGGAACGGCCGGTATCGGGCTCGCAGTCGCAGAGGCCTTCGCCAACGCGGGCGCCGACGTGGTCATCGGCGGACGCCGCGAGAATGGCGAGGAGATAGCTCGTGGCGCAGGCTGCCGATTCGGTGCTCTCGATGCCAGCGACGAGCTCGACGTCAAGCGCGCCCTGGCTGCGGCGGAGCAGCTCGTCGGGCCGCTCGACGTGTTGGTGCTCAACGCCGGAATCGCCCAGCCCATCGCGACGCTCGAAGCGCTCCCTCCGGACGACGCTCGCAGCGTGGTCGAGGTTGATCTCCTCGGGGTCGTTTGGGGGCTGAAGCATGGAGCCGCGCACCTGCGCGACGGCGGCTCCGTGATCCTGACCTCCTCGATCGCCGCCGAGCTTGCCACCGGGGCCGAGGCGGTCTACGGCGCCGCAAAGGCCGGGGTGGTCGCTCTGGCGCGCAACGCGGCCATCGAGTTGGGTGCGCGTGGCATACGTGTCAACGCGGTTCAGCCTGGTCCCACTGCGACTGAAATGAATCAGATGCCGGACGCCTGGTTCCGGCTGATGACCCCCCTCGGGCGGAAGGGACAGGTCGAGGACCTCGTCGGCGCGTACCTGTTCTTCGCATCCGATGCCAGCCGCTATGTCACCGGGCAGGCACTCAGCGTCGACGGCGGGCTGACCGCCGGCATCACGCCAGCGGTGCTGCGTGCTGTCGCCTCCAAGGTGCGCAGAGACGCGGAGCGCACCACCGCCGTCGCGGCAGCCGCGTCGTGATCCGCGGATTGCATCACGTGGCTGTCGCGACCCACGACGCGGAGCGGATGCTCGCGTTCTACCGCGACGTACTCTGCCTCGAGGTCGTCGTCGACTACACCTGGCCCGACGGCACGGACGTCGCCGACCAGATCACCGCCCTCCTCCATAGCTCGGCGCGTCACATCATGCTTCGCAACGGCAACGCTTACTTCGAGATCTTTCAGTACCTCTCGCCTCGGCCAGGACAAGGCGACCCGGCCCGCCGGGTGTGCGATCCCGGGATCACGCACCTCTGCTTCGACGTCGTCGATCTCGACGCCGAGTATGAGCGGCTGTCAGAGGCCGGGATGACCTTCCACTGCCCGCCACAAGACGTCGCTGCCGGCGTCCGGACCACGTACGGTCGTGACCCCGACGGAAACGTGGTCGAGCTGCAGGAGCTCACAAGCGGCGAGCACCGCATAGCTCTGCCGCCGCTCGCCTAGCGCGAACAGCCTCGCCTCCGAACCACCCGATCAGCGCCGGATTCGGAGCCGCCGACACCCCTCGATCCGCGGCGTTGTCTCCGTGCACAACCGTGCGCCCTGGCGTTTGGGTCGGATGCCATGTTCGTTCCCGCAACCGAGCGCGATGCTCGGCGTCAGAGCGGCACCACGGCGATGAGGCTGTGGGCCGGCGACGACACGCAGGAGGAGAGTCAGATGAGCATCACGGCCGGCGATAGCGGTGTTTCAGCGTTGGGCGCTCCAAGGGGGTTGCGTGCGCTGTGGGACCGGCAGCTGCCGCACTATCCGGACACTGCCCGGCGGGTGCTGTATCTCGGTATCACCGTCCTTGCGACGATCACGCTCTACTACGAGCTCTATATCCAGGGCGCGGTCGCGACAAAAATCATCCAGCAGTTCGGGTTCAGCTTCACCCAGTTCGTGTTCGTGTTGGTGATTGGAAACGCGGTCGGGGCGTTTGCTTCGTTGGCCGCGGGGCTGGCCGACCGGTGGGGCCGCGCGAATCTGGTCGTCGGCGGGTTGCTGCTGACGGGGCTGTTGATCCTGTTCGCGGTCCCCAATGCCTCGAGCAAGGCGGAGTACACGGTGTTCTTCGCGCTGCTCAGCATGGTCGAGGGGATGATCCTCGTGGCCACGCCGGCGCTGGTGCGCGACTTCTCACCGCAGGTCGGGCGTGGGGTAGCGATGGGCTTTTGGACGATGGGCCCGGTGCTCGGCAGCCTCGTCGTGACCGAGGTCTCGAGCCGCACGCTCGCCAGTCACCCCGATTGGCAGTTCCAGTTCCGTCTCTGCGGAGTCGTCGGCCTGATCGTCTGGGTGATCGCGTTCATCGGACTTCGGGAGCTCTCGCCGCGCCTCCGCGACCAGTTGATGGTGAGCATGCGCGATCGGGCGTTGATCGAGGCCCGCGCGGCCGGGATGGATCCGGAGAAGGCCCTTCACGGTCACTGGCGACAGATGCTCCGCCTCGACATCATCGGTCCTGCCTTCGCGATCAGCATCTTTCTGATGCTGTATTACATGTTCGTCGCGTTCCTGGTGGTCTACTTCGTGACCGTGTTTGGGTACACCGAGGCGAGGGCGAACAACCTCGGCAACTGGTACTGGATCGCCAACGCGCTCGCGCTTCTGGTCGCAGGAGTCTTCTCCGATCGGCTGCTGGTCCGCAAGCCGTTCATGATCGTCGGCGCGGTGATCAGCCTAATCGGCGTTGGGCTGTTCGCGGCGGCCGCCACCGCACCCCATACCGGCTATCACACGTTCGCCCTGTACTTCATTTTGATGGCCGGCGGCGGAGGCATCGCCTACGTGACGTGGATGGCGGCGTTCACGGAGACCGTGGAGAAGCACAATCCCGCGGCCACCGCCACAGGCCTGGCGGTCTGGGGCTGGATCATCCGCATCGTGGTGACGGCTTCGTTCGCGATCCTGACCGCGGTCGTGCCCGCCACCACCACGCTGGTGGATCACGGCGCCCGGGTGCGAGCGATCGTCGCCCGCTACCCGGAGCAGGTTAAGACCCTTCAGACCATCGACCCGGCCACGCTCGCGGCGCTGAAGGTCAACCCAGCCAACACAGCCGCACAAGCCAGGGCGCTGTCCGAGCTGTCCGGCGTACCGGTGACCGATGTTCGGAGGGTGGTGCTGCTGGGCGCCCAATACAGGGCGCAGCTCGCAACCTTGGCCGCGATCGACCCGTCGACGCTCGCCGCGCTGTCGGCCAACCCGGCCAACACCGCAGCCGGTGCTAAGGCGGTCGGGGAGATCGCGGCGAAGTTCGGGATCGCGCCGACGGGTGCGCTAGGGCGGCTCCAGGCAGCAGGACGGGTCCCGGCAGCCGACCTCGCGCTGCTGCGAGCGGACGGCGCGAAGGTCCAGCAGGCCGGCGCGAAGCTGCGCGCGATCTCCACGATCCCGCCCACAGACGTGGCGTATCTGTCGGCCCACGGGAGCGCGGTCGCCAAGGCCCAGAAGGACAACCCGGGCCAGTGGCAGACCTGGTGGTGGATCTGCTTCATCTGCCAGGTCGTGTTCATCCCGTTCGTGTTCCTGCTGACGGGACCCTGGAGCCCGCGCAAGGCGCATGCGGACGAGCGCGAGCACGCTCGCATGGTCGAACGCGAGCTGGCACGGCTGCAAGAGCGCCAGGTCCCCGTCGCCTGAGCACTGCGGACGAGTCCCGCCGGGCGCGTGAATTCCGGCGGGACTCGCCGACCCCGGCTCCGAACGCCCCGCGCGTGTTGACAGCTTCGCGGTGATGCCCCGACTACCACTCATCGCACGCGGTGACCGCCCGCGCCGCGCTCCCGACCGTGTCCTCATGATGCAGCCGACCCGCACGCGGACGAGCTTCCTCCGTATGGAGACGCCACGCGTGCACAATCACAGCGGCGGGCTGCCGCGCCACTGGCTCGATGACGACGTGCTTTGAGATGACATCAAGCAGGGTGATGCTCCGCACACGAAGGCGTTTGTCCCGAGCGGGCACGACCCCCTAGCCTCGCCCCCCCAGGGCACTCTGGTTGTCCGAGGGCGCGCCGCCGTCTGGCGGCGCTCCAAGCCATGTTCCCGTGGCTCGGGCTGGTGAGCGCAGGGATGGGTCCGAACGACGCCGGGGAGCGGCGGCGGGGGTTGATCCCGCTCGCGCCGCCGCCCCCGGGGGGTCACGTCTTTACGCCGCTCTTGGTGGCCTTTGGCTGCTCTACGGACTCGCCGTTCGCGCTCAGCTCGAGCAGCCGGAGCGTGAGGTCACGCTGGGCGGCCATCAGCCTCTGGGACAGCTCGAAGTTGGCCTCGACAATCTCGCTCGGCTTCGGCAGACGCTCACCGATCGCCGCACCGAGCTGCTCGCGAATCGCCTCGTTGAACTTGGCGACAGGCTCGGGCACAGCGCGCGCGTCGCCGATCTTCGGCATGCTTTGCGCGCCGGCGGCGTAGGCCGAGATCACGTCCTGGGCACGCTCCAAGGCGCTGACCCACTGGTCGCCGATCTGCTGTGTCACTTCGGTGTAACTGGGCATGATATTTGACCTCTTTGATGTGGATGTTGTCAACCGCGTGACCCAGGCCGTCGTGAGTGAACTCACGCCGACAACACGCCTTCGGGCACGGTGATCTCACGCTTGAGGATCTTGCCGGTGGGCCCCTTGGGCAACTCGTCGACGAGCCAGATCACGCGCGGGTACTTGTAGGCGGCGACGCGTTCCTTCATGAATAGCCGCAATTCGCCCGGGGTCACCTCAGCGCCGGGCTTGAGCGCAACGGCGGCCCCGACCTCCTCTCCGAGACTCTGGTGCGGGATTCCCACTACGGCGGCCTCGCGCACGGCGGGGTGCTCGTACATCACCTCCTCGAGCTCTCGTGGGTAGACGTTGTAGCCGCCGCGGATGATCAGGTCCTTCTTGCGGTCGACGATGAACAGGTAACCGTCGTCGTCGAACTGAGCGATGTCCCCAGTGTGGAACCAGCCGTCGCGCATGACCTGCTTGGTGGCATCATCCCGGTTCCAGTAGCCCTTCATGACGAACGGCCCGCGCATGGCGAGTTCGCCGGGATCGCCCCGCGGCACATCGCGGTCGTCATCGTCTACCACCCGGATGACGGTGCCGCCGATCGGCACGCCGATCGATCCCGGCTTGCGCTCACGGTCCGGCGTGTTGAACGTGGCCATCCCGGTCGTTTCCGACAGGCCGTAGCCCTCGAGCACGTGGCACCCGAACGCCGCGTCAAAACCGCGCAGGACCTCGACCGGAAGGGACGCGCCGCCCGAGACGCATACCTTGAGGCTCGATATGTCGAATCGTTCGCGATCCGGATGGTGCAGCAGCGCGGTAAACATCGTCGGCACGCCACCGAACAGCGTGGCGCGGTCCCGCTGCATGACCTCGAGGACCTTGCCTGGCTCGAACCGCGGGACCATCGTCAGCATCGCGCGCCCGACCAGGGCGGCGTTCATGACCGAGCTCATTCCGAAGACGTGGAACAGCGGAAGCGTCGCGAGCGTGACGTCGCCGGGACCGATATCGCAAATGTCACGCGCAGTGCGTGCCGTGGCCGCCAGATTGGTGTTGGTCAGCATCGCGCCCTTCGGGGTGCCGGTCGTGCCCGACGTGTAGATGATCACCGCCGTGTCGTCATCTGCGCGCGGGACGATCTCAGGCACCGGGTCCGCCTCGCCGAGCAGCCGCTCGAACTCACCCGGTACGACCGCCAGGCATTCCACGCCCGCCTCCTCGCTCCCGCGACGCGCGGCCTCTGAGACCTCGTGCCACGCGACGATGACCCTGGCCACGGAATCGGACAGGTGGTAGGAGACCTCGCGGTTCTTCAGCAGCGGGTTCAACGGCACGACGACCGCGCCCAGCCGCAGCGCACCGTAGAACACGATCGGGAAGTACGGGACGGTGGGGAGCTGAACAGCGACGCGGTCGCCGGGCTCAACGCCCTGGGCACGGAGCATGCCGGCCACGCGCGAAGCGGCCTGATCGAGCTGGACATAAGTCAACCCGTGGTCGTCCAGCTTGATCGCCGGTCGATCCGCATCCTCCTCGGCCGCGCTCGCGAGTTGCTCTGCGAAGTTCGTCATCTCGTTGCACCTCCAGGCGGCTCGCCCGACTTTTCGACGATGGTGTGGCGAGCATCCCGCAACGCCGCCGCCGGGGCCATGGCAACTGAGACAAACGCCGACGCTAGCTGTTGTGCACGGCGACAGCGGTGGTCCGCCGGCGCTTCTTAGCTGCGCGTGCGGGCGCGGCGCCACTCCAGTAGCCACCAGGTGGTGACGAGGTCGTGGGTGCGGCGGATGTCGAGCCCGGTCAGTTCCCGGAAGCGCGTCACGCGGTAGCGCACGGTGTTGCGATGCAGGTGCATCGCGGCGGCGGTCTCCTCGATGCTCTGGTTTTGATCCAGGAGCGTCAGGACGGTGTCCTCGACCTCGCTGAAGCTCTCCCCCAGGTCGCCGAAGTACCGGTCGGCGAGGCGCGCGGCGACGCGGTCGGCGACGGTCACGAGCGTAAACGGGCCGACCGCCGTCAGATCGACGGTCCCGGCGATCCCGAACGCCGTGGCGGCGGCCAGCGCCTCCTCCGCTTCGACGAACGAGTCGTGGACGTCGCTCAGCTGCATCGGCGGGCCAACCGCCACGGTCGCGCCCGGCGGCGCCTTCGGCCGACGCGGCGTAAGCGCGAGCAGACGCCCGTCGATCGTCGCCTGCAGCACACGGTGCGTACTCGTCGCTCCCGACTGGCGAATCCTCGCCTCGAACGCCGAACCCGCTGGGTCATCGGACAGCGCGACAACAGCAAAGTACGGCTGAGCGGTGTCCAGGCCGTACACGGCCGACTCCTCGACCAGCCGCGCCACCGTCATCCGCCCGAGCGCGAGGTCGCGCAGGAACTCGGCGCGACGACTCGCGTCACGGCGGGCCGCAGCCACCGCCTGCTCGCGCTGGACGTCGGCGATCACCCTGGCCGCGAACATCGCCCACTCCCACGCGCGGTCCTGCACCGCGAGCACGAGCGCCGCGTTCAACTCGAGCTCGCTCGCGCTCTCGGTCACGAGCGCCACAAACCGCCGCGCCGACACGTGGAAGCTCTCCGCGATCACGTCGAACGGAAGCGCCGCCGCCCAGCCATGAGCACGCCTTGATAACTCCACAGCGTCCTCCTCCCCAAACGCCTCCCCCCGGCGAAACCGGTCCAGGACCCGCTCGATCATGCTCATGCTTTCGCGGATCGCCCCCGGGGGCACGACATAGCCGGGAATCTCCCGACGGTTCGCCTCCGTGAGGTCCGCGGCGACCTCGTCCAGCCGGGACTCGATCAGGTCGGCCACCCGCGCGAACGCTCGTGCGGTCTCCGCCTCGGGGGAACGCTCCAGCCCGGCGCGCCCGGCGGAACCAGCCATGGCTGCATTTTGCCATGCGTCCCGTGCGGGTTGGAGTCGGGCTCAAACACCGGAGCGTGATCTTGTGCATCCGAACAGCGCGGGAAGCAGAGCCTGTGCCTAAGGTCGCTGCAAATGGCTGAATGGCGCGTACTCGTGGTCGATCCCGATCGCGAGGCCGCTCGCCTGCACTGCCGCCACCTCGCCCAGCAGCCGGGCTTCAAGGTCGTCGGCGTCGCGACGAGCGCCTCACAGGCTGCCGCAATGCTCGGCAACCTACGACCGCATCTCGCGCTACTCGACATCGCCCTGCCCGAGGGCGAAGGCCTTCTCTTGCTGCGCCGCCTCCGAGCGAGCGGCTGGCCGCTCGAGGTGATCGTCGCGACGGAGAGCACCGACGCCGAGGTGGTCCGCGCCGCAGTCCGGCTGGGCGTCGTCGACTACGTCGTGAAGCCGTTCCATCCCGAGCGCCTCCGTCAGTCGCTGTGCCGCTTCCGGCGCCGAAGCGCTGCCGCGCCCGCGGGCACACGACTGGCGCAACGGGACATCGACGAGCTCTCTCGACATGCGCAGCGCTGGCTGCCGCGTGACCTGGATCCCGAACGCCTCGAGCAGGTCCGCGTCGTGCTCGCGAGCGCCTGCCGGCCGCTCACCGCGCAAGACGTCGGTCGTGCGACCGGCGTGGCTCGCACAACCGCGCGGCGCTACCTGGAGTACCTGGTCACGATCGATGAGGCCACTGTCGAGAACCATCGCGTTGGGCCGGGACGGCCCCTCAAGTCCTACGAGCGTCACGATGCGCCGATCATCGGCGAGGCTCGCGAGCGGCGGTCGGCGGCTTGACCCCACCAGGACGCCGAGCGATCAGAACGTTGCTGCCCGCGTGCGCGCCACCGCCTTCGAGACGGCGGATTCCTCCGACGCGTCACACTTGGACGGCGCCGATTCTACGACGATCGATCCGGCTCGCTCACGAGTCGTGGCGTAGAGAATCGACGAGGCAGGATCAACGGCTACGAGCCGGGAGGTGACCTCCACGCCGCGAGTGACGCCGCGACCAGATGCACCGCGATTCCAACCGTCGAGGCGAGCTCAGCCGCACACTCGGCCGCGTAGGCGCGGCCGCTCCTACCGCCGCGTCAGCAGCTCCCATAGACCGAGGGCGGGCGCGACGGCGCCCGAGGCGATCGCCCGCAGGAACTCGCGCAGCCGGGAATCGGCATCCGCAGGCTCGGTGAGATCGACCGTGAGCTCGCTCTCGATCCCCTGTGGCGCGAGGGTCACCACGCCCAGCCGCTCGAAGGCTTCGATCGCCGCCGTATTCTGGGCGAGCACCGGAGCGACGAATTGCCGGACGCCCTCCTCGCGGGCGCGCTCGGCAAGCGCATCGAGCAGGTGGCTGGCTACGCCGCGGCGCTGCCACTCGTCCGCGACCACGATCGCCGGCTCCGCCACGTCGTCGGCCACCCGGACGAAGCGCGCGACACCGATGCCCTCGCCGGTCGACTCCTCGACTGCGACGAGCGCCTCGTGATCGTGGTGATCGACGTGCGTCAGGTAGTCGAGCTGCTGCTCGCTGAGATGCTCGAGGGGAGTGAAGAAGCGGCGATAGCGCGACTCGTCGCCGAGACGCTCGAATCCGGCGGCGAGCGCCTCCCGGTCCTCGGGCCTGATCGGCCTGATGTAGATCCGCGTTCCATCCTTGAGGTGTCGGTGGGGCGGGTCCGTCGACATCGGCACGAGCGCCCGGTTGGAGTGCGGCGGTCACGCTGCCAACGGCGTCGTCTGCGCGGCGACGAGCCGCGCCAGCCGCATCCGATGGAACCCCGGCGTGCCCAACATTACGGCGTCGACGTGCGCGCGCTTGAACACCCAGTGCACGTCCGCCTCCCAGGTGAAGCCGATGCCGCCGTGCGCCTGGATCGCCGAGGCGGTGACCTCGCGCGCGGCATCCGACGCGGCAGCCTTGGCCAGTGCCGCGGCCTCGGCCACCCGACCCGGAGCCGCGTCCGCAACCCACGCGGCGTAGTAGGCCGCCGACCGCGCGGCCTCGGTGTGGAGGAGCATCTCGGCGCAGCGGTGCCCAACGGCCTGAAAGGATCCGACCGGGACGCCGAACTGCTCGCGTTGCTTGACGTAGGCGACTGTCATGTCGAGCGCGCGTTGGCTTACGCCGACGAGCTCGGCGGCGACGGCCGCCGCCGAGCGGTCGACGACGCCGGCGACATCCCCGGGGAGCGGCTCGCCGTCGCCGGACACGCGCGCGAATCCGCGCGTCGGGTCGATCGTCGCGAACGGCTCGATGTCAGCCTCCGCTCGTTCAACGACGCGCGCATCTCCGTCGACAAGGAGGACGATCACGTCAGCG
The DNA here is from genome assembly GCA_035693425.1 of Solirubrobacteraceae bacterium. Lineage (GTDB taxonomy): Bacteria > Actinomycetota > Thermoleophilia > Solirubrobacterales > Solirubrobacteraceae > Palsa-465. Next base: position 13,251 of record DASSGR010000020.1, read on the forward strand.
GTATCGCCGTCCGGGACTAGGTCGGGTGCGCCAAGCGCGCCGGTGAGCTCGCCGCTGGCCAGACCCGGCAGCCAGCGCGCGCGCTGCCCGTCCGAGCCGGCGTGTTCGATCGCGAGCGCGGCGAGAGCCGTAGACAAGAGCGGCGCGGCGGCGACCGCGTAGCCGAGCTCCTCGAGCACGATCGCGAGCCCGACAGCCCCGAGGCCTTGGCCACCGTGCTCCCCGCCGATCGCGATCCCGGGCCAGCCGAGCTCTGAAAGCTCGCGCCACAGGCCGTCATCGTAGTGCCCCGATTCAACGGCCGCGCGGACGCGCTCAAACGACGAGCGTGCGGCGAGCAGATCGCGTGCCGTGCGCTTGATCTCCCGCTGGTCGTCGGTGAAGTCGAAATTCATGTGTTCGGCTGACTTCTGCGGGGCAGGCCGAGGACCCGCTCGGCGAGGATGTTCTTGAGGATCTCGGTGGTGCCGCCCTCGATCGAGTTGCCGGGCGTGCGCAGCAGCTCGTGGCTCCAGCCCGTGCCGACCGTGAGCGTCTCGGGGCCGAGCAGATCGGCGGCCAGCCGGGCCAGCCGCTGGTTGGCATCCGACCACATCCACTTGGTCAGCGATCCCTCCGGCCCCGGCTGGCCGTACTTCTCGGTCGCGGTCAAGCCGCGGTAGGCGGTCAGGCGCAGCACTTCCGCCCGAATGTGGAGATCGCCCAGCCGGTCGGCGACCGCGGAATCGTCAAGCAACCCGCGGCTTGCCGCCTGCTCGAACAGCTCGTCGAGCCGCTGGCGCAGACGCGCCTGGTTGTAGAACGCCAGCCCAGCGCGTTCGTTCATGAGCGTGGTCAGCGCCACTTGCCAGCCCTGGCCGACCGCGCCGACCACGTTCTCGACGGGGACCCGCGCCCCCTCGATGAACAGCTCGTTGAACTCCGCCTCGCCGGTGATCTGGCGCAGCGGCCGGACCTGCACCCGGTCTTGCTCCATGTCCATCAAGAAGTAGGTGAGGCCTTTGTGCTTGGGCGCACCGGGGTCGGTGCGCGCGACGAGCATGCACCACTTCGAGTATTGAGCGCCGCTCGTCCACGCCTTCTGACCGGTCACGACCCAATCGTTGCCGTCGCGCACCGCGCGGGTCTTGAGCGACGCGAGGTCCGACCCGGCGTCCGGCTCGCTGAACCCCTGGCACCAGATCTCCTCCGCCGACAGGATCGGGGGCAGAAAGCGCTCCTTCTGCTCGTTAGTGCCCCACCGCATCAGCGTGGGTCCGCCGAGCAGGAGACCGAGCACGTTGACCGGCAGCGGCGCGCGGGCGCGCGCGAGCTCCTCGAAGAAGATCGCCGATTGCGTCAGCGTCGCGCCGCGTCCGCCGTATTCGACGGGCCAGTCCGCGCCGGCCCAACCGCCCTCGTGTAGGCGCCGCTGCCAGTCCCTCAGCCGGGCGTAGCGGTCGCCCCCGTCGCCGTTCGGGGCGGTGCGCGGTCGGTTGCGCGCCAGCCACGCTCGCAGCTCGTCGCGAAATTCAATTTCGTGCTCGTTGAACGTCAGGTCCATTTCCGGATCTCTGTTTGAGACTGCACGCGCGGACGCGCTACGACGGGGTTGCGTGCACGGCCGCTGGCCGCAACCCCCGCTGCGCCCGGAACTCGGGGGTCCGGTGCCTTACGCTGAGCCGATGACGCCCGTCCTGGTGGGTGAACCTGTGGATTTGCCGGTGCGAGGTGAGCTTCGTTACGGGCTTGAGCTTGCACGTCTGGTCTGCGACCGCGCGTTTTTGCGTCCCGGGCGTCGGGTGGATGCGCCGCCGGTGCTGCTGGTGCCTGGGCTGATGGCCGGTGACGCGTCGCTGGCGATGCTCCGCGGTTGGCTGCGTCGCCGCGGCTCGTGCACCTCGTTGGCCGGGATGCGGCTGAACGTCGATTGCGCAGAGCGAGCGGTCGGCCGCCTCGAGGTCCGTCTGCGGAGCCTGGCTGAAAGCACCGGCCAGCGCGTCGTGCTGATCGGGCAGAGCCGCGGGGGAGAGCTCGCGCGCGTGCTCGCGGTCCGTAACCCGGACGCCGTGCGCACGCTGGTCATGCTCGGGTCGCCGGTGCTCGACCCGCTGAGCGTCGGCCGGCCCGTGCTCACCGCGCTGCGTTCGGTGGCGCGCTTGGGTGACCTTGGGGTCCCCGGCACGTTGACTACGGAGTGCGCCGACGGAGAGTGCTGCGAGGCGTTCCGTGAGCACGTCAGGGCACGGCTCGCGCCGGACGTGCGGGTAGTGGCGATCTATTCGCGTAGCGACGGGATCGTCTCGTGGCGTGCTTGCCTCGATCCCGGCGCCCGCCAGGTCGAGGTCGAGTCGAGTCACGCCGGAATGTCGGTCAACCACGAGGTTTACCGAGTTCTGGCGGAGATCCTGGAGGAGGAGACGGCATGGAGTGGATGAGTCCGCAGGACGCGTCGTTCCTGCACATCGAGGGGCCGAACACCCCGATGCACATCGGCGGGGTGAGCATCTTCGAAGGCCCGGCGCCGCCGTTTGATCGCCTCGAGGAGATGGTCGCCAGCAAGCTCGACGCCGTCCCCCGCTACCGCCAGAAGGTCCGCTTCGTCCCGCTGGCGCTCGGGCCGCCGGCGTGGGTCGATGATCCGCACTTCAACCTCGGATACCACCTGCGCCACAGCGCCCTGCCGACCCCGGGCACGGAGGAGGTGCTGCGCCGGACCGCCGCCCGGATCTTTGCCCAGCACCTCGATCGCCGAAAGCCGCTGTGGGAGATCTGGATGGTCGAGGGAGTGAGCGAGAACCGCTGGGCACTGCTCTCGAAGGTCCATCACTGCATGGTCGACGGCGTGTCGGCTACCGACCTGATGACGGTGATGTTCGACGACAGCCCGCCGCCGTCGCCGGAGCAGTCATGGCACCCGGCTCCCGAGCCAACCGGCGCGGAGCTAGTCGTGCGCAGCTTGACCCACCAGGCAGCCAATCCAGCGGAGCAGCTACAGGTGTTGCGGGAAGCCGTGCGCCGGCCTCGGGCGTCGCTGGCGCACGCGCAGGTGCTCGTGCGTGGCATGAGCTCGGCGGCAGGCTTGCTGCAACCGCCGGACTCCTCCTCCCTCACCGGGTCGATCGGACCGCACCGGACCTGGAGCACGGCCTACGTGCACCTGAGCGACGTCAAAGCGATCCGCTCGGTCCTCGGGGGGACCGTCAACGACGTCGTATTGACGATCGTTACCGGGGGGTTGAGGGAGCTGCTCGACAGCCGAGGCGAGAACGTCGAGGGCCGCGGCGTCCGGGCCCTCGTCCCCGTGTCCGTCCGCGCGGGGGGCGAGCAGGGCGTGTACAACAACCAGGTGTCCGCGATGCTGCCCACGTTGCCGGTCGGCACCGAGGATCCGGTCGAGCGATTGCTGTCGGTGCGCACGCAGATGGACCGCTTGAAGCAGTCGGGACAGGCCGTGGCCGGCGAGGTGCTCACCTCGCTCTCCGGCTTCGCGCCCCCGTTGCTGCTCGCGCTCGGCGGCCGCTTGGCCGCCCGGTCGCCGAACCTCGGCGTCCAGACCGGCGTGACCAACGTCCCCGGCCCGCAGCAACCCCTCCAGACCCTGGGGCGAAGACTGCTCGAGTCGTTCCCGTTCGTGCCCCTGATCGGCAACGTCCGGATCTCCATCGCGATCTTCTCGTACGACGGCGGCCTCTACTTCGGCGTCACCGGGGACTACGACAGCTCCCGCGACATCGACGTCCTGACCGCGGGCGTCGAGCGCGGGGCGGCCGGGTTGCTCAGGGCAAGCCAGCCGGTCGGCGGCGCCCGAGACGTCGCGCCCAAACGGCCGAAGAGCCAACCCCGACGCGCGCATTCTGCCGGCGCGCCGCCAGCCGGGCGCGCATAGTGCCATCGGGGCTTGACTTCCTGGTCGCCCAGGAAGACCTGCGGCGGACCCGTTTTGCGCAGACGAAGGAGCCTGAGACCTCCGAACTCCGGTCGGGTGAGGTGCTGCTCCAGATCGACACGTTTGGCTTCAGCGCCAACAACATCACCTACGCGACGCTCGGCGAGGCGATGAGCTACTGGCAGTTCTTTCCCGCACCTGAAGGTTGGGGCCGGGTCCCGGTATGGGGTTACGCCGCCGTCGCCGCGTCCGCCCACGATGAGCTCGAGGTCGGCGAGCGCGTCTTTGGCTACCTGCCGATGTCCACCCACCTCGTGGTGATCGCCGACCGGGTCAGCACCGGCGGTTTCGTCGACGCGGCTCCACACCGTGCCGACCTGCCGCCGGTGTATCAGCGCTACACACGGCTCGGCATGGGGAGTCGCGATCCCCGCTCCGAAAATCTTGAGGCGCTGTGGCGCCCACTGTTCATGACCTCATTCGGCGCGGCAGACTTTCTTGCCGACCGCAGCGTCTCCGGCGCCGAGCGGATCGTGGTGTCGAGCGCGTCGAGCAAGACGGCAATGGGCATCGCGTTCCTCCTCGCTCGCGGCCACCACGGGATTGGTCTCGTTGGTCTGACCTCGCCCCGCCATGTGCCGTTCACCGAACGCACGGGGTACTACGACCGCGTGATCCCGTACGACGGTCTCCACGAGCTGTCGGCGGACGTGCCGCTCCTGTTCGTCGATCTGGCCGGCGACGGCCGGCTGCTCAGCGAACTGCGTCGGCTCGCGGGCGACCGGCTGCGACGGAATGTCGTGGTCGGCGCCACACACTGGCAGGAGCGAGCGGTAAGCGCGGCCCTCGGTGGCGGCGAGGCGGAGCTCTTCTTTCTCCCTCCGTGGATGGAGAAACGGCGCGGCGAATTGGGCAGAGGAGAGTTCGCGCGGCGCTATAACGAGGCGTGGGGAGCGTTTCTGCCCACGGTCGAGAGATGGATGCAGATCCAGCAGCACAGCGGGCGAGACGACGTCGAGGCCGTCTATCGCCGGACGCTCGACGGCGACGTCGACCCAGCCGTCGGCCAGATGCTCTCGTTGCGCGACTAGCGATCAGTCAACATCAACGCGTCAGACCATATGGAGGTTGTCGTCCGGTCTGATCTGTCGATATTGGCCGGTTCCCCCAGGTGGCTCTCGTAAGAGTTGGTCGAGCAGAAGTTCGCTGCTTGCTCGCAGTTGTAGCCAAACAGGGTCGTAAAGGCCCTCGGATGAGCTTGCACGAGGCGCTCAGCCCTTCGGCCTGTTACCTCTCTCGGGATCGCGTCGAAGCGCGGCGCGCCACACCAGGTGCGACCTCCGTGCGGTACTAGCTTCGCGGTTCCTCCGTTCTCGAGCGTTGATAGCGGTACCGTGCCGATTGTCGCCTGGTGCTTGTCGCAGATCCTTCCGCCGACCTGGACTACGCGGCGCCATCGATGTAGATGCCGTGGTGGTAGTAGCCGACAGGCCCGAGCCGTCGCCATACGCGAAGGTGGTCTCCCGCGACGAACTTCGTTGCAGCACTCTCGTACGCCACGCGCTCAGAGTAGGGCCAACGATCTGACCCGGAGGTGGCACGCTTGAGCGCGACGTCGTCCAGCCCGCTGTCAGCGCCCTCAGCTCGCCTGCGAACAACGTCCGCGAGCCCGGGCTCCGCGCGGCGCCGCGCGTCAGCGACACGATGCTTCCAACCGCGCTGCGCGGGGTCGGCGGCGACGCCTCTCGGATCCTGCTGCCGCTGCGTCACCTCCTCGGGAACTCGTCCTCGAGGAGCAGCACGCACGCCGTCAGTAACGCGCTGTTACTGGTCCACAGATCGTTCCCGTGGACCACAACCGCGACAAATCCCAGCAATCCACCACAATAAATCCGCGTGCGGAGGGTGTGAGCCACCAGTAAACACCCTGCAAATCGGTACGAATTAGCCAAACGAAGCGGTCGCTTCACACGCGAGAGGTCGCTGGTTCGAGCCCAGCCGTGCCCATCAAAGTGCCTGCAAATTGGGCATCTCTTCAGCTGTACACACGAAAGCGTGGCTCGTGACGGCGCTTGATCCCGGACCGAACCGGCGGCCTCTGGCGGGCAGAGATCGACTGCGTGTGGCGCGTGCCGTTACGGTGTCGCGATGTGGAGCTCGCCTTCGACGACGCTGGGACCGGCGCTTGCGTGCTGCTTATCCACGGCCACCCGTTCGACCGCTCGCTGTGGCGACCCCAGGTAGAGGTCCTGGCCACCAAGTTCCGCGTGGTGGCGCCCGACCTTCGGGCTTCGGCGCAAGCCCGGGCACTCCGTACCTCGTCACGCTGCGGGAGTACGCCGAGGACGTTGAGGAGCTGCTCGCCCGGCTCGGCATCGAGCGCGCCGCGGCTGTCGGGCTGAGCATGGGCGGCCTCGTGGCGATGGACTTGGCCACGACGCACCCCGAGCGTTGGTGGGCGCTCGGGCTGGTGACGACGACCGCGGAGCCGGTGACACCGCAGGAGCGTGCGGTGCGCCGCGAGCGGGCCGACCTAGTTGAGCGCGATGGAATGCAGGTCCTGCTCGACTACATGCATACCGGCGTCTACGGGACACGGGCCGCGCAGGAGGTACGGAGTCGGGTCGACGCGATGATGGCTCGCGCGCCGGTGGCGGGAGCCGCGGCGGCGCTTCGTGGCCGCGCCGAGCGCCCCGACTACCGACCCCGCCTGCGGGAGCTCGACGTCCCCACATTCGTCTGTACGGGTTCGGAGGACCCCTGGTCAAACGAGACTGTCACTGCCGAGATCATCGATCACCTCCGCCATCCCGAGCTCCTCGTCGTGGACGGTGCGGGCCATCTACCAAACCTGGAAGCCGAGGACGTCTTCACCCCCAAACTGATCGAGTTCCTCGCCCGGCACGCGCCAATTTGAGCTGCTGCATTGTGAGCTGCCCCTCGCGAGTACCTCACCCTTGGTGTCGCGATAGCCGCGGACGGATTTCTCCGGCAGCCTAGTCGTGATTTTCTAGGCGGAGCAGGTCCAGCAGCCCGCCGATGTTATGGCCGTCCTGCGCGGCGTGGCGCAGCATCGGCGTGTCGTGGTTGATCACGTAGCTGTTACGGCGCCCGTGGCGCTCTCGTTTGACGTAGCCGCCTTCGACGAGGTCGGCCAGGATCCGCTGCGCGGACCCGAGCGTGATCCCGACGTCGTCGGCGATATCGCGCAAGCGAATGTCGGGGTCGCGAGCGATACAGAGCAAGACCTGCGTGTGGTTGGTGACGAACTGCCAGCCCGGGGCGGAAGGATCGCTTGACAAATGACCTACCACAATCATATATTATCAATCGTACAGGATACGACGCATCCTATCTGTCGTCCACGACTCTACCAAGCTATGGAGGCGCAAGACGGACGTCACCCCGCCCCGGAGCGCCGGAACGCACTCGCTCCAATAGCTCAGGCGGCGGACCAAACTCCTGGCCGCGAAACCTGGGGTCAGGACCCGCCGGGTCTTTCAGCCGGGCCTGAGCCGTTGCAGATCTTCGAGAACACCGCCAACGGACGACGCGTGATAACCCTGCGCGGCGAACTGGACCTTTCAAATGCGGCCCAGCTAGAACAACAATTCGCAGGCAACATCGACACCATCCTCGACCTCTGCGAGCTTTCATTCATCGACAGCACCGGCATCACCCTGCTCATTAGCACGGCCCAGAGAGCGCAATCGGACGCCTGGGAATTTACGGTCCGCAACCCCCAACCTGCCGTCCTGCGCGTGCTCAAACTCGTCGGCCTCGACCGGCACCTGGGGCTCGAGAGCCAAACGGCGAGCATCGCACTGCCGGATGACATCGAGAAACCTGCGCCGGCGCGGCGCAGCGGCACGCTGCCCCGCTGAACAACAACACTCGACCAGCCCAATCACGCGAGTCGGAGCGCCGAGCGAGCAGGGACGAGCTCAGCAGCGACGTGACTTCCGATCGCCGAGCGACCGCTGACCCGGCGAGCATGCTTTCAGCGTCGAAGGCAGATACTTCCGAGGTCGAAGCCGTAGATCGGCTGGTAGACCTGGCAGCCGACACGTGACGAGAAGAACTCGCGAAGGGTGCCGTTGCCCCAGGCCGCGGCAGGCGGGTCGTTTCTGGTCAGGTCCTGGTCGAGCTGAGCGTAGGCTTGTAGGCGACGAGCTCCGCTGAGCCTGGCCGCCTGGCGCATGCGCCTGGTGAGGGCGGGATCGTTGAAGCGGCCGAAGTTGTTGGTCGGGGGCACGGGATCAAATAGCTCGTTGATCATCGTGAACGGGTCGGCGAAGTCGGCGCCCCAGTTTGTCCAGGCGATGTCCCATGGCTCGCCTGGCCGCTCCAGGCGGCGATAGAAGGCCGGTCCCGGCAGCGCCGTGACGTCGACCGTGATCCCGATCCGCGCAAGATCGGTTTGGAGTATCCGCGCGTCCTGCATGAATTGCGGTGCGCCGGTGGTGATGTATAAGGCCGCGTCGGCGTGGACGCCTTCCGCCAGCGCGCGGGCCTTGGCCAGGTTCGGACCGCCCAGCGGGTAGACGTCGACTGGACGGGCCCCGGGTATTCCCGGTACCAGATAGTGGTCGGTGGCCCGCCCGCCGTTAAAGAGGAAGTGGTGCTGGACGAGTGCGCGGCGGTCGATGGCGTAGTTGACGGCGCGACGCAGCCGTGCCGAAGCGAACAGCGGACGCGCGGTGTTGAAGACGAAGTACTCCAGGTCGAGCCACGGCTCGACGAAGTACCGCTGGTGGCCAGTCCGTGCCGCGGCGCTAGCGGGACCGTAGCGCTGTTCGAGTCGCTGCAAGAGTCCCAGGGCGGCGGGCGATTTACCACTACTTGGAAAGGTGCCCGCATCGAGATAGTCGCTGTGGCCCGCCGCGACCTGCTGGACCGCCTGCGGCAGATTCCCGCCGAATGAGTAGACGATGCGGTTGGGGACTCGAGGCCTGTGGCCGGCGTAGTTGGGGTTGCGCGCGAGCACCAGCTGGTCGCGGGAGCTCGAGACGATGTAGTAGGGGCCGGCCGACGGGATCGGCTGGTGTTGTGCAGTGATCGGCGTGTCGTTCGGGACGGCGCAGAAGGGCAGCGTCGCGATCCGCGCCGGGAGGTCTGGCGACGGGGCAGTGAGGCGGATCTGGAGGCGGTCCCCGCTCGCGGTGACCCCGTCAAGATGAGCGGTTCGGCGGGCTTGGAAGGCGGGCATCCCGACGATGTCGCCCATGAAGGTCGAGGCGGAGCCGCCGAGCTTCGGGCTGAGCGCCCGCTCGATCGTGTGTTTAAAGGTGGCCGCGGTCACGGGCGCGCCAGTGGAGAACCGGAAACCCGGTCGCACGATGAACGTGTAGGTGCGTCCGTCGGCGGACTTGGTCGGCAAGCGTTGTGCCACGTCGGGCACCAGGCGTTTTCCCTCCGGTGCGGGACGATCGGGGTAGGTGAGCAGGCCCGCGCAGGTCGCGTAATAAAGCTGCTGCGCCTGGGGATCGAAGTCGGTGCGCGCGGGGTCGGTCGATGAAAACGGTCCCTCGCGCAGAACGCGCAGGACCCCGGCGGGACTACCCGAAGCTGACGCAGGGACGCCCGGGCTGCCCGCGACGCTGACCCATACGCTGCCAGCGGCTACGACCAGGGCCTGGGGGCTCTGCCCGAGGGGAATCTTGGCGATCACGCGATTGGTTTGAGGGTCCACGCGCGAGACGGTGCCATCGCCGCTGTTGGCCACCCATACCGAGCCCTCCCCGAACGCCACGCCCCGCGGACGGCTGCCAACGGCGATCGTGGTCCTCACCGAATCGTTTGTGGGATCGATCCGCACAAGCGTGTCGGCCAGCGTGTTGGTGACCCAGACTGCGCCGGCGCCGACGGCGATGCCGGTGGCTCCCGGTCCGACCGTGATGATTGCTGAGACGCCGCCGGTGGAATCGATCCGCGACACGGTCCCGTCCGCGTCATCTGACACCCACGTCGCTCCCATCCCGACCGCGATCCCGTCCGGATCGTTGCCGACGTCGATCGGAGTGACGCTGGCGCCGCCCTGCGCGATCCGCATGACCTCGGACGCGTTGTTAGCGACCCACACCGCGCCGCCGCCGACCGCAATCGGGTTCGGGACGAAGCTCGCCCCGGGTTTGTCCCCCACCCGGACCGTGCGGGTGACCGATCTAAATGTGGGATCGATGCGTGACGCCACCCCGCGCGTCGAATCGACCGTCCACAGCGCGCCCGAATCAGCGGCGACAGCATCTACGTTGCCACCAACGGGCACCACTCGTACGACCCTGCGTGATGCGGGGTCGATGTTCGAGATCGTATGGTCGTCGGTGTTGACCACCCAAACGCCGCCGACCCCTGCAGCCACGCCAGCCGGTGCGGCCCCGACGGTTGTGTCTGCGATGACCCTGTTGGCATGGGGGTCGATGACCGCTACCGAATTCGCAACCGCCGTCAGCCGGCTAGCACCGCCAGCGGTCAGCGCCACGGCGGCGGCGATCGCGGCCGCGAGCAGCAGCGCACCCCCGGCAACGATCAGCGCGCCGCCGCGCGCGCCGGCGCTCGCCGGCCCCGCCCGATGCCGCGACGATGGGGCGTCGAGCGCCGGGTCGTGCGCCAGGATTGCCCGCTCGAGCTCCTGAAGGGCACGCCCGGGCTCGAGCCCGAGCCCGTCGAGCAGTTCACGGCGAGCGTCCCGGTAGGCCTCCAGCGCGTCGGCCTGGCGCCCGCAGCGATACAGGGCCAGCATCAACTGTCCCCGAAGACGCTCGCGCAACGGATGCTCGGCAACCAGCCCCTCCAGCTCACCCACGACGCCCGCCTGCTCACCGATCGCCAGATCGGCATCGATCCGATCCTCCAGCGCCTCTAGGCGCTCTTCCCCAAGCCGCGCGATCGCCCCCTGCGCGAAGCCCTCATACGCGAAGTCGGCCAGCGGCGGACCGCGCCACAACGCCAACGCCTCCCGCAATCGCGCACCCGCCGCTCGCCCATCACCCAACCCCAGTGCGCGGCGACCCTCAGCGACCAGCCCCTCAAAGCGCTCGACGTCGACCTCGCAACCATCGGTCACAAGCGCATACCCGCCTCCGCGCGTCACCACCAACCCATCACCCAGGGCCTTGCGCAGATTCGACACGTACACCTGCACGGTCTTGGCCGCGGTCCCGGACGCCCGCTCGCCCCACAGGGCATCGATCAGGCGGTCGGTCGAGACCACCTCACCGCGGTGCAACACCAGCACCGCCAGCAGCGCCCGCAGCTTCGGCCCCCCAACCACCAGCGGCCGATCGCCGTCGACCACCTCAAACGGCCCAAGGATTCGAAACGCAAGCACAGCGGGCCCGCGCCAACGCTACCACCGCAAAGCGCGGCCCGAAAGGCCCGCGCGCACGGCGGTTTTACTGGTTTCTAACCGCCTGTAAGCGCTTCTTCGCCGCCGAACGACACGGTTCTGCCGATCCGATCGCGCCCGGCGATCGACAAGCCAAACAGGAGGCAGATATGACCACCGCCCACCGCACCGCCACGACCGCGCTGCTCGTCCTCTCGCTCGCGGCCACCGGCGTACCCGTGGCGTCCGCCCAGTCCGTCGGCGCGGCCCATCACCCTCCCTGGGTCTACAGCCGCCAAGACAAGTCGCTGCTGCCGTCCAACGACACGCCCCAAGCCGTCGTCCGGATCATCTCACCCGACGGCGGCTTTGACTGGGGCGACGCTGGCATCGGCGCCGCCGGCGGCTTTGCGCTCTCGATGCTCGGCCTCGGCGGCGCGCTCATCGTCTCGCAGAGCCGCACACGCCGCACCCGCCAAACCACCTCCCTCAGCTGACCAACAACGGCGCGATCCGAGGATCAGTCATGTCCACCGTGAAAGACATATCACCGGTCGCCCAGACACCCGAAAGGGCAGATACGGCGCACAGGCGGATGCTTATAGCGACCGCGATCGCCGTCATCCTGATCGGCAGCTGGGCGACGGCGGCAGTCAGCGGCGCCTCTGCGTCACCACGCCCGGCCCTCCGGCCACACACGCCGACCGGGTCCCTCGCCCGCCCATCGCGTCCAAACAGGGCTGACTGGGAGAAGATCGAGACCGCTGCCCGGCTGCGGCGGACCGCCCTGGCGCGGCATCGCACCGCACACTTCAGGGCCTTTGCCGCCTCCCTAGGGCTCAGTGAGCTCGTCTCCATTCACCCGCTCGCCCCGGGCCGGTGCGCGACCGCCGTGACATACCTGTACGACAACCTGCTCGACCTCGAGAACGCCTACCCGGGCGAGAACTGGAACCCACTACGCCGAGCCGTCGCCAAAGAGCCGTCGATCCACGCCTGCGCTCCACGACCATCAACACGTCGCGATCCGTGACCTCGTAGCAGCGGATCACCAAGCGTCTACGGATCGCGCAGCGCTAAAGAACATCCCCTCCACGCTTGGGCAGGGTCTGCCCTGCTCGTCGCGCCAAACCCAGACCATCCGGCGCCCGCTTCCCCTGCAACAGGAACCGTCGTCACGGCTGAGCTCGTCGCTGCTCCGGACGAATCTCAACACCGCCGAGCAACTCGCCGATGCCCGACCTGTACGTAGGCAGGCAGGGCCGTGTCCAACGACGACTGCGACGCCCTCGCATCCCACGCTCGCAATCGCCTCCAATCAGACCGCGACGATCGCCGTCAGGACAGCCGGCGCCACTTCCCCTTTGTCGCCCCTGCAGCCATGTCGCCGGCGCTGCTGCTTGGGACGGACATCGAGTCGAAGCAGAAGCGCAGGACCGGACCCCCGCGTGCCGCCCGGACGGCTCATGATTCGTGCAGGCAGGAGTCTGCGTTTGTGCAGGACGGATGCTGGTGCTCTCGCGCTCCGCGCTGGGTCGGGCGGCGGGAGCCCCGGGGTCCGGGGTGTGCGCGACCACGTCGCTGTAGTCGCCGAGCTGCTCGTAGCGGACCGTCATCTGCGCGACCCTGACGCGTTTGCTTTGTCGTCGACGGCGATCAGCGCACCTTCGCCGCCTGCAAGCACGAGTGTGCCGGCGGGCGTTTCGACGGACCGGTCAGGGTCGGTGCTGAGGAGCAACCGTCCGCGGTCGGCGCTAGGCAGCTCGACCTTGCAAGGTCGATCGGCGAAGTTGAGCGCGACTAGCACCGCGCGCCCGGCATGCGCGCGTCGAAAGGCGAGCACCGTCGGCACGCTGGCCAGCGCGGTGTGGGCGCCTAGCGCGAGCGCCGGCTCGGCGCGACGCAGTGCGATCAGCCGCCGATACAACGTCAGCAGCGAGTCCTCGCGGCGATCCTGGTCGAGGACGTTGACCCGGTCGGGTGTGGCGGCGATCGGCAGCCATGGCGTTACCTCGTCCAGGCAGAAGCCGGCATTGGCCGCGGCGCTCCACTGCATCGGGGTGCGGCCCGCATCACGCTTGTCGGGGTCGCGCGCCAGCGCAGCGGGGATGGGCACGTCGGTCATGCCGATCTCCTCGCCGTAATACACAAGCGCACTGCCGGGCAGGCACAGCATCAGCATCGCCGCCAGCCTCGCCCGTGCCGCGCCCCTCCCGCCCTCGTCATAGCGCGACGCCAGCCGGGGCAGGTCGTGATTGCCCAACGCCCACAGCGGGCATGCGCCTTCCGGCAGCACCCGCCTGGTGGCCTCGACCGCGTTGCGGAAACCGTCGGCCGAAAACGGCGCCGACCAAAAGGCGAAGTTCAGCGGCAGATCCAGCTCGTCCCCGGCGCCGTAGTAGGCTGCCCACCGACCCAGGTCGGCGACGCCGATCTCACCGATCAGAAGCTTGTCCGCTCCGTATTCGGCCACCACGGCGCGCAGCTCGCGCAGCACCGCGTGCACTCCCGGCTGGTCGATGTGCCCGAGCCGCTCGCCGCCCGGCTCGAGCGCTGTGCGCGAGGCGGCGACTTCGGCCGGGTTATCGGCCAGCGTCGGGTCCTTGATCAGCCGATGCGCGGCGTCGACGCGAAAGCCGTCGACGCCGCGCGCTAGCCAGAAGCGCAGCACCTCGGCCATCGCGTGCCGCACCTCCGAGTGCCGCTAGTTGAGATCCGGCTGGCTAGGGGTGTAGGAATGCAGGTAATACTGGCCTGTCGCTTGGTCGCGCGTCCACGCCGACCCGCAGGCCGGAAACGTCGACAGCCAATTGTTCGGCGGCCCACCGTCCAGGGCCGGATCCGCCCAGACATACCAGTCGCGTCGCCGGCTGCCGCTGCCCTGGCGCGAGTCGACGAACCACGGATGCTGATCGGACGTGTGGTTGGCAACGTAGTCGATCAGGACCCGCAACCCGCGAGCGTGAGCCGCCGCCAGCAGCTCGTCGAAATCGGCGATCGTCCCGAACACCGGGTCCACCGCGCCGTGATCGGCAACGTCATAGCCGAAGTCCACCATCGGCGAGACATAAAACGGCGACAGCCAAACGGCATCGACTCCCAAGTCGACCAGATGGTCCAGCCTCCCGGTAATTCCGGCGAGATCACCAACCCCGTCGCCATCGGCATCCGCGAAGCTGCGCGGATACACGTGATACACGACAGCTGACCGCCACCAGGACAGCCCACGGGAACCGGCCTCCTCGGCTGACGTGCGGCTACGACCTCGCATCCCCGCCAATCGTGCCCGATCCCAGCGGACGTCCTCGATAGTGCATCCATGATCGGGAGCGTCCGGTGGCGGATCGGCTTACAGGTCACCTGCTTCTGCGGTGGCACGGGCACCTCGCGGCCGGTCGACGCCCGTGCCGCCCGCGGAAAGCAGAAGGCGCGCGCAGCTTGGGCATCGGCGGCTGCTTCGTCGCCGATTGAGCGGCGCGCGGGCCGCTGCCGCACTGCTCGGCGCCGTATGAGAACTCGCCGGACGGGCCGGATCACACGCCGCGGCTCACCGAACGCTAAGTGTCGGTGCGCTTACCCGGGTTCGCGCCTGAAGGCCCGCGACCGTTGGGTTGATGGCCGGGCTTGGGGCGCTTACGACGCAGCGGCGCGTCGCGTACCACGCGCCGGGATCGCATGGCGCCTCAGTGCAGCGACGCTAGGTCCGTTACTGGAGTCAGCGTGGCGATGCCCACGCCCGGGGCGCTTCCCACGATCACGCCCACGACCTTGCCCGCCGAGTTGATGGCCGGACCGCCGCTTTCGCCCTTCGCGATGCCTGGAACCGCGACCAGGATCGCGTCTGGCAGCGTCTCGCGCGCTCCCTCTCGCTCGGCTGAGGTCAACACCTGAGTGCGATTGGTCGCCACGACGTGCCCAATCACGACCGTCACCGGGCGCTTGAACGGGTCGAGCAACGGAACCGCGGGGACGCCGAGCAAGGCAAGCTGCTCACCGACATAGGCGGGCCTCGACTCGAGCCGCAGCGGCGTCGGTTTGGGATCCGTGCCTGGGTTCAAATACTCCGTATATGACAAGAGCGACAGGTCGTGAGTCGGGTCGGTCGAGACGGTTCCGCCGTCTCCGGATGATCCGAAGCTAAACGTTGTCCCTGGTGGGCAGTCAGCCGCCACGTGCGATGCCGTCACGACTCCATCGCTAACCCTGAACCCGGTGCCCACGAACTCGTTCACGGCGGTGTCGGGGTCAGAGCAGAAAACCGCTAGCACCGACCGCTTGACCCTCGCCGCGACCGGCCATCGCACCGGACTGACCGCCGTTGTCGCCGCGGGCGCGACAGTCAAAGACGGGGCGGACGCGTCGCCCGTCACCGTCTTCGCTTGCCCTCCGCATCCGGCCAGCAAAGCCGCCAGAACTGCGCCCAGCGCGACCCTCCGCCCGGAACGACGAGAACCGGCCCCCAAATTAATCTCGCTGGCCCGCCCGGCCGCGCATACGCGCCGGATCAAAATCGAACGCGTGGCTCCTGTCAATCGCGCAAATGGAGTATTTGAGCGATGGCCATTGCTTTCGCTCGGATCGATTTGAAGGGCCGCCGCTGTCGTCGCCACCCAGCATCCACTTCTGCAATGTCGCCGTCGGGGGAACCAGCCGCTGGCTGCCGCTCCGCCGGGCCGAAGACGCAGAGGAGCAGTCAGGAGATGCCTGAGCGGGCCCGTCAGATGGCTCAGGCTTCGTAATCTCGCGCGGCTTGCGGATGATCTTGCCGTCGCCGAGCAGAGCTATCTCTGCCGGGTCCTTCGCAGCGCAACCGGGTTTGCCCCTCGGCGCGGCGTCACGCACTGGTGTGGAGAAGCGGGCCGCTGGGCTATCGCCGCGACCAAGGCGTGACCGGACGCTCAAGTTCGCTGCCGTCAACCCTGAGCGTGACGTGCTCGTTGAAGAACGCGACCCGGTTGGTCACCTCCGCTGCCTCGCGGAGTGGCTCGCGGTACGTCCAGGCGATGTCCTCGCCGTCTATCGACCAGTAGGACACCTGCCCCTTGTAGGCGCAGTAGGTACGAGTCGTGCTCGGCGTGAGCAGATCGAGCGACACGTCGGACGCCGGCAGGTAATAGCGGACCGGTAGCGGCGGCTCGAACAGCATGTACGGGGATGTCGATTCCGCGAGGACCTCGCCGTCGCGCTCGATTCTGACGTGACGCGAGCTGTGGACGATGTCGATCCGGTGGAATGGATCGCGCGGGTGCCCGACGTTCAACTCGTCTTCCTCATACCACGCGTCAAACGCGCCGAAAGCGACGATCACGTACCCGGTGAGCGCGTCGTCGGCGGGCCGGAATGCCGCGCCCGCGCGCACCCCCGCGTCGGTCTTGAGGTCCAACGGCTGACCCTCTGTGGTGTGCACCGCGAATGAGACGCTCGGGTCGTACACCGGGACACCGGCGAGTTGCGGTACGACGATCGCGTCGGCGTCGGCGTCGGCGTCGGCTCGGGTCGCAGCGGCGATCAGCTCGCCGCCGACGTCATCGACCGGCACGGCGTAGCTCGGCACGACGCGCTTGGGCTCCCAGACGAGCATCGCGCGCGTGCTGTCGATCACCTCGCGGCCGCCCAAGGTCGCCCGAATCCGCTTGTCGATCGGCTCGTAACGAAGCTCCCCGAGCTCTCGCATCAGTGCCTCGCGGACACGCGTCGCCATGCGCCTACGGTGACAAAGGCCGAGGGCCATCGCAAACCACGCCGACTCGCAAGCGAGACCGTCCTTGCCGCAGCCGAGCCTCACGAGTGGCGCGGTAGTCAGGGTCCCCGGCCTCAGCGGCGCCAGCCCCGCCGCGCGGACAGCGGCACAGTCGGCGTACTCACCGCCCCGCTCAGTGCCCCAGTTGCCCCGGGAACCGCGGGTGCCGACTGCCGCTTCGACCGATCGCACCCCCGGAGGAGAAGCCTCGCCCCGGGCGCTGCCGACACCGCGAACCACTGGTCGTTTATGAAACGAGCAGTGACCTTTTGGACGCCGGACGGTCGTTTGTCGCGCATAGCCCAAGCCGCCATGCGCTGGCCGCCCATTGTGGAGGAGCCGCTCGTGGCTATGCAGACCGCCGGGCGACGCGCGTGACATCGCGCCGTTGCTGGCCGTCGATGTCGGTAGCCAGGTCAGCAACCGCGCCCGCGCTATCGTGAGTCACACTCGCGCCGCTGCCCCCGCGGTGCGCACTGGTCCCCCCGCGAACGGAGTCCGCGGGGGGCCAACCCTTATGCTCGCTGCCACCCAGTCATCCGCCCCAAACTATCGGAAGCGTCATTTTTCGAGAACGGTTGAGCGAGCCAGAAGTTGCGCTCGCGCACTGGTAAGACCGTGGCGCGCCGCAGGGCTGGCTGTTCGCATGCGCGCGGTTGCGTCTCGCCTCGAATTAGGGGCTCAGCCGGCCGGGGATGTGGCGGAGCGCGGCATGGCTTCGTGCTTGGTGACTGGCGCACTATCCCGGCCGTCACCCCAGGCTCGGGACTCCAATCGCAGCGCGGGACGCGCTTAGTGGTTCATTAGCGCGGGCGCTTGATAATGGCGCGTGATGCCGTGTCCGCGGATCCTTGTGGTGGACGACGACGAGGCCATTCTCGACTCGTTGCGGCGGGCACTCGAGTTGGAGGGCTACGCGGTCGGGACCGCAGTCGATGGCGCGGGGGCTCTGAGCTCGGTCGCCGAACGCGAGCCCGATGCGGTGGTTCTCGATATCGGGCTGCCGGATCTCAATGGCCGGCTAGTCGCGGCGCGCATGCGTGCGGGTGGCTTATTAACGCCGATCTTGGTGCTCTCGGCGCTCGATCAGGTAGATGATCGGATCGCAGGGCTGGAGGCCGGCGCCGACGACTATCTGGTCAAGCCGTTTGCGATCGGCGAGCTTGTCGCGCGTCTGCGGGCGTTGCTTCGGCGTTCGGCGGCGCGAGCAGACGGGGGAAGCTCATCGCTTCAACCGCCGGTGCGGCTGGGACTATTGTTGGTCGACGTGGATGGGGCTGCTGCGAGTTGGGATGGACGTGATTTAGGGTTGACCGGCAGGGAGCTTGCGCTGCTCGACGCGTTGGCTCGCAACGCCGAGGTGGTGTTGGGTCGTGATCGCTTGTTGGAGATGGTGTGGGGGTACGACTTCGCTCCGGACAGTCGCGCGCTCGATGTCTTTATGACGTACGTGCGCCGGAAGCTGGAGGCTGCTGGGGCGCCGCGCCTGGTCGAAACCGTTCGCGGCGTGGGGTTTGTGTTGCGCAAGCCGTGATTTTGCGTTCGCTTACCGCGCGGGTCGTGGTTGGCGCTATGTTCGTCGTGAGCGTCGTGCTCGTCGGCGGTGGGCTGACGATCGTGACGCTGACCGAGCAGCGCGACAGGCGCGACGCGGACGCTGACCTGCGGCGCTTTGCCGGCAACCTCACACCAGGCATCGCGGGGGTGCTCGGCGTCAACCCACCCCCGCCGGGCTCCCCTGCGAGCCCTCCGCCCAGCACCAGCCCGCTTGTGCTGCTGGATCGCAACGGCAGGCCGGTCCCCGCGACCGCTGGTGCACTTCCGCCGCCGAGCTCGTCGAATAGCCCGCCCCCGGGTGTGGTGCGGGCGCTGGTCGACTCCTTCAACGAGCGCGGTCAGAGCTCAACCCCGGCAGGTCAGATCGTGTTCGTTCGCGCGGCTGCGCCGCAATCTGGCCGCCGCCTGATCCTTGGCGGTGTTCCAGCGGGCTTCGCGGCGATGTCGGACCACCCCGGCGGGCGCACGGTCGAGGCGGCAGGCAGGCAGTGGCGGCTGATGGTCGTGCATACGCCGATTGGAGTGACCGTCGAAGTGGCGGCGCTTGCACAGTCGATCTCCGCGCGGGCCGCGCACCTGCGGACGATCGTGATCTGGACGGGCATCGTTGGCTTGCTCCTGGTGCTGATCGGCACGGTGATCAGCTCCCGCGTAGCGCTGCGTCCGTTGACGGTGCTGACTCGCAAGGCGGCCCGCGTCGAAAGCATCGCTGACCTCGACGTCAAGCTACGAGCGCCCCGCCAGCCACGGGAAGTTGCCCTATTGGCAGAGGAGCTCGACGGCATGCTGAACCGGCTCGACGAGGCCGTCGCCGCGCGCGAGGCCGCACTGCTTGCGGCACGGCGATTCGCAGCCGACGCGGGGCACGAATTGCGCACGCCGCTGCAGAGCGTGCGTGCGAACCTCGACATCGCCGGTCGCGACGACGCAACCACCGAGCAGCGCCGGCTGGCGCTCGAGACCGCGGCGTTGCAATCCGATCGGCTCGGTCGCCTGGTCGACGGGTTGCAGACGCTCGCCCGTGGCGAATCCGGGCTGATCGCGCCGACCGCCGATGTCGACCTCGGCGACATCGCCGACGGCGCTGTGTTCGCGGCACGCACCAGGCATCCCGAGTTAACGATCTACAGCGACCTGCCCGCGTCGGGTCCGGTGGTCCAAGGAGATGCGGACGGCCTCTGGCGGGTTGTCGAGAACCTGCTCGAGAACGCCGCCCGTCACGGACGCCCGGGTGGGCACGTGCGGCTGCGGGTCACCGCCACCGACGCCGGCGCCGAGATCGTGGTCGAGGATGATGGGCCGGGGATTCCGTTTGCCGAACGTGAGCGCGTGGTCCACCGGTTCGCGCGCGGGCGCGGAACGACCACCACTGGTAGCGGGCTCGGCCTCTCGATCGTCGACGCGGAAGCGCGGCGACACGGCGGCACCCTGGCACTGTCCTCCTCCGAGCTCGGGGGTCTGCTCGCGCGAGTCACGATCGGTCGCCAGGAATAGTCCGCGTTAGGCATTTCCTAACGTGCGTGCTGCAAGCTTCTCGACTCAGCCGGACACGTGTTGGGGGCGCATGTACTCGCGACCGCCGCCGCCTGCCAGACTCGACCGCGCGCGGCGGCGGCGCGAGCACCAGCAACCTATCTGCGGTCCCCATCAAGGCTCGCAGTCGCAAGCTCCCGCGACCCGTACAGGCGTCCCTGCGCCCAACATGAACGGACAGAGCTCCTGGGCCGCTCCGTGGACCGGAACCAAGACTGCCGCTTAGTCGCCCAGGCGGCACTCTGAGTGAAGCTTCCGCTCTGTAGGGTCGGCGGGAGGCGTCCGGGGACCGCGCGGCTTAGCCGACTGGTCCGGGGTTGCCTCCCGCCGCCACATCGAACCGTGCATGCGGTTCTCCCG
>DASSGR010000021.1:0-11644 GCA_035693425.1 Solirubrobacteraceae bacterium
CTGCTCGACCTGCAAGCTCATCCGGCCGGCCACCTTCTCGACGAACGGTGACTTGCGCTGAAGTCCAGGGCCGGCGACGCGGACGAACTTGCCGAACCGCTCGACGATGGCGCGTTCCTGCTGCTCCACAGTGAAAAAGAAGAGGGGCATACGACTGTCCTTTCAGGTTGTCCGATCGGCCTCGCGGTGAAGAGCTGTCATCTCGTAGAATTGCCTACTACGCAGCGTAGCAGAACATCTGCTCCGGCTAGTCCGCAGATGCTTGGCGCCTCTCGCTGCTACTATGGCTCGTAGTAAATCGTTTTTTTTTGGGGCTACGGGAACCATCCAGTTGGTTGCCTGACTGCCATGTTGGCGGTTGGTCCGCTAGTCCCGTCTTGCCGTTGAATTGGAGTCAGCCATGATTGAAGTCATCATCACACCGGGCGTCGTGCTCGGTTTCACTCCGCTCCCGGCCATTCGGACGGTACGACTCGCGCCTCATGATCGCGCTGGCCGCGTTTCGCGGCTCGGTCGCGACGAGCGCACCGTGGACCCGGCTTAACCATGGCCAACGTCAAGGTGTTCATCATGGGCGCGCTGTTGGGGACCCTTTTCGGAGCCACTTTCTTGAGCGCGATCTCCCATTTCCTCGTCATCGGTCTCGCGGTCGTCGGTGCCGCTACGGCGACACTAGCTATCCGCCGGCACCGCTTGCCTAAGGCGCGAGCACACAAGGACCTGAAACGTGCAAATGCAGAGGGGACGGACGGTGGTCTGTAGCACGCCGTATCCAGGTAGCGACGTCTTGCGTTTGCCGGATTCTTTCGCCACCCTGCGCCTGGCGGGCGTTGCGAGCAACGTGTCGCGGGTGGGGTAGCGGGCGCGGCAGTCGCCGATCTCGGCCAGCAACTTTGGTGGCGTGGGTCGTCGTGGCCGCGGGCGATTGCGCGCCCGTAGTGGTCTGCGGCCCATGGGTGCGTTTGGCCGCCGGCCTCGAGAACACAGCCGAGCTGTCCGACGGCGATTACAGCGGATAGGGGCCCCTGCTCTCGCTGTTGGATCATTACCCGCGCCCGACCGCACTCGGCCGAGGAGGGGTTGGGAGATCCGGCGCGCCCAGGGGACCGGAGGCCGCATAGACCGACCGGCGCCCCTGGGGCGCGGCGGACCGCTGATCACGGTGTGATCAGTAACCGTACGAAGAGCCACTGCCTGTCGGGGCGCTCGGGGCGGCGGCCTTCGGGGCCGATGTGACCGCGGTGCCCGCGGTCGACAGGACATACCAGCGGGCACCGAACTGATTGAGCCCCTGCCCGGCGGTCTGGCCAGGGTTGTGGTCGCCGACGAAGTAATAGAGCGGGTGCCCGCTGTAGGTCACCTGCCGCGTGCCAGTCGCGCCCCGGACTGCGCCGACCTTGCCGGCGAGCGCTCCGCCGGTCGCCGACGGCTTGGCGGCGGATGTGAATGGCGGCCAGAATGCCCGACCAGCGGCGGAAAGCGCGCTCACATTTGGCTTGTCAGCGGCGAACAGATACAAAGTACGACCGTTGGCGTCTGTGAGCGTTTTGCCTAACGATGTCTGCTTGACCGATATCGCCGAGTTCGCCGGGACCGCGGGAGTTGCCTTCTTGGCGCTACTCCCAGCCGTTGCGATCACAACCGCAAGCGCCACAGCGACGACGATCAGGATAGGCAGTGACAGTCGAGTTCGATTCATGACGATCTCCTTTGAGAGTCGAGGCCGAGCGTATGCCATCGGCCGTGGGTACTTTCTTCAAGAGAGATGACGCCGACCGTGGCCGAGACCTTCCCGCGATCTACGAACGGTTGTAGTAGATGCACGATGAATGGCCCGCCGACTACTCGCATATCAGCTACGATAGGCCGTAGTAGATCGTCTGATCGGAGAAGACGCTATGCAGACCCACCAGATTCAGGTCTCGGGTGCCAAGGAGAGGGTTCATGAGATCCGGAGCGAGCTGTTCGCCTTCCCTGAGGTCCTTGACGTATTCGCGACAGGTCGGCCGGACGCCCTGGTGGTCGTCTATTGGGGCCGCCCGCGTCCGGGCGAATGGCTGCACGCGCTCCGCGCGGTCGGATACGGCGCGCCGGCGAGGCGTCATGCGAGGTGGCCTCGGCCCGGCCGGCCACAAGATGACGCACTACTACGCACGGTAGTAGTAGTATCTCCGAATGTAGGAGTTGGTGATGACCATCAGACGACCACCTCAAGAGCACCCGTACAGGGACCACGCCGGCAACGGGATGCCGCGTGACGAGCGCGGGTGGCGGGTCGCCCCCGCGCCTGACGGCAGGGGGATGCCAGAGACGCCCGCGCCCCGCCCGCCCCATCGCTCCCGGTGGTTTGTCTGGTTTGTCCTGCTGCTGCTCGCCCTCAACGTCGGCTCTGCGCTCCTCGTCCGTCCTGCGGCCCAGCCGCGGGTGAGAGTGCCGTTCAGCCCCTACTTTGTGACGGCGGTCCAGGACGGTCGAGTCGCCTCGATTGCGTCCACGGGGAACACGATTCAGGGCACGTTCAAGGTTGCGGTGCGCTATCCGGCACAGGACCCCATGGCTCCGGTGACGAACCAGTTCAGCACGGAGGTGCCGACGTTCTGGAATGACAACCAGCTGACCGCCCTGTTGCAATCGCACCGTGTCCTGATCAACGCCTCGTCGCCGAGTCAGGGCACGTCGCTGGTTGCCTCCCTGCTGTTCGGCTTCGGACCGACGCTGCTGCTCGTCGGCCTGTTCATCGCGATCACGCGGCGGGCCGCTAGGGGCGGCGTGGGCGGGGCCTTGGGAAGCTTTGGTCGTTCGCGGGCGCGTCGTATCGACCCAGCGACGATCCGGATCACATTTGCCGACGTCGCCGGCATCGACGAGGCGAAGGCGGAGCTGACAGAGATCGTGGACTTCTTGCGCGACCCGCAGCGCTATGGCCGATTGGGCGGCCGGATGCCGCACGGGGCGTTGCTGTCCGGCGCGCCAGGGACCGGCAAGACGCTGCTCGCCCGGGCGGTGGCCGGTGAAGCCCACGCCGCCTTCTTCTCGATCTCCGCCTCGGAGTTCATCGAAGCGATCGTCGGCGTCGGCGCCTCGCGGGTGCGCGACCTGTTTGCGAAGGCCAAGGAGGCAGCCCCGGCGATCATCTTCATCGACGAACTTGACGCGATCGGCCGCTCGCGACAGGGATCGATCTCAATCAACGGCGGAAACGACGAGCGAGAGCAGACGCTCGACCAGATTCTCACCGAGATGGACGGCTTCGAGAGCGTGGAGGCGGTCGTGGTGCTCGCCGCGACGAACCGGCCCGAGATTCTCGACCCGGCGCTACTGCGTCCAGGACGCTTCGACCGGCGCGTATCCGTTCAGCCCCCCGACCGCGCGGGCCGTCGCAAGATCCTAGACGTCCACACACGCACGCTCCCGCTGTCGGACACGGTCGACCTTGACGCGGTGGCCGCCAGCACGCCGGGGATGGTCGGAGCGGACCTCGCAAACCTTTCCAACGAGGCGGCGCTGCTCGCCGCGCGGCGCCAGCACGACCGGGTGGAGCGGGTCGACTTCACCGATTCGCTCGAGAAGATCCTGCTGGGGGCGCCGCGCGGGATCGTGCTCTCGCCGCTGGACCGCGAGCGGACCGCATACCACGAGGCGGGCCACGCCCTGGTGGGGATGCTCACCCCGGGCGCCGATCCGGTGCGCAAAGTCTCGATCATCCCACGGGGGATGGCGCTCGGCGTGACGCTCTCGGCGCCGGACGACGATCAGGTCTCTTACGCGCTCGAGGACCTGCTGGCCAAGCTCCGCGTGGCCGTCGCGGGCAGGGTCGCCGAAGAACTCGTCTACGGGACGATCACCACCGGCGCGGAGTCGGATATCCAACAGCTGACGTCGATCGCCCGGCAGATGGTCGGGCGCTGGGGCATGAGCGAGACGATCGGCTTGGTCGCGGTTCTGCCGATCGACGGGCGCGGGCCACTGCTGCCCGGCGTCAACGAGACGTCCCAGGCCACCCAGCAGCTCGTCGACGACGAAGTCCGCCGCCTGATCGAGGATGCCCACAGCAACGTGACCGAGCTGCTAGGCGCACACCGTCCCCAGCTTGACGCGCTCACCCAAGCGCTACTGGAGGCCGAGACACTCGACGGCATCGATGCTTACCGGGCTGCCGGACTGCCGATGCAGCTCCTAGACCAGGCCTCGGCAATCGAACCGCATGCAGCCCGACGCAATGGCTTTGTGCCTCGGGAAGCCCGCGCGGTGCCGCCCCCTGAAACTCAGTCGGACACGGCTTGATCTGAGCGGGCGCCGCTCCAGTGCTCGTCGCCCGGCTCGATCGGCATGATCTCCTCAAAGCCGCCCGCCTCGCTCCGCCGCACGGCGCTACCCGCGAAGCTCCGCAGCGGGTGCGTCTCGGTCACCTGCAACTCCTCACATACTCGCCTGGTGAGGAGAAAGACGATGAACGGGACGACGAACGCCGCGAGTCGGAAGAACCAGACCTGCCCCTCGTACCCG
This sequence comes from Solirubrobacteraceae bacterium, assembly GCA_035693425.1. Lineage (GTDB taxonomy): Bacteria > Actinomycetota > Thermoleophilia > Solirubrobacterales > Solirubrobacteraceae > Palsa-465. Next base: position 4,507 of record DASSGR010000021.1, read on the forward strand.
AACCCGACACTGACCAGTATGCGGTCGGCCGCACCCGCGACGAAAATGATGAACACCCAGCTGAAGAACGCGGCGCCGAGCGCGGTACGCCAAGGCTTGTCGCGTGGGCGGTCGAGCAGGTCGTGCCGCCGGCGGTCGCCAGCGATCTTGCGCTCGGCCCACGGCCACGCGTAAAGCGTCGTGAAAACCACGCCCGGGAACAGCACGCCGCCCCAGAACGGGTTCGGAACCCAGGTGTGGTTGAGGAAGTGGATGTCGAACCCAGGCATCAGTCGCAGCGCGCCGATCAGCCACCCGAGGTACCAGTCTGGCTGCGCACCGTTGGTCCCCAGCCACGGCTCGTAGGGCCCGTACTGCCAGATCGGGTTGATCTGGATGAGGCCGCCGAGCAGAACAAGAACGGCGGCGACGGCGACCATCAGCCCGGTCGCCCGCAGCGCGTAGGCGGGCCACAGAGGCGTGCCGATGACGTTGCGCTCGCGGTGCCCGCGTCCCCCGAACTGGGAATGCTTCTGGCGCATGATGATCGCGAGGTGCAGTCCGATCAGCGTGGCGATCACGGCGGGGAGCACGAACACGTGCAGGAAGAAGAGCCGCGGCTCGAAGGTCGAGGAGCCCGGAAATTCGCCGCCCCAGAGCAGAAACGCCAGGCTAGCGCCAAGGATCGGGATCGACAAGGTGACGCCGTAGGCGATCGCCAGACCCATCCCTGACAGCAGGTCGCCCGGGAGCGAGTAGCCCATGAAGCCCTCGAGGATCGCGAGCGTGAGCAGCGTGAGCCCGATGAAGTAGTTCAGATCACGAGGCTTTCTGAACGCGCCCGTGAAGAAGATCCGCATCAGGTGTCCGACGATCGCGGCCACGAATAGCAACGCCGCCCAGTGGTGAGTCTGGCGGATCAGGAGGCCCGCGGGAACCTGAAACGAGATGTTCATCGTCGACTGGAACGCTGCCGACACCGGCACCCCCTGGAGCAGCGGATAGGGGCCGTGGTAAACGGACTCCGCGGAGCTCGGGTTGAAGAACAGCGCCAGGTACGTTCCGGTGACGACCAGGACGATGAACGAGTAGAGCGCGATCTCGCCGAGCAGGAACGACCAGTGGTCGGGGAACACATAGCGCAGGCTCTTCTTGAGCAGGGGCGAAGAGCCGAGGCGCTCGTCGGTCCAGCGGATCAGCCAGCCGATCATCAGGCCGACCCGCGGTTGACGTCGAACCAGGCCGGACCGACTGATCCCGAGAAGCCGCCGTTCGCCAGGAGCTGGCCCGTGACCGGATCGATCGCGAGCGGGAGCTGAGGCAGCGCGCGTCCCGCTGGGCCGAAGATCACCGCTGCCCCGCGGGCAGGATCGAAGGTCGAGTAATGGCAAGGACAGACGAGGGCCGGACGCGGCTCGTGAGGCGCGAACAGAGGGTTCCGGTACAACGCGATCGCGCACCCGGCGTGCGTGCAGATCTTGGAGTAGGCGACGATCCCCTCGGGCGCCCACTCGGCGGCAGGTCGATGTTCCGGCAGGTGCAGCTGTTCGAGCGGCACCCTCACGATCACGATCGGCGAGCCGAGAAGGTGCGGGTCCGCGTCCTGGGGAAAACCGGTTAGGAAGCTCTTCTCGACGACGTCGGCGGCCCGTATCGGGTTGCCGTTCACGTCCACTACGCGCCGACCCCGGTGCCAAGGCGTGTGCTCGATCGTCTCCCCCACGTTCGGTCCGGCCGAAGCGAGCGGGACCAGCAGCGCGCCGCCCAGCCCGAGCCCGGTGACCGCCGCCGCGCCCGTAATCAGCTTGCGGCGCGAGATTCCTTCGCCGCCGGCGCGCAGCAGTTCTTCGCTCTCTCGAGCGTCTCGCTCGTGGACCAGCTCGGGACGCTCCTCCACGAGCTGTTCCTGGGGCGTGATGCGCTTGCCGGCGAGGATCAGCCCCGCCGCGGCACAGGCCAGCGCAAGGCCGAGCGATAGGCCAAGCAGCTGGTTGTTGTCGTCGAACGCGTACAGCAGGATGAACACGACCGCGAACAGCCCCGCGGCAACCAGCAGCGCGGCGAGCACGAGCTCGGCCTCCTGATCGGACGGGAGCCGGCGCCAGTTGCGCATCTGCGGGTCGGTCTGGTCGGCGAGACCGTCGCCGGGGGCCTCGCGGAGATCCTCGCGAAGCTCGTCGGGGTCGATCCGCAGCAGCCACAGCGTCGCGCGCCGGAGCCTCTGAAGCACCCCCCAAAACAACGCTGCTAGCAGCTGGTTCATGTCTCACTCCTCTCGCCGATCAAACGCGCCACGATCACGAGGGCGACGAGCGCGATGAGCCAGGCCACCATGCCTTCGGGGATTGGTCCGATGTGGCCGATCCCCCACCCCCCTCGGTCAGCCGGATCCCGGGTCTGAAGGACGTACCGCGCGATCGAGTTCGCGTCATAGCGGGACAGCTCCGCGGTCGTGAACCTCGGCATCAGGAACGGGCCTGTGCGAAGTGCCTCGACGATCTGGACGGCTGTCGCTTGATTGAGCGGTGGCGCGATCCCGCCCGTCACGATCCCGCCGGCCGCCTCGATCTGGTGGCATCCCGCGCAGTTGAGCGCGAACTCCTGCAGCCCACGCGCGACGTTCCCCTGTCCCGGATCGGCAGCCGGGATCGGTGGGCCGCCGAAAGACCCCACGTACGCGACGAGGTCGTTGATCTGCCCGCGGTTGAACATTGGCGGGTTGCGCACTGGCGGGTCGCGTGGGTTGTTCAGCGGCATCCGCCCCGTCGAGAGGTAGAAGTCGGCCGCCTGCGCCCCGACGCCGATCAGGGAAGGCCCCATCTCGGGGACGCCGCGGGCGTTGAACCCGTGGCATGTCGCGCAGGCCTGCACGAACAGCGCGCGGCCCTGGGCCACGGCACTCGGGCTGACCGTCGCCTGATCGGTGGCGCCGGGAGCTTGCGCGGTGGCGCCTGCAAAGAGTGTCGCGCCGTATGCGATCAGCACGACCGACGTCACCACCAGGAGGCGGACCAGCAATCGCCGGGCGCGACGACTCATCGCGGCGCTCCACCGATCACACCCGGGGCTACGCGCCGCGTCCCGTACACGTCGCGCGCTGCCGCCCGTCGCTCCTCGTGCAGCAGCGTGCCACACGCGATCATCAGCATGATTGCGCCGAGCAGTGCGTCGCCGCCCCACATGATCACGCCCGCGATGTGCTGATCGCGCAGAGCGGAGAGGCCGAGCGCGCGCGTCGGCGTGAGATATGCCGAGTAGCGCACGGTGCGTGAGACCACGAGCCACAGCCCGATCACGCTCATCGCCGGCATCGCCGCGAGCAGGTAAAGGAGCCGTCCGACCGCTCCGAGTCGGTGCGGGAACGGGTCAGCTCCAACAGCCTGCGCCCAGAACAGCACCGCCGTCGTCAGCAGAACCAGATGCTCGAGCTCGTGCAGCAGCGGGTGGCGCAGCGAGAGGTCGTACAGCGGCGAGAGGTGCCAGCCGAGGATCACGCCGACGAACAGCAGCCAGCTGGTCAGGGGGCGGGAGATCGCGCCAACGGGGGCGCTGCCGATGATCCTCACGAGTTTCGCGCGGGTCGTGCCGCACGTTGCGCCGAGCGCGAGCGTCACAGGAGCGCCCAGCGCTAGGAGCGGCGCGGCAACGATCGTGAGCGCCAAGTGCTGCAACATGTGCAGCGACGCGAGCCGCTCGGAATACACGTCGAGACCCGAGTCGAGCGAGACGATCACTACGGCCAAGCCCGACACAAAGGCGACGATCCGGCGGGCCGGCCATGGGCGTCCGCGTCGGGCGATCGCGAGCGCGTAAAGCCCAGCCGCCATCGCGCAGCCGCCGAGCACCGCGGTCGTGGGCTGCCAGGAGGTCAGCAGTCGCCCGACGGATGGCATGCCGGTGGCGTCGACGCTCGAGGGAACCACGGTCAACCGTTCTCCGATTGCTCCGGCTCGAGTTGCGTGGTGGCGTCAGCCAGGCGTCGGGTTTCGACCAGCTCGTGTATGACGCCGCCGAGGCCGAGCATAAACAGCCCGGCACCGATCAGGAGCAGCCACTCGCCGATGAACGCGCCCCACAGCATCGCGCCCACCGCGATCCCGACGAGCGCGCTCGGCATGCTCAGGTCGGCGATGATGCGTGGGCGCGCCGGGGCCGTCGCGTCCCTGCGAGGCGACGCGAGGAGGGCGGTCGCGAGCGCCCCGCCGATCGCGACCGCGGGCAAGATCACAAGCAGGTAGTAGTTCGGCGTATGGCGGGTGAAGAGGGCCCACTCGACCGTTGCCGCGAGCGCCAGAAACGCCGCCCAAATGGCGAAGATCACTCGCGCCCCCACGGTCACCGTCCACTCAGCTCTGAGGCGCCCGCCGTCGCGGCCCGTTGGCCCGCGGCTTGGTCGCGCTCATCGAGGAGCGGCGCGAATGACCGGATCGCAGGCAGCGACACGAAGTTGTGGCGCGGCGGCGGCGACGTCGTCGCCCACTCGAGCGTCTGGCCGAGCCACGGGTCCGGCCCGGCAGCGATGTTGCGCCTCAGCGAGAGGACGACGTTCACGAGAAACAATGCGACCGACAGGGCCAGGATGTAGGAACCCGCGGTCGCCACGTCGTTCAACGTCTGCCATCCGCTCGACGCCGGGTAGTCGGCCACCCGCCTGGGCATCCCATCGGCGCCGAGCACGAACATCGGAAGGAACGTGAGGTTGACCCCGATCAGGGTGAGCACGAAGTGCACTCGTCCCAAGCCCTCGTCGAGCAGGCGTCCCGTGACCTTGGGAAACCAGTAGTAGACCGCCGCGAACATCCCGAAAACGGATCCGCCGAACAGGGTGTAGTGGAAGTGCGCGACGATGAAGTAGCTGCCGTTGGCCTCGTAGTTGAGCGGCGGCGAGGCGATCCAGATCCCGCTCAGGCCGCCGACCAGGAACATCAGCAGGAACCCGATCGCGAACAGCATTGCCACGGTAAGCCGAATCCGACCTCGCCACATAGTGGCCAACGAGTCGAAATACTCGACGCCCGCCGGGATCAAGAGAGCGGTGGAGGTGAGAGCGAAAAAACGAGTGGGCACACCGCCGGTGGTCAGCAGATGGTGACCCCAGACAGACATCGACATCGCGGCGAAGAACAGAAGCGAGAACACGAACGGCCTGTACCCGAACCAACGCCGCCCGGAGAACGTCGCGATCACTTCGCTGACCGCCCCAAGGAACGGGAAGAAGATGATGTACACGACCGGATGCCCGAAGAACCAGAACAGCTGCTGGTACGCGAACGGGCCGTTGGGGACCGTATAGATGCCACCGTGAGCCCGCTGGATCTCAAGCAGCGCCATCGCGACGATGAGCGGGGGGAACGCCGTCAGCACCATCAGACAGGTCACCACCATCGTCCAGGTGAAGGTGGGAAGCCGCAGCATCGACATCCCCGGGGCTCGCTTTCGCACGATCGTCGCCAGGATGCAGGCGGCGATCAAGAACGCCCCGAAGGCCGCAAGCAGTACCCCGATGATCCAGAAATCCTCACCGTTGCCGGGAGTGTTTACGCGGTCCGACAGGGGATCGTACGCGTACCAGCCGGCCGACGCCGCTCCGTTCACCGTAAACCAGCCAGTCCACATGATCAGTCCCCCGCCGAGGATCATCCAGAAACCAATCAGTGCGACGCGCGACCACGCAAGGTCGGCTGCGCCGATTTGAAGCGGCACCATGTACGCACCGAGCGCGAGCACCATCGGCATCGCGAACAGATAGATCATCGTCGACCCGTGCATGGTGAACAGCTCGTTGTAACCCATGTGGCCGACTAAAGCGCCGTGCGGTGTAGCGAGCTGCGTGCGCATGACAAGCGCCAGCGTTCCCGCAAGTGCGAACCAGCCGAAGGCCATGATGCACAACCGTGCACCCAATACCTTGTGTTCGGTTGAGCCGACGAACGCGAGCAAACCCCGACGCGGCGACAGCGTGATCGTTACGGAACTCATGCGGCCCGCTGGGATGACAGCCACCGCCCAAATTGAGCAGGGCTCATCACGTCTAGGTTGAAGCGCATCTCGGCGTGTAGTAACCCGCAGAACTCAGCGCACACGCCGGCGTTGCGGACGAACCCAGGTTTGTTGAACGACAGCACGAAGTTCTGGGTGTAACCGGGGTACGCGGCGCGCTTGAAGTCCGTCAGCGGGATCCAGAAAGCGTGGATCACGTCGATGGAAGTCAGCCGAAAGTCGACGTTCTGATCTTGCGGAACGTAGAGCGTCGGCGGGCTCGAGTCAGTGCCGAGTTCGCTCACCCCGTACCGCGGATAGGAAAAGCTCCAGTGCCATTTGGCCGCCGTCACTTGTACCACCAGTCCGGAATGTGTCGTCAGCGCGGCGTCGCTCTTGTTTTCATGAATGAAGGTAAAAATAACTAGAAACGCTGCGATGCCGGTGAGCGCCGTCACATACACTGCCTCGAGCCTGGGTGCGTCGTGGACGCGCGATGGCGCCTCGCCGGCGACGCGTGCTCGGTCGCGAACTACGATCACGACGGTGAGCACCAGGACGAGTATGAGCACAGCAATCGCGATGGCGCCGTACACCGTGGCAACTTGGCCATACTGGCGTTGCGTGTCGACGATCACACCCAGTGAGCGGCTGGGAGGTCCGGCCAGCGTGATCAGCTTCAATGAAGGTTAGACCCGATGGGCAACAGGGCTGGGGATACGACCGAGAGGCTGAGCGAGTGCGGTTAGCGGCGGGCTACCACTAGGCGGCATAGTAGCAGTTGTCACACGAGTGTCAAGACGGGGTAGGAGCGCGCGCCTGGCCTTGGCTTAGTAGGTCCGGAGTGACAACCGGCCGCGGCCGGTCAGGCGGTCGTCACCTGCCCGGCGCGTCGGGTGGCCCGGGAAGTCAGTCGGGTCGCGGAGGGAAGCCCCACGACGATGCACAGCATCGCCCCCGACAGGAGCGTTCGGTGGACGGTCGACGCGGTCAGCGTCCCCGACACCGCGATACCGGCCAACCCGGCGCCAACCGTGGCGCCGAGTAGCCGGCCGACCGAAAGCAGCGCCGACGTGCGACCGTGCGCGGCGAGGGGGCTGGCGTTCAGCGCGGCCCGGGAGGTCGGCACGAACAGCATGCCAAGTCCGATGCCGACCGGGATCAACGGCAGGATCGTCAC
>DASSGR010000022.1:0-22354 GCA_035693425.1 Solirubrobacteraceae bacterium
GACCTCGATCGTGTCGCCCTCTGAAAGCGTCTCGGGTCCTTTGATCCGCAGCCCGTTCACGTACGTCCCATTGGTCGAGCCGAGGTCCTCGATCGCGCAGAAGCCGGTGCGGTCGAGGCTCAGGCGGGCATGGGACCGCGAGATCTCCTCATCGTCCGCTAGACGGCCGGCGCCTTCGGCGTGACGACCGATCAACAGCTCGTCGTCGATCAGAATCCACATGCCGATCGCTCTACCGGCGACGACCTCGAGGCGGGCCATGGCTGAATTCATGTGCGGAATGTACCGATCGTCAGCGCGAAGACCGCCACCTGCAAACGCCGCTTGCAGGCCTTCTGCGCCATCCTGTAGTCTGGCCGCGCTATGGCAAGGCTGAGGGTAGTGAGCGGTCCGCTCGCTGGTCAGACGATCGATGTCGAAACCGAGATCGTGATCGGACGCGAGGACACGGACCTGACAATCGACGATGTAGAGCTGTCGCGGCGTCATGCGGTGGTGCGCCGTCACGCGAGCCGACTGCAGGTCGAGGATCTCGGGTCCACTAACGGGACCTATGTCGACGGAACCCGCATCGAGGAGCCCACGATCCTCGGCGGCGGGGCTGAGATCCAGTTGGGGACCACCAAGCTCGTTGTCGAGGGCGTGCTGCCCGCGGGGCGCGAGGGCGCCGAGCCCGAGACCCCCCAGTCGCGCGCCTCCGAGCCCACGCGCGCCAGCATCGAGATTCCACCAGAGATGCGCAAGCAGCCCGCCGCGGCCGCTACCGCGAGTGCTGCCGCGCCGCCGACCGCCGTGTCGCCGCCCAAGCCGGCGCAGGCGCTTGCGCCCTTCGCCCCGCCGGAGAAGCGCAGTCCGCAGCGCGGCCTGGCGTCGCGGTCCTGGGTGCCGGTTGTGCTGTCCTACGGCACCGTGATCCTGACGGCGATCGGGCTGGTCCTGTACTTCGCCCTGCGCTAGGTCTGGTCTGGTTACCCGCGGGCGCGCGCGGACGCCAGCGCCCCCAGCAACCTTCCCGTCGAGATGGAAATTCGTACTACCGCGACGCGAAGTAGATGATCAGCACGATCGCGATGAGCACGAACAGTGCGAGTGGCGCCAGATTGGCGCGGCGGCGGACTCGGACGTCGAGGTACTTGTCCACCGTGGGGTGCCCGGCCTGACCAGCTGTCGATGCGGCCTGCTCGACCTTGGTGACCTCTGGGTTGACGTAGGCCGGTGCGCGAGGAGCCATCGCAAGCGACGGCGGGATCTGGATCACCGCAGACGGCTGCCTGAGCAGCTCGTCGCGCGTGCGCAGCTTGATCACTGACACACCGACCAACAGCTCGTCGTCGGCATCCAGGTGAGTCGGACCCACGAGCTCGTTGCCGTTGACGAACGTGCCGTTGGCGGTCTCGAGGTCCTCGACTGTTGCTGTGCCATCGGGCGACGGCGTGACGCGCGCGTGCTGCGCGGATGCCTCGCCGTCTTCGAGCACGAGGTCAGCGTCCGGACCGCGGCCAATTACAACCGCTTTGTCCAGCGCGAGCTGCTTGCCCGCGTCGGGTCCTTCGATGACTTCCAGGTTCAGTTCTCCCGCCACGGCGCGGCAGCATATCGTCGTCGCAGGTCATTTCGCAAACATTTGATGACAACGGGTCTGCTGACCTTGCGCCAACCGCGGGTTCGAAGGTAGATTGCCGACCTCATGACAGCGACAGCACCAAGAGACTCAGTTATCGCGGTGGTCGGGGACGGCTTCGGCTCGCTCATCGTCCACGCCACGGCCACTTATCTGGGCTTTGACAAGGAACAGATTTCGATCTTCGGGCCCAGCAACAACCCAGTCGGGACCTACCAGCAGTTCGCGTACAACCTTGGGCAGACCGTGCTTCGGTCCGAGTCCGAATCCCACTTCCTGGCCCCGGACTGGCCGACGTTCGCCCAGCTCGACGCCTGGTCGCACAAGTCACTCAGGCCGCTTTACCGGTCGACGCGCCGCAAGTACAACCCCGGCGTCCCGGAGATCCTGACCGAAGCGGAGATCGTCAGGCAGCGGACCGGATGGGACGACGTCCGTGTTCCCACGCGGGTGGGCTGGTTGCAGCGCGAGATGGAGCCGATGCCGCACTTCGTCCTCTACGACGAGCAGGCGAACTTCATCGGTCGTGCCAAGCACGTGATGCTCGCTCCGGGCCACGGCCCGCTGTCATTCCCGCCGCTGCTCGCCAAGGCGCGCAAGGACCCGGCGCTCGCCGACCGGGTCGTGCAGGCCTACGAGCCCAAGCAGTACGCGCCGGGCGGCCGCTACATCGTGCTGGGCGCCGGCATCGCGTCGGTCAACGAGTGGGCGAACATCCTCGACGCAGGGGCCTCGGCGCTGGCGTTGACGCGTAATCCGCAGCCCGAGACGCAGGACCTCAACGTCCCGCGGTGCCTGTTTGAGTCGGTGGGCATAGACGCGTACACGCAGCTGCCGTTCAACGAGCGCATCGAGTTCCTCGGGCAGGTGCTGCGCGGCACGCGCCCCGATCGTCGCGAATGGCTCTCGCGGATCCACGCCGGCCAAGAGGAGGGGCGGTTCGACGCCCTCATCGGTGAAATCGACAAGATCGAGCCCGGGCGCGCCGGCCTGCGGGTGCATGTCTCGAGCATGCACGGAGAAGATCCGGGCTGGCTCGACGTCACCGGCGTGGTCGCCGGCACCGGTTTCAACAAGTCCGTGCTGACGCTGCCGCTGCTGCGCCGACTGATCGAGTTCTACAACGTGCCGGTGACCGATGGCCGCATGCAGCTTCAGACCAACTGCGGCGTTCCAGGGCTGGACCGTCCAGAGTCGCGGCTGTGCTGCATGGGACTGATTGCCAACAACGTGATCCCGCACGGAGACACGATCGCCGGACTGACGTTCATCGGCCGGCGGTTTGTGGCCGACTGCGCGCGGGCCGAGAAGCTCAAGAAGCGGCCCTTCCTGTCGCGGATGAGCCTGCAGTTCTCGATGGGGCGCGACGTCGCGCATGCGCTCCGAACCGTGGCCCCGACCCAGCAGTTGGCATAGGGAGGATCAGCTCATGTGTCCGACTGTTCTAGGCCGTGTGCAGACCCGCTGGGCGATCCTGATCATCCCCGCGATCCTCGCGGCGATCGTCTCGCTGATCACCCAGAACGAGGGCTGGATCGTCCTGATCGGGCTCTACTTCGTGATCGGGGTCGCGCTCGACACCTGCTTCTACCCGTTCATCATCCGCTGGCAGCCGCCATGGCTGACGTTCACACTGGCGTTCGGCGAGTTCATCCTCGTGTTCATCGCGGCGCACTTCCTGAAGGTCGGCCTGACCAATCTCGAGGCGATCCTCGAGTACTGGATCGTCTGGTGGATCGCGATCTGGACGAAGGTCGTGATCCTCCCGCTGGTTTCGCTCAGCTGGATCGAGAACGCCGGAGAGTTCCGCTCGACGGACTGGTCTGTGGCGCCCGAGTACATCCCGCTGCCCATAACGGCGTTCACGCCGGCGCAGCAGACGGGTGGGCCGCCGGCGCTGGCACGTGCCTTCTCCGCCGCCGTGATCGAGATCCCCGAGGAGCTCAGGCGCGCGCCGAGCCCGTCCGGGGTGTTCCAGATCCCGCAGGGCCTGCCGCCCAAGAGTTAAGAAGGCGTTGGTTGCCGTCCCTCGGCGACTCGGGGGACGGGGCCCGAACGTCAACGGCATCATTGAAGGAGTGGGGCCGGCGGGGGGTTAGCGCGACAATCGCGCCGAATCCAACGAACTGATCCGTGTCAACCACCTCATACGGTGGTCAGCACGGAACGCCTCGTCCAGCTGGCGCCGGTTGTCGTGTTGTCCCCCCCTTTGTCCCCCCTTTGTCCCCCCTTTGTCCACCCCGGGGAAGCCCTCCTCGTCCTCTCCTCTCTATGAGGTCGTTGACGTTCGGCCCCGAGGAACACTTACGCCGGGGTGGTGGCCGGCTTCGCCTCGCCCTCGCCCTCGCCCTCGCCGGCCTCTCCGGACGGCTCGGCGTCGGGCTCCGGGAGCGACCACAGCGTCATCTTCTCGACGCGCCCGCGGATCTCGACCTCGCCGAACTCAACGATGTCGTCGGGCGGATGTAAGAACGCTTCCCTGGTCTGCCCCGAGAACAGCAGCTGGTGCGGAGTGCCCTTGGTCATGCCCTCGATCCGGGAGGCCGTGTTGGTCGTGTCTCCCACGGCGGTGTACTCGACCCGCCGCTCCGAGCCGACGTGACCGGACATCACGCTGCCGCTGTTGAGCCCGATGCCCATCCGGAAGCCCTCGCTGAGCTCCTCGGACCGCAACCACTCGTTGAAGCGCGGCAGCCGCACGTCCCGCATCTCGAGCGCCGCCGCGAGCGCGCGATCGGCGTGGTCGTCCTGCGGGAGCGGCGCGCCGAACACGGCCATGATCCCGTCGCCCATGTAGGCGACGAGCGTGCCACCGTGGTTGAGAATCGCGTCGCTCATCTCGCTGAGATAGTGGTTGAGGACCTCGATCACGCGCGCGGGGCTGAGCGTCTCGGCCATCGACGTGAACCCGCGAAGGTCCGAGAACATGACGGTGCCCTCGCGCTGGATGCCGCCCAGACGCAGGCCGTCCGAGCTCGCCAGCACCTCGTCGACGACATCCTCTGGCACGAAGCGCGTGAACAGGTCGCGCGTCCGGATCCGCTCGAACGCCTCGGTGACGAGCTGCGTCGTCAGCGTGCCCGCCGTCGCAAGGATCAAGGCACCGAGCGGATACACGAAGGTGAGGATCGTGCCCGAGTTGAACGCCAGCTGGACTCCGACCGTGAACGCAACACCCAGCCCGACGGCGAGCAGGATCGTGATCAACGGCCGCGCGCGCATGCCCACCAGCGGCACCGTGAGGCCGAGCAGCAGGATCAATACGTAGTTGAGCCAGCCGGGCGCGGCGGTGAGCGGGAAGTCGTGGAGCACCGTGTAAATCGCGTTGGCCTGGATCTCCGGCCCGGGCATCGCGCTGTCGGTGGAGCTCGCGTGGATGTCGCCGAGGTTCGTCGCCGTGGCGCCGATCACGACGATCTTGTTGGTGAAGAAGTTCTTCGGAAGCTTCTTGCCTGTTTTCGTACCGCTGTAGGTGCCCCAGTACGCCTGCGAGAACGACAGGTACGGGATCGTGCCCGCTGGTCCGACGTAGTCGATGAACTTGTTGCCGGTGAACGGTGTGACGCGCTTGTGCGTGGCGACCTCTGCGGTCACGACCGACAGAGTCTTGAGGTTCTGGATCTTGTACTGCGTCTGCCGGATCACGCCGCCCGGGTCGAACGGGAACGAGCCCTCGGCTGGACGTGAGCCCACGGACTTCAGCAGCGCGGTTCCCTTGGGCGAGCCGACGAACTTGACGTTGCCGCGCTCGTCGGGCTCGGTGTCGGAGAAGATGACCTTGCCGTGGGCGTCGTTGACCGCGCTCAGCAGCGCGATGTCGTCGTTCTGCCCGAGCGTGCTCGGCTCAGACAACTGGACGTCGACCGCGATCGCGGCGGGATGCTGAGCCGAGATCGTGCTGATCGCCTTGCCGTCGACCGCGCGCGGGAATGGGAACTGCCGGTTGAGGTCCTGGAACGACCTCGCGTCGATCCGGATGACCATCAGGTTCTTGGGCACGTCCTGCTTGCCGCGAACCGTGAAGCGGGTGTTGATCGTACTTCCCTCGAGCGACTGCAGCAGGCTCGCCCCATAGCCCAGAATCCCGAACGCCGTCGCTCCGATGGCGACCAGCGCAAGCAGCAGATAGCGCAGATTCCGATTGCTCCCGATGCCCAAACGCCGCGTAGCTTTCATACAACCATCACCCTTGCGCCATAGCCCCATTTGCCCCACGCATCCCCCGCCCCTGGCAGCCAGACGCGCCTATCTGAGCGAGCCAGTTTACGCCCAATCCAACAGGCGGACAAGGCCTTGGGTTGACGGCCGGTGGGGGACGGGACTAGGTTCCAGGGTGCGAACACGGATGCGACGAGCACGACGGGCAACCATCTGGGCTGTTGTGGGGCTGGGCCTGGCGGCCGCTGGGTGCGGCAGTTCGACCACGCCTGCACCGAGCCGAGCCGCGGCGACAACGAGTGCGACCGCCGTCAAAGCCTCCACCCACGCGCCGACGCCCGTATTCGCGAAGACGGTGCGCCTGGCGCCCGTCAGCGGGACGGTCCTGATCCGGACACCGGGCGCGCCCGACTTCATCGAGCTGAGATCCACCGAGACGGTCCCCGTCGGCACCGTGATCGACACCCGCGCCGGGACGGTCCGGCTCTCGTCAGCGACGGCGCCCCCCACAAAGCTCCAGACCGGCAACTTCTTCCTGGGCCGCTTCCAGGTTGTCCAGGAGCGCTCGCTCAAAGGCCTGACCGACCTCGTGATCCAGGACAAGCTCAAGCGGTCGGTCTGCAGCGCCCAGGGGCAGCAAGCCACGGCCGCGAAGCTCAGCGCACGGATCCTCGGCCTGCTGAGGGGCAAGGCCAAGGGCCAGTTCCGCACCAGGGGCCGCTTCTCGGCGGCCACCGTGCGCGGAACCGAGTGGGGGGTACGCGACCGCTGCGACGGTACCCTGACTGTCGTCACACGGGGCGTGGTCGCGGTCCGCGACTTCACGCTCCACAAGACGGTGATCGTCAAGACCGGACACACGTACCTGGCCAAGGCCGGTTAGCCGGATCCCCACGCAGCTGACAGATGTCGGGCACGCCACTCACGATCGTGATCGCCGACGACCACGCGGTCGTTCGGCAAGGACTCCGTCTGTTACTCGAAGCCGAGGACGACCTCGCCGTCGTGGGGGAGAGCAGCGACGTGCAGGAGACCTGCGCGTTGCTTCGCGAGCGCACCCCGTCGGTCGTCCTGCTCGACCTGCACATGGGCCGCGAGCTCAGCCTGAGCGCGCTGTTCGAGATCCGAGGCGCTTCGCCCGATACTGCGATCGTGATCCTGACGATGGAGGACGACCCCGCGTTCGTCGCGCCGGCCTGGAACGCGGGCGCCGCCGGCTACGTCCTCAAGGAGTCCTCCCGGACCGACCTGTTGCGCGCGATCCGGACCGTCGGCAAAGGCGGCCGATACGTAGATCCGGCGATCGGAGGGCTCGCCCTGGCGAGCGCCGAGGACGCCGTGCTCACCGACCGCGAGCTCGAGGTGCTGCGCCTGGTGGCACTCGGGCACACAAACAGCGAGATCGCGAGCAAGATGTACATCAGCCCGCGCACGGTCGAGACCCACCGGGCCAACCTCCAGTCCAAGCTCGGCGTCACCGGGCGTCCGGAGCTCGTCCGGTACGCGCTCGAGCATGGAGTGATCCACCGATGAGCACGACCGCACGCGCGCGACAGCTCGAGGTCGAGGCTGCCGAGCACCGGGTCGTCGAACGGCTCAAGCCGCGGGCCTCGGCCCGGTCGACGCCCCGCCGCGTGATCGTCGTCGTGGCCGCCGCCCTGCTGTTCGCCGCCGCCTTCACGGCGCGCGTCGTCATCAACGACCCCGACGCGCTGCTGGCCAACTTCTACGTGGTCCCGATCGCGCTGCTGGCGATCGAGTTCGGCGTTCGCGGCGGGGTGATCGGAGCCACGATCGGGTTCGCGCTAGTGCCCGCGTGGACCGTGATCAACACCGTGCACGTCGCGGCGCTCGGATACATCTCGCGCGCAGCGGTGATGTATGTCACGGGTGTGGTGGTCGGCCGTTTCTCGGACCGCCTGCGCAGCGACATCGCCGAACGCCAGGGCGCCCAGCGCGACCTGACGCTGTACGCCGATCAGCTCCAGGGGAGCATTCGCGGACTGGCCCGCAGCGTCGAGCGGCTCGAGGCGTTCGCCGAGATCGCCCGCGCGGTCGGTGGAGAGACCGAGCTCGAACGGGTGCTGGCGCTGATCGTGGACCACGGCCAGGGCATCGTCGGCGCCCGCACGCTCGTCGTTTACCTGCCCGAGGGAGGCGAGCTTGCGGCGGTGAGCGGCAGCGCCCCCGGCGGCGAGCCGCCGCCGCGGCTGCCGGTGGAGGGCTCGCTCGCCGGACAAGTGCTGACGCGCGGCTTGCCGATCCGGCTCGATACGCACGACGACGGTCGCCGCCTCGAGCAGCTCGCGCCCGACGCCAAGGCCGCGATCTTGGTGCCGCTGCTGTTTCGCGGAGAGAAGCTCGGCGTCCTGGCGGCCATCAACGGGCCCGGGGACCGGCGCTTCGAGGACGAGGACGAGCAGCTGCTGATGTCGATTGCGGCCTCCGCCGCCACCGCCGTGGCGACCGCTCGCTCCGTGGCAGCGGCTCGTCTGCGACTCAGCCTCGAGGCGGCTGACCAGGCGCGCGCCCGTTGGGCCCGCGAGCTGCACGACGAGACCCTGCAGGGCCTCACCGGCGTTCGGATGGTGCTGTCCGCCGGACTGGCCCGCAACGACTTCGCCAACCTGCAAAGGTCGGCCGAGACCGCGGACGCGCACCTCGGCGACGAGATGCGCAAGCTACGCGACCTGATCGCAGAGCTGCGCCCGGCTGCGCTCGACGATCTCGGGCTGGGCCCGGCAATCGACTCGCTGGCAAAGCGACAGGCAGCGATCGGGGGCTTCACCGCGGACGTCGAGGTGGAGCTGGGCAGCGAGCAGCGGCTGCACCCCGACACCGAGACCGCGATCTACAGGATCGTGCAGGAGGCGCTGAGCAACGTCGTCAAGCACGCTCACGCCGACTGGGTGCGGCTGCGCGTTAGCGAGCTGTCCGATCGCATCCAGATCGCCGTCGAGGACGACGGGCGTGGCTTTGTCCCCAACGGCGCGCCGGAGGGGTTCGGGCTGACCGGGATGCGTGAGCGCGCG
This sequence comes from Solirubrobacteraceae bacterium, assembly GCA_035693425.1. Taxonomy (GTDB): domain Bacteria; phylum Actinomycetota; class Thermoleophilia; order Solirubrobacterales; family Solirubrobacteraceae; genus Palsa-465. Next base: position 8,812 of record DASSGR010000022.1, read on the forward strand.
GTGCTCGCCGGCGGGCAACTGTCCGTTAAATCGAAGGACGGCGGCCCGACTTGCGTGACCGCCGTCCTTCCGTTACCCCGCTAGTCCCCTTCGGTCGTCGCGCTCGGAGTGGTCGTCGTGTTCGGAGTGGACTCGGGACGCCCTGACAGCAGTCCCGACGGGCCTCCGACCATCGACCACCTGAACTGGGTGACGTTCTCCTTCGGTGCGAACAGGCCCGGACGGCTACCGCGGCGCACGAACAGCGTCGGTGCGACCGACTCGGCGGCGATCGCCGCCCGTGTCGCGCCGAGGCCCTCTCGCTTCCACCGCTCCGATAGGCCAAGCACGAGCAGACCGGCGCCGGTTGCCGCCTGGACGATGCTGTCGCGTCCTCCGGCGACCACGAGCGGCTCGGTCGAGACGCCGGTGGCCTGCTGCACGAGCAGACCGGCGTCGGCGAGCATGCGCGTGACCGACTTGGTCTCGTCGGTCTGACCGCCGGCGCCGAGGAGCTTGAGCGGCGCGCCGGTGCTGGCCGCCAGCCACGAGCCGAGCTCCAGGGCGGCCCAGTCGTGCTCGGCCCCGCCGAACGGGACCAGGATCGGATGATCCGGTCCGAGCTCGATCGGGTCCTGCTCCTTAGCCACGAGGATTGCCACGTCGCACGGCGCGCGCTCGAGCAGCTCCGTGCCGTCGCCCTGCGGGACACCCTCTCCGAACAGGCGCTGGCGCCCATCGGTGATGACCAGATCGACGGGCTCGCGCTCGACGATGTGGACGAGATCGTCACCCGGGTTCGTCGACGTCAGGGCAACGCCGCGCGCGACGACGCCATCGGTCGCCAGGCGCTCGCGGATCTCGTTGATCGACCGCGATGCTCGTTCGAGCGCCAGGTTCTCGGTCTGGAGGCCGGCACGAACACCGGTCCTCGCCCCTCGGGTCGGCTGCACCAGCCGCGCCACGATCAGCTCCCGGACGGGAGTCGATCCTGCCAGCGGCTCGGCCAGCGCGACCAGTTGGGCTGTGGCGCCGTCGGTCTCGGGCGCGACCAGGATCGACCGCTCCGGGACCGGCAGCTCGGGGTGAGCCTGGACGGCCGCAAGCGCGGCGTCGGCGAACTCGTCCTCGACCTGTCTGCCGTACTCGTTCTTCGGGTCCAGCAGCTTGAGCAGCGGCCCTGCCATCAGCGTCGTGACGACGGCCATGATCACGAGCATTGCGAACAGCGCGTTGGAGATCGCGCCGACATCAAGTGCCAGATTGAGCACGATCAGCTCGGTCAGTCCTCGGGTGTTCATGAGCGAGCCGATCACGGCCGAGGCCCTCCAGTCATAGCCAGCCACACGCGCGGCGATCGCCGCGCCCGCCAGCTTGCCGACGATCGCGATCGCGATCAGCAGCAGCGTGATCAGCCACAGCTCCGGCCGGTCGAGCAGGCCGACGTTCAACCGCAGACCTGTGTACGTGAAGAACAGCGGCAGCAGCAGAGTGACCACGAAGTCCTCGATCCGCCGCGTGATCTCCTCATTCATCCGCGAATGCCGCGGCATGATCATGCCCATGATGAAGGCGCCGAAGATGAACGCAATGTTGATCGTCTCGGTGATGAATGCCGACAGAAGCACACCGACGATGATCGCCGCGAACCACGCGGCCGGGATCCGTCCGACCTGGTCGTAAGCGACTGCCATCCGTCCGAGGATCCGCCGGACCACGAACACCATCAGCAGCGTGAACGCCACGGCCTCGCCGATCGTCTTGAGCACCTCGCCGAAGGTGCCGGATACCGAGATCGTGATCGCCAGCGCGATCAGGAACCACGCGGTGACGTCGTCGATCGCAGCACACGCGATCGTCAGCGCCCCGACGGGCCGGTTGAGCATCCGCCGCTCCGACAGGATCCTGGCGAGTACCGGGAACGCGGTGATCGACATCGCGACGCCCATAAAGATCGCGAACGCCACGAACTTCTTGTTTGGCCCGATGAGCTTGTAGAGCGGCAGAGCGACGGCGATGCCCAGCAGCATCGGCACCGCAACGCTCGCGTTGGAGATCGCGGCCGCCTGGGCGGCCTTGCCCTTCAGTTGACCGCGGTCGACCTCGAGCCCCACCAGGAACATGTAGAAGATCAACCCGAGGTTTGCCACCACCCCGAAGGCAGGCAGGATGTCGGTCGGGAACGCCCATGCCTGGGCGTTGGCCGAGATCGCGCCGAACACAGACGGGCCGAGACAGATTCCCGCGATGACCTCGCCCATCACGTAAGGCTGGCCGACCTTCGTCGCGACCCAACCGAAGATCCGGCACACGATCAGGACGATCGCGGCGGCCAGGAAGAACGCCGCGACGGTCTTGTTGAAATCGAAGCGCTGGAGGGTGGCGGTGAACTTCTCACCGGAGGGCGACAGGCCTGACGGCGTCGTGAGTGCCGGCTTTGGCAGGCTCGCCGTCGACGGGACGGGCGTCCCGACCTGCAGCGGGATGATCGTCACGTTCTGGAGCAGGCGGTCATTCGCGGTCGCTGTGAGGCGAGCGGTGCCGCCCCTGGCACAGGCGATGTCGCCGGCGACGGCGCCGGTCGTGTCGGAGTACGTGACCTTGCCGAGCGGCACGCCCTTCCAGGACACGCCGTAGGTCGGCGCGCTCCCGCTGAGCGCGAACTTGCCACCCAGGCAGGTCGACGTCGGCGACGTCACGTACGTGCCCTTCAGGTTGACGGGCGTGCGCGGGGCCGGCGCGCCGGCGGCGGGCGGGTCGCTCTTGAACGTCGCTGCGAACGGGGCTCCGCCGAGCGTCCCGGCGATCGATGCCTTGGCGCCCGGAGTGACGATCGCGTTGATCGGCTTGCTTCCGCCGTTCACGCAATCGACGTCTCCGGTCAGCTTCTTGCCGCCGTTGGCGAGCGCCTCATTGTGCAGACGGAGCTTGCCGCCGAGCGTCTGCTGGTTGTTGGTGAAATTGATGAACTGACCCGACTGCAGGACGTTGAACGTCGGCCCTGGGGCCGGCACTGGCGTCGGTGCGGTCGGCGGCAAGGGCGCGCCGCCCACCGGCTTCGGCGCCGGTCCGATGCACGAGTTCAGCGCGGTTGACTGATAGACGCCCGCGATCGCCGGTTGCGCCTTCTCGTCCTTGCCCTGGTTGACGACGTAGATCACGACGCCGACCGTGACTGCGGCGAGGATTGCGTAGAACACAATCAAGCGCCTCATTAGCCCACGAGACTCCGTCTCTACCGGCATACAGCCCCCTCTTCAACTCGCTCGTATGACGACACGCCCCCGGACGGCGCACCCCGCCTCAATCCGGTCGGCGGCAAAGTAGCCGATCGCCCGCGGGCGCACATCCGGCACCTGCCATCGAACTACCTCCGTAAACCACCGCAAATTTGCTCCGGGAAACGCCCGCCAGGGCGCTCCCGGAGCCAAAATCCGGTGTAACGAGTGTTTAAAGGCTTGGGAGGGCCGGGCTTACAGGCCCAACATCGAGGCGATCCGGACCCGCTGCGTCTCGTTGGTGCCGGAGTAGATCGGAGCTCCGACGGCGTCGCGGAGGCTCTTCTCGATGCCGTATTCCTTCATGTAGCCGCGTCCGCCGAAGATCTGAACCGCAGACAGCGCGGACTGCAGGTTCGCCTCGCTGGTGATCAGCTTTGCCATCGAGATCTCGGTGGTGACGCTGCGACCCTTGGAGAAGCGGCGCGCCGTGTCGTAGAGATGCTTGCGCGAGTTCTCCATGCCGATCTTCATGTCGACGATCTTGCCGGCGATGTACTGGTTGGTCCCGATCGGGCGGCCGAACGAGTGGCGCTTCTTGGCCCAGTCGATGCAGGCCTCCATCCGCCACTGCATCTCGCCCACCATCATCATGAAGATGCCGAGGATCTCCCAGTTCATCACGTGCTCGAGGATGAAGAAGCCGGCCCCGGGCTTGCCGACGACGTTCTCCTTGGGCACCCGGACCTCGCGGAACTCGAGCTGACAGAACGGGCAGGTGTTCAGGCCGAGCTTGGGGAACGGCTCGCCGACGTTGAATCCCGGCGTGTCGGTCTCCACCAGGAAGGCGGTGATCCCGGCCGCGCCCTCGCCCGTGTCCTGCTTGGCATAGACGGTGATCACGTCGGCGATTGGCCCGCTGGTGATGAAGATCTTGCTCCCGTCGAGGATGAACGAGTCGCCGTCCTCGGTCGCCGTCGTGAGCATCGCCATCGCGTCGGAGCCGGCCGACGGCTCAGAGATCGCGTGAGCGCTGATGATCTCCCCGTCGATCAGGCGGCGGAGGTAGCGCTCCTTGAGATCGTCGGACCCGAACTTGTGAAGCGGGGTGGCCGCGCTCACGATCTGCGTCGCCAGGGCGAACAGCAGGCCCGCGTCTCGGCAGCCGTAGCCGAGGTTCTCGAGCACGTACACGAGCGTCAGACCATCGTGACCGAGGCCGCCCCACTCCTCACTGAACGGGATGCGCAGGACATCGGACTTGCGGATGATCTCCCATTTGTCGCGGTTGAAGTGCTCCGCGGCGTCGTCCTCGATGTGCCCAGCGTTGAGCGCCTCGAAGTACTGGTTGAGGGACTTGCGAAGCGACTTCTGCTCGTCGGTCCACTCACCTGGTGTTGTCGTCAGCGCCATCCCAAAACTCCTCAGTAGACCGATGAATGGATGCCCGACTCGGTGAGGCGGTGCGCCTCGTCGCCGGTCAGCGCCGGCGTGAACATGCACACCAGCCGCAGATCCTCGTCGTCGGAGGCCTTGAGGTCGTGCATGTCGTGCTTGTCAAGCGCGTAGATCGTGCCCGGGACGATCTCGTGCTCGGTGCCGTCCATCTCGACGACCGAGCCTTTGCCCTCGATGCAGTAGCACGCCTCGAGGTGGTTCTTGTACTCCAGCCGCGAGGTGGTGCCCTTGCGGACGATCGTGTCGGTGACGGTGTAGCCCATGCCGTCGGCTTCCAGCAGGAACCGGCGGCTCAGGCCATTGCCCCATTCGACCGTCTTCACTTCGTCGAGCTTGCGAACGATCATCAAATGCCCCTTCTTGTTGTTGTACTGAACGCTGTTACTGGACCTGTCCGAGGTCCACGAGCAATCCGCGAAAGTCCTCGACCACGTCGCGGCCCTCGGCCTGAGCCGCGGCCACGCGCGCTACGCAGGTGCTGCCCACGATCGCGGCGTCCGCGCCGACCGCTCCGAGGTCGTCGATGTGGCTCTTGTTCTTGACCCCGAAGCCCACGGCGATCGGGATGTCGGTGTGCGACCGCAAGCTCTCCATGACGGGGACGAGCGCGCTGTGGTCGGGCGGACCGACGGTGCCGCTGCGCCCGTAGGAGGCGACCAGGTAGATGTACGCCGAGCCGTGCTCGGCTGCCTCGTCGAGCACTGGCTGCTCGGACGTCGAGTAGCACGTGGTCACGATCGGCTGGCCGGTGTCCTGAGCGGCCTGGTAGTACTCGGCGCGCAGGCGCGGAGGCAGCGCATGGACGAGCAATCCGTCTGCGCCCACCCCCTGAACGCGCTCCAGGAAGTCCTTCATCGGACCGCCCTTGATTGAGTAGCTCCAATCAGCGAGCAGCGCGATCTTCATATGCGACAGCTGCGGGCGCACGCTGTCGATGAAACCGAGCACCGCCTCGCGGTCGATGCCGCGCTCGAGGGCCCGGCTGGCCGACTCGCGGATCACCGGGCCGTCGCTGGGAGAGTTCGGAAACGGGATCGCGAGCTCCAGACAGTCGACCTTGGCCTCGTCGAGCATCAACACGAGCTCTTTGAAGGTGTCCAGCGGCGGGTCGCCGCAGTTCAGAAACAGTGCCAGCCCCGGTCGCCCCGGGGCCCGGTCGTCGAAGAAGGGCATCTAGCTTGCTCCGGCCTTGGCCCCCGCGGCGGCGGCCTGCTGCTCGCCGTATTCGCGCAGCCGGTCGATCAAGCGGGCGGGCTCGCCGGCGCTCATCGCGTCGGCCGCCATCTGCAGACCCTGCGCCCAGTCCGAGGCGACTCCGCCGTTGATCGCGAGCGCTGCCGCGTTGAGCTTGATGCTCTCGATCGCGCCGGGCGGGCCGTCGCCGCCGATCAGCTTGAGGAAGTGGCCGACGGTCGCGTCGAGGTCCGAGACGGGGAGGAGGTCGTCGAACGAGCCGTGGCCGAGCCCGATCTCCTTGGGCTTGAGCAGGAACTCTTCACCCCGCGCGCTGTCGTATACGTGGCTGTCCTCGACGCTCAGCAGCTCGTCGGCGCCGAGGTCGTTCCAGCACACCCAGTACTCCTTGCTTGAGTCCTGCGAGGCGAGCTCGCGGAACGTGGGCAGCACCGTGTGATCGGAGACGCCCGTGATCTGGAGGGTCACCGGCACCGCGCCGAGGAACGGGCCGATCAGGTTGAAGAACCTACCGACGGTCTTCATGTCGAACGGCAGGATCTGACGCGCCAGCGAGCGGAGCTCCTTGGGGTACACGAACGGTCCTGCGACCGCCATTCCGAACGACTCCAGACTCTCCTCGATCTGCTCGTAGGAGCCGGCGAGGCGGATGCCCAGCCGATCGAGCAAGTCGATCGAGCCGGTGCGGCTCGCGTACGCGCGCGAGCCCGTCTTGATCACGCGCGCGCCGACCGCGGCGCCGACGAACGCCGACGCGGTCGAGAGGTTGAAGGTGCTCGGTCCGCCGCCGGTGCCGACGATGTTGACGGTCGTCTTCGGCGGCGGTCCGGGCTGCGGGTTGCGCTCCCTCAGCGAATCCAGCAACGTGCTGACGGACGCTCCGTCCGGAATCTGCGTAGTCAGCGACGAGAGCACCGCCAGCGCCTCGCCGGGGTGCAGATCCCGGGTCGACAGCCGGTCCCAGAAATCGCCCCAGACCTCCGCGGGGATCGGGTAGCGCCGCGTGACCAGCGCAGCCAGCAGCTCCGAGGGGGTCTTTGAGGGCATCAGTGCGTCCTACGCTGCCGAGCGTGACTGGTCGACGAACGCCTTGATCGCCGCGACCGTGCGGAAGCTGTCGGGGCCGAGCTCGGAGTCGTCGACGCCGATGTCGAACTCGTCCTCCAGCCAGGCAACGACCTTCAGCAGGCCCAAGCTGTCAACGACGCCGCCGGTCAGCAGGTCGAAGTCGTCTTCAAGGTCCTCGACGGGTACATCGGGCATGAACTCGTCGACGATGAACTGCTTGATCTTGGCGGTGGTCTCATCCATTCGCACGACTCCTCTCTAGGTCGGCCGTGATCTTCTTGCGATCGACCTTTCCGGTTGATGTCAGTGGTAGTGGTTCGGTCACGATCTCAATCGTCGAAGGCATCTCGGTCCTCGCCAGCCTGCTCGCGCAGTGCTGGCGGAGCTTGAGGCTGTTGAGCTTCGAGTCGGCCTCGCGGCGCACGACCGCATGCAGGCGCGCGCCGGCGAGCTCGTCGGTGACCGCGACGACCGCGACTTCGACGACCTCGGGGTGCTCCTGGATGGCCTGCTCGACGACCTGCGTGCTGACGCGCACGCCGCGGACCTTGACGTAGAAGTCGGCGCGACCCTCGAGCGTGAGGGTCCCATCGTCGTGGCGGCGGACGATGTCGCCGGTCCGGTAGAAGGTCCGCCCACCGTCGTCAGCGACCGACACGAATTTTTCGGCGTTGAGTGCGGTCTTCAGGTATCCGCGCGTCTGGAACGGGGTCCACACCAGCAGCTCACCGGTGCCCGTCCCCTCGAGCGGCTGGCCTTCCTCGTTCTGCACGCGCGCTGTGACGCCAGGCAGCGGCTGGCCCACCGGCACATTGGTCGGGACGTCTCCGTCGGCCAGTCCGAGGAACTCGTGCATCAGGCTGTCGTTTGTCTCGGTGCAGCCGTAGATGTTGTAGAACCGCGCGTTGGGGAACAGCTTGGGCAGCTCGGCAAGCGACGTCGCCGGGATCTTGTCCCCGGTCGTGATCACGTGGCGGACGCTCGGGAACGTGCGCCCGTCCTCGCGGTGCACGTCGATCAGCAGGCGGTAGAGCATCGGCACCGCCTGCAGCACGTTGACCTGGTTCTCGTTGACAAGGTCGGCGAGATACGCGCCCTGTGTGGCTCGATCCTGGTCGACGAGCGCCACGCAACCGCCGTGCTTGAGCGTCGACCAGATGTCGAGCAGGCACAGGTCGAAGTTCAGCGGCGCGTAGTTGGCGACCACCGTACCCGGACGGATCTCGAACTGGTCGGCGGCCCAGTCGGTGAACGCGTCGACGCCGCTCGCCAACAGCGGCACGATCTTCGGAAGGCCCGTGGACCCCGAGGTGGTGAGCATGAAGGTGACGCCATCGGCACCCTCCGCCGGTGGCCACTCGGACGTCGGCTCGTCCTGCGCGCGCGTCTCGTCCACCAGCGCGCGCAGGCTCGCGGCGCTGTCTGAGCGGGGGCCGTGAGGAGAGATCACCTGGCTCGTCCCGGCCGCTGCGAACAGCTTCGCGAGCGTGTCGGAGGCGAGCTCGATCGACGGCAGCAGGAACGGACGCCCGAACCGCAGGCAGGCCAGGATCAGGCCGATCGCCTCGGGCGATTTCTTCGCGCGGATTCCGACCGGGCGATCTTCGGCCAGGTTGGCCCCCTCGAGGTCCGCGGAGGAGTTCTCCGCCAGGTCGGCGAGCTCGCGATAGCTGATCGCGTCGCCGTCCCAGATCAGCGCCGGCGCATCGGGCTGGCGCTCGACATGCTCGGCGAAGTGGTCGGCGATCGACTTGCTGTCTGTGATCTCGCTCATCATGCCCCCGGTGTCGCGGACGGACGGGCCACCGCTTCGCGCAGCTCCGTGCGGTGGCGTTCGAACTCGTCGACAAATCCCTGGACGCTGTCGGCCCGCAGCAGCCCGGTGCCGATCAGCAGTCCCTTGAAGCCCGCGGTGACCAGCTCCGCGGCGACCTTCGGATCGAGGATCGCGCTGGCGCTGACCGGGCATGGCGTGCCGGTGTCGATCACCGCCTCCAGCAGCGAGCGGCTGAGGTCAATGTCGCCGGCCTCGCGTTCTTGCGTGCGGATGTCCTTGTTGTTGATCGCGATGATGCAGTCCTCGGGATGGATCACGCTGTCGAGCTCGTCGTGGTCGGCGATCTCGACGAACGGGACCAGGCCGTGGCTCAGCGTCCGGTCGATCAGGCTCTGAAACGCCGACTTGGGAAGGATCCTCGCGGTCAGCAGGATCGCCGACGCGCCCATCTCCTTGGACTTGCCGATCTGGCTGTCGCGGGTGATGAAGTCCTTGCGCAGCAGGGGAAGCTCGGTGAGCTCGGCCACCTCGGTGAGCATCGACTCGGTGCCGCCGAACCACTTGCCGGTGACCACCGAGATGCATGGGGCTCCGGCGGCGAGGTACTGCGATACGACCTCGGGGATGGTCCGCTCGCCCATGATCGGACCCCCGTCGGCGTCCTGGCGCTTGACCTCCATGATGATCGGCAGATCCGACGCGAGCAATGCCTCGGTGAAGGCATTAGCCATCCTGGTCACCTCCCTGGGGCCGCTCCCTCCAGATGCGGCTGATCGCCTCGACGTTGTCATCGCTGACCTTACCGTCGGAGCCGCGTGCGTTGGTATCGACATCGATACCGAGAAACAGGGGATGCGCGACGAGCGCCTCGTACTGCTCCCGGTTGTCGGCGGAGATCCCGCCAGCCAGCAGGAACGGCCGGGTCAGCTTGTCGGCCAGCGGCGCGACAACGCCGGCGTCGAGCGCCTGCCCAGTGCTTCCCACGCGCCCGTCCTCGGTCACCACATCGAACAGGAACACGTCTACGCCGGCCTTCTCGTAGGACCCGAGCAGCGATTCCTCGACGCACTCGCCGCCGCGGATGTGCAGGACCTTGATCACGCGCACGTCCGGGGCGATCGCCTTGACCTTGCGAACCGTTCCGGGCGTCGGGTAGCCGTGCAACTGGACCCAGTGCGCCGGAGACCCCTCGAGCGTCTTGCTCAGGGCATCGGCGTCCTTGGCGAACGTGACCAGGACGGGGGCCAGCTGTCCGGTCGCGGCGGCCGCGTCGGCAAGCTCGCGCCAACGGTCCTCGGGCAGATCGTGCGGCCCGCCGGGGACGCCCCACCATAGGCCCACGAAGTCGACGCCGCGCGATGCAAGCAGATCGATCTCGTGCTGGCTGGTGATACCGCACACCTTGATCCGCGTGCCGAGGCTGGCGTCGGCAAGCTGATCCAGCATCACTCCGCGCTCCGCGTCGTCAGAGCCCGGCCATGCCGCTAGTTGCCGGCAACGTCGGGACGAGCGCCGCCGCGGAGAATCTCCGCGATCCTCTCATGGCATGACAACGGCCCACAACCACGTGCGTCACTCCCCTCGATAGGTGCCCTCGGGCCGCGACTTTACAGGATCCCCGCCCCCGAGGCCAGTCGTCCAAAAGCTTGCCCGTGCGGCGACTCTACACGCCTTTACGGCGCTTGGGAAGAGGGCCGTAAGGGCCCATTAAGGACGACGATCGCGCCCCCCGGTGAGGGGACGCGATCGCCTACTGCACTGCTTTGAGTCGCGACTAGTGGACGCCGACTCCCGACTGGCCGACCGCGAGCGTGCTCGGGGTCGCCTGGATGTGGGTCAGGTTGCCACCGGACACCGAGAAGACGTCGAGGTGGCTCTTGTTCTGGCCCATGACGAACGGGGTCAGCACGTACAGGTACTTACCGTCGCTCGAGAGCGCTTCGTCGCCGGGGAACCCGCCCGGCGTCGTGCTCGCGTTGGGGCCCAGGAGCGTCAGCTTGCCGTCGGACCCGATCGAGTACCGCGAGATCGAGCCCTGGCCGCTGCCGGTGTGGGGCACCGAGTCAGACAGCGTGTTCACGACGAACGCGAACTTCTTGTCCTTGGTGACGACCACCCAGCAGGCGGCACGAGCGTTGGTCGAGGCGGTGTTGTTCAGCGACAGGGTCGTGCCGCTGAGGTTGTAGGACGAGGTCGTCCCGTTGAACTGCGCCGGGTCGACCGGGTTCGGCATGACGCCGGGAGGCGTCGCCACGAAGCCGACGTTGCTGATGATCAGGCGCTCGCCGGCGAATGCGAAGCCGAACGGGTTGGCGTCATCGGCCTTGATCGGGTTTGCGGGCCCGGTCGAGCCGTCCCTGTTGACCTTGAACGTGTCGATCGTGCCCTTGGTAGCGGGCAGGGCGCGCTGAGACACGACGAGCGTCTTGCCGCTCGGGTCAAACCCGATCTGCGCGGACACTCCGAGGTTTCCGACCGTCGAGAGCGCACGCTCCGAGTTGACGATCGGCGTCAGGAACCCGGTCTTCGAGAAGTGGTAGCCGAAGATCGTGCCGCTCACCTCATTGAGGATGTACAGCACGTTCTTGTGGATCGTCAGGCTGACGGGCAGGATGCCGCCCGAGGTCACCCGGTCGACCAACTTGGGTCCCTTGGCGGTGATCTGGAACGCGCTGATCGTGTTGTCGCCGGCGTTCGGTACGAACAGAATCTTGCCGTCGGACGTCAGCGCGATCGAGCCGGATGAGTCTTCGATCGGGAAGCCGAAAGGTTGCTGTGCGGCGATTCCCTTGCCGCCCGTCTTGACGGTTCCCTTCTGGGTGATGGTGCCGTTTGCGGCGCGGCGGAACCACACCACGGCGTTGCCAGCCGGGTTGTTGGTGGCGCTGTACAGCGCGTTGTAGTTGACCTTCTTAGGCTTCTTGTGCTTCTTTGCCGCCGCTACCGACGGCACGAGCAGTAGTGCTGCGGCAGCGAGCATAAGCCCCGCTAGCCGCAGACTCCTAACGGCTCCCTTTCCCATGTAAGCCCTCCGTTGTGTGTATGCGCCCCGGCCTGCGCGCCCTCTGATGGCCGCGCAGCGTAGCGCATGAGGGCGACATGTGAACGATTTGTCGACCAAATACCGCCTTTGCGTGACGAGCAGGGCTTTAACGCATCGCGCCCCCACCGCGAGGGCAGGGGCGCGACGATCTAGCTTCGAACGGCTTGGCTACCGGGTGTGCTCAGGAGACTGCGAGCCCCGAGAGCCCTGTCGCCGGCACGCCGGTCACGTTGCTGGTAAGCATGAGGCTCCCGCCCGGGCCGATCTTGAACACGTCGATCCCGCTCGGGGGCCCGAACACACCCGGGTTGAGCATGTACAGGAACTTGCCGTCTGGGCTCACCGCCAGGTCGGTCGCGTTGCCCGGGTCGGCGTCGGTCTGTCCGACGCGCGTCAGACTTCCGTCGGACCCCACCGTGTACGTCGTGATCGCGCCTGCGCCCGTTCCGGGCGGAAGCCCGGTTGCGAGCGTGTTTGACACGAACGCGTACTTCTGATCCTTGCTGAGCACGAGCCAGCAGGCGCCGCGCCCACCACTCAGCACCTCGGTGCTGATCGCCGCCAAGTCCCCGGTGCTCGAGAGGTTGTACGACGAGGCCGACCCGGCGAACTGGCTCAGGTCGCCAACCTGTGCGAATGGCGGGTTGCCGTCCGGGAAGTTCACCGGCGGTCCAACGAAGCCGACGTTGCTGACGAGCAGCTGGCCGGCGTTGTTGAACGAGAACCCGAACGGGTTCGCGTCGACGCTGTCACCGGTCAACGACTTAGGCGGCCCAGTGGTGCCGTCGGCGTTGACCGGGAATGTGTCGATCACCCCATGCTGAGCTGGCAGGCCGCGCTCGGTGACGACCAGCTGCTGGCCCCCTGGGGCAAAGCCGATCTGCGCCGCCGCGGTGCCCGGGGCGCCCGGCCCCGAGGGGAACGGCGTCGACAGCAGCCGCGCGGAGTTCGCGATCGGGTAGAGGTTCCCGCTGTGCGAGAAGCGGTAGGCGAAGATGCTGGAGCTTCGCTCGTTGAGCACGTACAACAGGTTTCCGCTCACGGCCAAGCTGATCGGCAGGATCCCGCCTGAAGCGGCGGTGTCGACGCGCTTGAGCCCGTTGCCCGTGGTCCGCAATGACGTGATCGTGTTGTCTCCGTCGTTGACCACGAACAACAGATTTCCAGCCAGCGCCATCGAGTTGGAGGAGTCGACGATCGAGAACGTGAACGGCGGCTGCGCTGCTAGGCCGGGACTGCCGGTCTGCACCGTCTCCACCAAGTTCAGACCGCCGTCCTCGCCGCGCTTGTAGACCTGGACGGCGTTCCCAGCCGGATCATTGGTCGTCGTGTAGAGCACGCCGCCCTTGCCGTGGTCGCGGTCGTCGTGCCGGTTTGCATGGTGGTGGCCTCGGTGGTGGTGGCCGCGCTTGCCGTGGCCGTGCGCGAGCGCGGTGCCCGGGATGACTAAGGCGACGGCAGCCAGCAGCATCGCCAGCAGCCGCAGCGTCCTTACTGCGCTTGGTTGCATCTTTTGCCCTCCGTTGATTGTTGCCCCCGGCCGGTCTGCGGCCGATTCAACCCGGGACGCTAACGGATCACCGTAGGTCGTGCACGGAATTTACGACCAAATCACAACCTTGCTTGCCCAGATCGTGTGCCGGCGTGCTGGCTGCTGCGCGGGTTAGATGACGCTGGTCTCGCGGCGGGCGGCTTCGAGATCGACGGGCTTTGCCAACGCGTGCAGCGCGGGCATCTGCTCGAGCGCAGCCTCGCGCCCGGCGGCCAGGAAACGATCGGCGAGCGCGAAGTCGCGCCACTCGGCGG
>DASSGR010000023.1:0-11052 GCA_035693425.1 Solirubrobacteraceae bacterium
TCGCATTACTGTCAAGTGTGTTTGACAGCCTGACAAGGTAGCTTGACAGCAACGCCCTGTCAAGCGTGTTTTACACACACGCCGGCGGGCGCCCATCCTGAACATCGGACGGGCGCCCGCGGGGCGTGGCTCGCCTCACGCGCTAGGGGCTACGCGCGCGCGGGCTCGTGCTCGAGTCGTGGCAGCCAGTCCAGCCGCTTTGGCAGGTACCAGTTGGCGTCACCGAGCAGCTTCATGACCGCGGGCAGCAGGACCGCGCGGATCAGGGTCGCGTCGAGCAGGATCGCCACCGCAAGGCCCACTCCGAGCTGCTTGAACTCGAGCGCGCCGAGCGAGGCGAAGATCGCGAACACCGCGACCATCACGACCGCCGCGCCGGTGACGGGGCCGGCCGTGGACTTGATCGCGTGGGCCACCGCGTCCGACGTCGACATGCCCTTGTCGTACGCCTCCCGGACCCGGCTCAGGATGAACACGTGGTAGTCCATCGAGAGGCCGAACAGGATCACGAACAGGAACAGTGGCAGCCACGAGGTGATCGCACCCGTTGACTTGAAGCCAAGCAGGCCCTCGGCCCAGGAGTGTTGGAAGACCAGCGCCAGCACGCCGTACGCGGCGCCGACCGACAGCATGTTCAGCACGATCGCCGTCAGCGGGATCACGATCGACCGGAACGTGATCAGCAGCAGCAGGAACGTCATCGTCAGCACGAACGCGAACACGACCGGCAGGTGGGACTTCATCGAGTCGTTGAAGTCCTTGGCGCCCGCCGTCTCGCCGGCGACCAGCGCCTTGACGCCGGGCACGCCGCCGATCGTGGCCGGGATCACCTCGCCGCGCAGTGTGTCCAGCGCGCGGTAGGAGGTGGAATCCGTGCCCTGCCCGCTGAGCGGGATCGACACGTCGGCGACCGTGTGGTCACGACTGACCTGCACGTCGAACGGCTGGTGCATCTGGCCGGTGGCCAGCGCCCGGCGCTCGAGCTGCCCGATCGCCGCCCGAACCTGCGGCGCGCGCACGTCGCGTGCCTGCACGACCACGTGGGCCGGCTGCGCTCCGCCCGGGAATGCGGCCTGCATCCGGTCGAGCGTCTTGACGATCGGCAGCCCCTTCGGCAGCCCCTGCAGACCGGGGTCCGATGTGTGGATGCCGATCGCGGGGATCGCCAGCGCGACCACGATGCCGCCGGCCGTCACGGCTGCAACGCCCGGGTGCCGCAGCACGCGGTCGACGATCGCGCCCCAGATCCGCGCCTCGCCACCGCGCTCGCGGCGCCGTGCGACGAACGGCACGCCACCCTTCATCACCTTGTCCCCGAGCTTGGACAGCAGCGCCGGGAGCACCGTCAGCGATCCGAGCACGGCGACCGCGACGACCAGGATCGTGCCGGTCGCCATCGAGGCGAACGTCTTGTTGCCCGCCAGGTACATCCCCGCCATCGCCGCCATCACGGTGAACCCGGAGATCAGGACCGAGCGCCCCGATGTCGCGGCGGCGGCTTCGAGTGCGGCCTGCTCGCCGCGCCCGGCGGCTCGCTCCTCGCGCTCGCGGCGCATGTAGAACAGCGAGTAGTCAACTCCGACCGCCATCCCGATCAGCAGCACCACCTCGGACACCGCCGGGTCGACCGGCGCCAGATGACTGACCAGTCCGACCAGGCCGAGCGTCGCGCCGACGCCGGTGATCGCCAGGAGCACCGGGATCCCGGCCGCGACCAGCGCGCCGAACGCGACGATCAGGATCAGTAGCGTGATCGGCAGTGACAACGTGCGCGCCTTGGCGAAGTCGTCGTTGAAGCTCTTGTTCAGCGCCTTGTCGGCACTGGCATCGCCCGCCTGCTCGATGCGCAGGCTGGGATGAGCTTTCTGAGCCGCCGCGGTAGCGGCCAGCGACGCCCCGACCTGGTCGTCGGCTCGCGACTGGTCGCCGGCGATCTGGAAGCTGACCAGCGCCGAGTGCCCGTCACGCGAGATCTCGCCACGGTTTCCGGGCGCCAGCGGCGAGCGCACCTTCTGAACGGTCCCGGTCGCCGAAACGCGCCTGACCACATCGCGCACGGCGGCCTCGAACGCCGGATCTCGAACCGTGAGCTTCTTGCTCTGGATCAGGACCTGCTCGCCCGCGTACTGCGGGAACTCCGCGTTGATGATCCGATCCGCGCGAGCGGACTCACCGACGCCGTCGTTGTTGCTCGAGATGTGCTTGGTACCGATGGCGCTTCCGAGCACGATGGCCGTCACGACGAACGCCATCCAGCCGAGAATCGCCACGCGCCGATGGCGGGCGCTCCACGACGCAGCTCGCGCCGTGAGGTTCTTGCGTTGCATTGCGTTCCCTCCTCTGGGACGAATTTGAGCCACGCAGGCAGAGTCCCAGCGGGGGATCCGTTTGCAGATACGGGCCGCTGGTGTCCGGTCGGCGGTCTTCCGACCGGCGATGGTGCGGTTAGCCACACCATCGCGACACGCGGCATCCGTATTCCCGCAGCCGCCCGCAGGATCGATCATCATGGCCATGAACGAGGCAGAGACCGTCCACATGCCCGCAGCATCCACCGCAAGCTCATGGCGCATCTCGACGCTCGCGGCCACCGCGGGCCGCGACTTCGTCTACCTGCTTGCGGTCTTCTGCGTGAGCATCATCGAGCTGGTCGTGTGGATCACCGGGTTCGCGCTGACGATCGGGCTGCTCGTCTTGATCATCGGTTTGTTCGTGTGGGTCGCCACGGCGTACACGTTCCGCGGGCTGGCGACGATCGACCGCCGGTTGGCCGGCTGGGTTCGCGGCAAGCCGATCCCGGGGGTGTATCGACCCCCAGGCGACCGGGCGCGCTTTCGCACGGTCACCACCGACCCGCAGACCTGGAAGGACTTCGGCTGGATCGTGCTGAACTCGATCTTCGGCTTCGCGCTCGCGACGATCGCGGTCACCGCGACGGTCGTGGTCATCTCATACATCGTGATGCCCCTGTGGTGGTGGGCGATCCCAGACCCTCACACCCAGTACGGGACGCTTAACCTCGGCATCTACACCGTGACTTCCACCGGCAAGGCGTTTGTCACGACGGCGATCGGGCTCGTGCTCGCGCCGCTGGTCGTGCTGCTCAACCACGGCTTCGCCGCCGGCCACGCCGCGACCGCGGCGTTCATCCTCGGACCGTCGGAGCGACAGCGACTCAACGCTCGCGTCAGGGAGCTGGCCTCCACGCGCGCGGATGTGGTGGTGGCCGCCAACGAGCAGCTCGAGCGCATCGAGCGCGACCTGCACGACGGCGCCCAGGCGCGGCTGGTCGCGCTGGCGATGGAGCTGGGCATGGCCGAGGAGGAGATGTCCAACGACCCGGATGCAGCGCGCGAGACCGTCCGCAAGGCGCGCGATGAAGCACTCAACGCGCTCGGCGAGCTGCGTGATCTGTCCCGGGGACTGCGACCCGCCCTGCTCCAGGACCGCGGCCTGGGTACGGCAATCGAGGATCTCGCGCAGCGCTCTGCGCTTCCCGTCGCGGTGACACTGACGGGGAGCATCGAGCGGACCCCCGAGAGCGTTCAGACTGCCGCATACTTCGTCGTCGCCGAGGCGCTGACCAACGCCGCGAAGCACAGCGAGGCCGCCGGCGCTCGCGTCTCCGTCGAGCGCACCGCCACGGGACTGGCCGCGACGGTCACCGATGACGGCAAGGGCGGCGCCAACCCGAACGGGTCGGGGCTCACGGGTCTGCAGAAGCGTGTGCGCGCGCTCGACGGCCGGCTCGACGTGATCAGCCCGCCGGGTGGCCCCACGGTCGTTCGGGCCGAGATCCCATGCGAGTGATCATCTGCGAGGACCACGCGCTCGTGCGCGACGGGCTCGAGCGCCTACTCGGCAACCACGGCTTTGACGTGGCCGCGTCGGTCGACAGCGCGGGCGCGTTCCTGGCGGCCGTCAAACGCGAGCGTCCCGACGTGTGCGTCGTCGACGTCCGGCTTCCGCCGAGCTTCACCGACGAGGGCATCCGCGCCGCGATCGAGGCGCGACACCAAGTTCCGGGGCTTCCGATCCTGATCCTCTCCCAGTACGTGGAGCAGACCTACGCGCGCGAGTTGCTGACCAGCGGCGAGGGCGGCGTCGGCTACCTGCTCAAGGATCGCGTCGCCGATCCAAAGCAGTTCGTCGACGCAGTGCGCAGGGTGGCCGATGGGGGCACCGCGCTAGATCCCGAGGCGGTGGCGCGGCTGCTGGGGCGGCCAGACCGCGAGGGTCGCCTCGAGCTGCTGACCCCGCGCGAGCGGGAGGTGCTGTCCCTGATGGCCGAAGGCCGCTCCAACAGCGCGATCGCCGAGCTCATCGTGGTCTCAGAGCGGGCCGTCGAGAAGCACGTCTCCAACATCTTCTGGAAGCTGGATCTGCCGGCGACCGGCAAGGACCACCGCCGCGTGCTCGCGGTGCTGGCCTGGCTTCAGGCTTCGGACTAGAGCTCGCCCGAGGCGATTTCCGCGCCCTCGGACAACGACTTGAGCTTCAGCCACGCCACGTCCGGATCGACGAGCGAGAACCGGATGAACGTGTCAAAGCCGCAGTCGGTCCCGCCGACCAGCCGCTCCTTGCCGACGATCTTGCCGAGCTGCACGAGCCGATCGGCGACCAGCCGCGGATGCTCGACGTGGTTTGACTTCACGTCGATCACGCCGAGGATTACGGACTTGTCGTCGGGAAGATCGACATCCTCGAACACGCGCCACTCGTGGGCATGGCGCGGGTTGGCGCCCTCGACGTAGATCGAGCCGGCGTTGACTCGCAGCGCCTCGCCGATGATCTCCGACAGCGGTACATCCTTGTGGTGGGGCCCGCCGTAGTTGCCCCAGCAGACGTGGAGCCGGATCTGCTCGGGCGGGATGCCGTCGAGCGCGGCGTTGAGCGCGTCGACCGCGAGCGGGAGGTGCTTGTGCCAGTCGCCAACGCTGCTTCCGACCGACCGGCAGTGAGCCGCCATCGCCATGTCGGGCGAGTCGATCTGCAGGCTCATGCCAGCCTCGGTGATCGTGCGGTACTCGTACGACAGCTCGTCGGCTAGCGCCGAGAGATAGCGCTCGTGCGAGCCGTAGTGCTGGTCGGGGTAGTTGAAGGCGATCTGCCCGGGACTGATCGCGCCGACGAACGCCGTCGACGGGTCGGCGTCTCCGAGCGCGCGCTTGAGCCGTTCCACGTCGTGCACCACGGCTTCCTTGTCCTTGAGCTCAGCCGGGCCCACGCAGTTGGAGAACACCAGGTGCGCCATCGCCGGCGTGTTGAACAGCCGCATGGCGAGATTCGGGAAGTCGGCCACGTCGTCAGCCTGAAACTCGGCACGGCCGTCGAAGCCGGAGAAGCGCTCGTTGACATACGTGCTGAACCCCGTCTTGCTCATCTCGCCGTCGCTGATGAGGTCGATGCCGGCCTCGCGCTGCTTGGCGACGACCTCGGCTACGGCGGAATCGATGCGGCTCTCGAGCTCGGCCGGGTCGACATCGCGCCCCTCCTGCTGCGCCCAGATCATGTCTACAAGGTCGTCGGGCCGCGGCAGGCTGCCCGCGTGGGTGGTGAGGATTCGATCAGCGGACATGGCCGCACTCTAACCGAGGCGACCCCGCGCCCGTTATCCGCCCGCCGCCGCCGTTATCCGATCGTGTGCGCTTCGACGCCCGCCGCCTCGGAGGCCGCGCTGATCGCGTCCCAGTCACCGTCAAGCCGGCGGCGGATCGCCTTCGGCGTGGTCTTCAGCGCCTCAAGCGTCTGCACGGCGCCGTTGCGCGAGTCGGTCAGCAGCGCGAGCAGAATGTGCTCGACGCCGATGTAACCCTCGTGTCGCTTGGCGGCCTCGCGCAACGACCCTTCGAGGATCCGTCGCGCATGCGGTGTGACGCCCTGGCGGTCACCGCCCTGGCGGTCACCGCCCTCGCTGTCGCCGGCCGTCCGATCGGGGGCGAGTCCGGGCATCGTCGGCTGCACACAGAGCCGCGCGGCCTCGTGGGTGACGCCGAGGGCGTTGAGCGTCTGGACCGCCTGGCTGCCGCGGCAGCGGAGGATCCCGAGCAGGATGTGCTCGGTTCCGACCGCGGGCTGGCCGAGCTGCCTGGCCTCGTCGCGCGCGAGCTGAATGGCGCGTCGGGCCTCGGCCGTGACCAGGACCTTGGGGCCGCCGCCGGGTGAGCTGAGCTGGAGCGTCCTCGCCAGCTCGCGGTGCTTTCGATGCGCCGCCTGCTTGCTTACGCCGAGGGCGCGCGCGACGTCGCTCCAAGTTGCGCCGCCCTGCAGAGCGCGCGCCACCAGCTCGGGCTCGATCTGATCGAGCTCCAGGCGCAGGGCGCTGAGCGCGCGCAACGCAGTTTCCGGGTCCGGGATATGGACCGCGTCGTGGGCCAACTGCTCGACCGTGGCGGGTACCGCGACCACGATGACGCGCTACCCGCGTTCGACGTGAGCAATGCACCACCCCGTGGTGCGATCAGCAGAAAGCTCGGGAACTCGGCTCCGTATGCGGGGAGAGATCACCGGACATAAATCCCCTGCGTTGGTTGCACCTATGTAGCGTGTCTACTCGAGGCCAGAGGGTGAGAGTGATACCTAACCATGGGGAGGAATGATGCTCGCTAGTGCACCCGTCGCAGTCGTATTGCCGAGCACCGATCTGGAGAGCTCACGCGACTTCTACGAGAACAAGCTCGGCCTCAAGCTGCGCGACGGCGCCGGGCCGCTGATCTTCGAGGCCGGGGCCGGCACGCTGGTGCAGATCTACTACCGCCCCGAGGGCGTCAAGCCCGAGCACACCGTCGCCGCGTTCCGGGTCACCGGAATCGAGGACATCATCGCCGGGCTTGAGGCCAACGGCGTGGCGTTCGAGGACTACGGCGGGATGACGAACCACATCATGGAGAACGGGCCCTCCAAGCTCGCCTGGCTGCGGGATCCCGACGGGAACACGATCGCGCTCGACGAGTACGCGGCCTAGAGCCGGAGCCTGGGCCGATTCACCGACTGGTCACTGTCACCCCGACGACGTGACCGTGCCGTACCTACGCAAGGTAACTACGCCGGACGAAAGACAGTAAGTCTTCCCGACACTCACCGTCGCATGCTCCAACGCCAGCCAGCGGCAGGGCTGGCGTCGCCGCGGCGAGGGGGAATGCCGCGGCGACGACCAGAGCGGGGAGGATGCGGAGTGCTTTGACTCGCGTAGGCGATGACACCACCGAACGCGCGTCCCGACAATCGGGGCGCCACTCTGGACTTAGCGGCGCGTGACCCTGGGGTTTGGCGCTCCGCTCACCCGGCGAGGATGCGGGCCTTCGCTTCCGAGAACTCCTGGTCGGTCAGGATTCCCTGCGCCTTCAGGTCGGCCAGATCCTTGAGCTGCTGGACGCTGTTGGGCGCAGGCGCCGGGGCGGACGCCTGGGCGGCGGCGGCTGCCGCGGCGGGCTGTTGGTAGTACTGCTGAGGCTGTTGCTGGTACTGGGGTGGCGGCTGCTGGTACTGCTGTTGCTGCTGGTAGTACTGCTGTTGGTCCTGCGCGGCCCATTTGTTCGCCTGGCGCCGGCTGACGCGGTTGGAGACCGCCGTCCACGTTCCGGCGGCGACGGCGGTACGCGCCATTCCACCAATCAGTCCCATGTCTTCCCCCCTTTGGCTACGCGGCTGCTTCAGCCGCGTCGAGAGCGTCGATCAGTTGCTGCACGCCGACCCGCTGATGACCGATCAGCTCGCCGCCGTTGCGGCGCACGGCGGCGATGAAGTGCGCCGCCCACCGGTTTTCGTAGACGATCATCAGCGCCGCGCTGCCGGGCTCGATCTCTGCTGCCGCGGCCGCGACGTCATCGTCATCGAGCAGGCCCGTCGTGGCGCCCGCGAACGCGATCAGGTCACCGGCCGTGTCCTCGTCCAGGTCGGCGAGATCAAACCCCGAGAACGTGCCGTCCGCCTCCTTACGCACGAACAGAGCGTCGAGCACGCGCACGATCCCGCGGTCGACGAGGTCGAGCAGGATCGGGACGGCCTCGCCCGTCATCGGCGCTCCGGCCGGGTAGCCGATCACGACGACATCGACGGGTCCTGGTTCCAGCTCGTTTGCTGCCATATCGGTACCTCCGCTAGGCTCCGGAGTCGGTCCGGGCGGTGTCCTGCCGCCGGTCGCAGTCGATCAGGCCGGGGCGACCGATGCATCACCCGTTGCGGATGATCCTGGAGACCGCGGGCGGCAGCATCGCCCTGCAGCAGCACGAGCCGGAACTCTCCCGCCACCGCGCGGCCGAGCTCATCGTCCAGTGCGGCCAGCTCGTCGCGCCGGCCGACGAGCTCCGGGCCCAGGCGTGACCCCGGACGCGTTGACGCGGTCGTGTTGTTGCCCGCTCGCGCCAGCGACGGACGGCTCGAGGACTCGACCGAGCCGGCGCCCACGTGTGCGCCTTTCAGCATGGGCAGCGTGATTGTCGCCCCGCGGCCAGGCCAAATCAACCCGCGCGGCAGCTGATGCGCAGCGTCCGGGCCGACGCTGCTCGGTTCAGGCCGACCGATCGTCGCGCCGGTCTAGTAGCCCTGCTCGCTGAGCGGAACTCCGTTGCCGCCGTTAGTGGTCGTCGGCAGCTTCGCCTTCTTGGGCGTTGATGGCTTCTTGGCGGTCGCGGTCGGGGTCGAAGTCACCGGCGCCGGTACCGCTGCCGCCTGGCTGGGGCTGGCTCCCCCTGTGGAGGGGGGGGCGGGGGTCGCTGTCGGCGCAGAGGCCTGGGCGCTCGCGGAGGACGTCGAAGTTGGGGCCGAAGCCGCCGTGGTGGTCGTCTTCTTAGCGTGCTGGGCCGGCCTGTGCTGCTTGGCGTGCCGAGCCTTGTGCGTCGCCTTGGCCTTCGTGGCGACGGTCGTCGGCGTGCTCGTGGCCGCCGCCGGCGCGGCGCTGGTGGTCGACTTGGTCGATCCTCCACTGCCACAGCCCGCTGTCACCACGGCTACCGCTGCCACGGTGCAAAGTAGGCCTCGTTTCATTTGACCAGACTCCCTTTTGTCTGTCGAAGGCTTCGGTCCCCGATTACAAACCCGCCTCAGACTACAAAGGTTCGCAGCTGCTGCATACCGCAAGTGGCGCCCGCGGCTCCTATAGACTCACCGCGCCCTCCTTCGGCTGCGGGTTCCGGGGCACGATCGCAGGGGAAGAGAGCATGGCTGACGCAAACCGGGCGATGAGATGACGGTGCAAGCGCCCCCAACCGTGGCCGCCGGTCAGGCTGGCGACGCGCCGACCGACCGATCGCCGCGCACGACCTGGATCCTCGTCGTCTGCTGCGTCGCGCAGTTCATGGTGATCCTCGACCTGAGCATCGTCAACGTCGCGCTGCCGTCGATCCAATCGAGCCTCAATTTCTCCTCCGCCGACCTGCAGTGGGTCGTCGACGCATATGCGATCACGTTCGCGAGCTTCCTGATGCTGGGCGGCCGAGCGGCCGACCATTTCGGCCAGCGGCGCGTGTTCGTGCTCGCGCTGGTGCTGTTCTCGATCACCTCGCTGGCAGGCGGCCTGGCGCCCAGCAGCGGCCTGCTGATCACTGCGCGCGGCGTCCAGGGCTTCAGCTGCGCGCTGATGGCCGCGTCCTCGCTGGCGATCATCACCTCGTCGTTCCCGCCGGGCCCACAGCTGCATCGCGCGATCGGGCTGTGGGCGGCGATGAACGGCGCCGGTGGCGCCGCCGGAACGCTGCTGGGCGGCGTCATCACCCAGACGCTCAGCTGGCGCTGGGTGCTGCTGATCAACCCCCCGATCGGGATCGCGGCTGCGCTCGTCGCGTTTGCGGTCGTCGCCGATCGTCGCCGCGAGCACAAGGAGGGATTCGACCTCGCCGGCGCTGCGACGCTGACCGTGGGTCAGATCGTGTTGGTCTACGGGGTCGTCAAGGCGGGCACGAACGGCTGGAACTCGTCGGCGGCGCTCGTCCCGATCATCCTCGGCGCGGCGCTGCTGGCGGCGTTCTGCGTCGTCGAGACGCGGATCTCATCTGCACCGTTGGTGCCGTTCAAGGAACTGACCAAGCCGCTTCGCAACGCGAACACGATCGTGCTGCTGTTCAGCGCGGCGCTGTTCCCGATGTGGTTCGTGAGCTCGCTGTATCTGCAGCAGGTGCTCGGGCTGTCGCCGCTGCACGCCGGCCTCACGTTCCTGCCGATGGCGCTCACGATCATGTTCGTCGCGCGCGGCGCCGGCAAGCTCGTCAGCCGCTTCGGCGTGCGAGCGGTGCTGGGCTCCGGGCTGCTGATGATGACCTGCGGGATGCTGCTGTTCACGAAGATCGCCGACAGCGGCTCGGCGATCGTGTACGTGATGATCCCCGGACTGCTGACCGCGGCTGGGATCGGGCTGTCGATCGTCCCTTCGACGATCGCCGCGACGCAGGGTGCCAAGCAGGGGCAGGCCGGGCTCGCCTCGGGCCTGGTCAACACGTCGCGTCAGATCGGCGGCGGGCTCGGGATCGCGGTGCTGATCACGCTCGCCACCCAGCGCACGACGCACCTGATCGGCGGCGGCCATGCCGTCCCGCAGGCGTTGACGGAGGGCTTCCGGCTCGCGTACCTGATCGGCGCCGTGCTGTGCGCCGCCGCTGTGGTGTTCACGTTCGCGACCGTTCCCAAGCCAGCGGCGGGACAGGGGCCGGCGGTGCGCCTGCTTCCGCTGACGCTGGGCGTCGCGGGCGTGATCGGAGCGTTCATCCTCGTCGACTTCGCGTTCGGAGGCTCGCACGGCGCCCCGATCGGCCAGTACACGACCGGCAGCAACACCTACAGCTTCGTCTCGCAGCCGAGTCTGCATCCGCCGATCGCACGCGCCGACGTGGTGCCCAACGAGGACCAGTTGCCGCAGGGCGACATCTTCATCGCCAACTTCTACGACCTGACCAAGCCACCGATCGTCGGCCAGAGCGGACCGTTGATCTACGACAACCACCTGTCGCCCGTTTGGTTCAAGCCGGTGCCCGAGGACGTCGTGGCCGGCAACCTCAGCCTGCAGACCTACCAGGGCAAGCCCGCGCTGTCGTGGTGGCAGGGCTACCTCACGAACACCGG
>DASSGR010000024.1:0-6072 GCA_035693425.1 Solirubrobacteraceae bacterium
TCATCGCCACGCGCGCAGCCTCGCCGATCGCGACCCGCGCATCGCCTCGCGCGACCGCGATCACGTCCGCCGGCGCCAGTCCGTCCGCTGTCAGCTCAACGACGTCCATCCGCGGGCCACACTAGTGCACCCGGCCCGGGCCGCACCTCGCGCGCGCCGTCGAGCACGCGCGCATCGGGCGGCATCAGTCCGAGCACGTGCCCCCCGAAGCCGCCGCCGATGATCCGCGCTCCCAGAGCCCCCGCCTCGTGCAGCTTCTCGACCGCTCTCTCGACCGCGGGAGTCGACACCTCGTAGCAGTCGCGCAGGCTGGCATGGGAGGCGTCGAGCAACCGGCCGAGCTCGTCCATGTCCCGGCGCTCGAGCGCCGCCACCGTTGCGTCGACACGCTGGTTCTCGGTGACGATGTGCGTGGCTCGCCGGTCGAGTGGCGACGGCAGCGCCGTGGCCGCCTCGAGCGTCGCATCCCGCAGGCTCGGCACGCCGAGCTCCTCGCTCGCAAGCGCGCATTCGCGGCGGCGCTCGTTGTACCCCGAGGCGGCGTTTGAGTGCTGATCTCCGGAGTGCAGCGTGATCAGCTTGAACTCGCCGAGCTCGAGCGGCACCGGCGTGATCTCGAGCGAGCGGAAGTCGATCCGCAGCGCATGGTCGTCCTCACCGAGCAGCGAGGCGAGCTGGTCGAGCAGGCCCGTCTGGGCGCCGACCCAGTCGTTCTCGATCCTCGAGCAGATCTTGGCCAGCTCGATCCGATCCGGCTCCGGGGCGCCGGCCAGGGCGATCAGCGCAAGCGTGAGCGCGACCTCGAGCGCCGCCGAGGACGACAGCCCGCCGCCACGCGGGACGTTCCCGGTGATTTCCACGCGCGCAGCCCGGATCGGCACGCCGGCGCGCTGCAACTCCGCGACCGCGCCGCGCACGAACGCGCGCCAGCCGCGCACTTGCGGTGGGCTCGCGAGCTCGAACTCGTCGTGCTTGCGGAGATCGGCGGCGACCGCCTCGATCCGATCGCCGGCGATCGCCTCCGCGCGCACGGTCACGCCCTCGCTGATCGCGAACGGGAGCGCCAGACCCTCGTTGTAGTCGGTGTGCTCGCCGATCAGGTTGACCCGGCCCGGCGCGAATGCGGTAACGCGATCAGGCATCGCTGTAGTGTGCTCGCATGGTCATCAGATGGGGCATCATCTCGACCGCGCGGATCAACCGTAAGTTCCTTGATGGCGCGCGGCAGTCATCGGCGCTCGAGGTACTCGCCGTTGCCAGCCGCGAGCGCGAGAGCGCGGAGCGCTACGCCGCCGAGAACGGCATCGAGCGCGCATACGGCGGATATGACGCGCTGCTGGCCGATCCGGACGTCGACGCCGTCTACATCTCGCTGCCCAACTCGATGCACGTCGAGTGGAGTATTCGCGCGCTCGAGGCCGGCAAGCACGTGCTGTGCGAGAAGCCGCTGGGTCGGCGCACCGCCGACGTGAACCGCGTCTTCGACGTCGCCGACCGCGAGGGTCGCCTGCTGATGGAGGCGTTCATGTACCGCCACAACCCCCAGACCCGCCGCCTGGTCGAGCTGGTACGCGACGGCGCCGTCGGACGGCTCAGGCTGATCCGCTCGGCGTTCAGCTTCGCCGAGGCCGACCCTGCAAACGTCCGGCTGACGACGGCGCTGGACGGCGGCGCGCTGATGGACGTGGGGTGCTACTGCGTGAGCGGCTCGCGGCTGATCGCCGGGGAGCCCCAACGGGTCGCCGCAGAGCAGCTGACCGGCGGCGACGGCGTCGACATCGTGTTCGCGGCGACGATGCGGTTCGCCGACGACGTGCTTGGGCATTTCGACGCCGGCCTTGCGCTCGACACTCGCGATGCGCTCGAGGTCGTCGGCGACGAGGGCACGCTGTTCCTCGACGACCCGTGGCACTGCCTCGAGCCGGTGATCCAGTTGTATCGCGACGGCGAGCGCGAGCTGATCGAGGTCGAGGTGGTCAACTCGTACCGGCTCGAGGCCGAGAACATGTCCGCGGCGATCCGGGGCGAGGCCCCGTTGCTGCTGGGCCGCGCCGATGCGGTCGGCCAGGCCCGCGCGATCGAGGCGCTCTACGAGGCCGCCGACACCGGCGGCCTCGTCACGCTGAATTAGCGTCCCGCTAGATCCCTTCGGGCGGGCCGATCGTGGCCGCCTCGGGCCCGAAGCTCTCGACGTAGTGCTCGTGAACGTCCTTCCAGCCGTTCATCTGTTCGCGTGCGTCGGCGTCGCCGCCCAACGAGCGTTCGAGCGCGTCCAGGCAGGTGTGCCAGCCGGCGCCGTCGCGCGCCGCCTTGCCGCGCTCCTCGAGCGTGTCGAGCAGCGTCAGCTCGGTGCCCTCGTCGATTGGACGAAGCTCTAGGCGTACGGTGTCCGGCCCCCAGCGGATCTCCATCACCGACATCGGCTCGAACTCGACCATCTCACCGTCAAACGGCGGAAACTGGTCGCCCGGGAACGAGAACTTCAGCGGCGCGCCGGCGATTCGGTCGCCCTCGATCGTCGTGGGGAACCAATGCGTGAGGTGCTCGGGCTCGGTGATCGCCCGCCACACCTTCTCGGGCGGGTGCGCGAGGGCCCGGGTGAATCGCAGGCGCCAGCGCCCGTCGTCGAGTTGCTCCAGTTGTCCGTACATCGCGTGACTCCTTTCTCACACGGCGTCAGCCGTCGGTCATCGTGTCGAGATGGCGCTCGAGGTCGTCGAGGCGTGCAGCCCACATCGCCCGATATGGCGCCAGCCATTCGTCGACCACACGCAGCGGCTCGGGCCGGACGCTGTACAGGCGCCGCTGCGCATCGCCTCGCACCTGCACGAGGCCCGCTTCGCGCAGCACCCGCAGGTGCTTGGAGACCGCGGGCTGGCTCAACCGAAGCTGCGAGACGAGCTCGCCCACGGGCTGCTCGGAATCTCGAAGCAGGTCGAGGATCTGCCGGCGATTGGGCTCGGCGAGGACGTCGAACGGTGTCATCGGAACCTTTTATACCCTATCAGGCATATAGCTGTCTAGTCATATAGATGATCTCCCCGCCTTGAGGGTGCGCCGGCGGCGCCTACTACGCTCGGGGGTATGACCAGGGGCACCGACGTCAGCACGTGGCAGGTGGAGATCCGGCCGATCGAGCCCGACGACAAGGACGCGCTGGCGAGAGGCTTCGACCGCCTCAGCGAACTCTCGCGCTACCGGCGCTTCCTTTCGCCGCGCGGCCCGCTCACCCAGGCCGAGCTGCGCTACTTCACCGAGGTCGACCATCACGATCACGAGGCGCTTGTCGCCGTCGACCCGGACACAGGCGAAGGCGTCGGTGTGGCGCGGTTCGTCCGGTCAACCGAGGATCCCAAGGTCGCCGAGCTGGCGGTCGCCGTCGTCGACGATTGGCAGGGGCACGGAATCGGCAGCTTGCTCGCGGGCGAGCTGGCAAAGCGGGCGCGCGAGGAAGGGATCAAGTGCTTCACGGCGCTGGCGCTCGCTGAGAACGACGCGATGCTCGGACTGTTACAGGACCTGGGACAGG
Source organism: Solirubrobacteraceae bacterium (assembly GCA_035693425.1). GTDB lineage: Bacteria > Actinomycetota > Thermoleophilia > Solirubrobacterales > Solirubrobacteraceae > Palsa-465. Next base: position 3,530 of record DASSGR010000024.1, read on the forward strand.
TGCGGGCCGGCCCCACCCAGCTTGGGACCGTCGAGCTGGCTGTCGATCTGCCCGATGAGGGGATCAGTCGAGTGCGGCGGCTGCTGCGAGCCGTGGCACGCGGCGACATTACGGTCCTGCTGCGGCGCACCGGCAGGCTGAGCGCTGCCGGCGACCCGGACTCCGGCTAGAGCATCGCCTCGACTTCCATGGGCTTCTGCCCAGCACCGCGCAGACCCTGCTCGAGCGCCTCGATCACGGCCTCGACCACGGCTACGCGAGCGTACGGCTTGCTCTCGGCGGCGATCACCGTCCACGGCGCGTGCTTATGGTCGGTGCGCTTGAGCATGTCCGCCACGGCCTTCTCGTAGTCGGGCCGCCTGGCGATGTTGCGCCAGTCCTCGTCGGTCAGCTTCCAGCTCTTGAGCGGATCGGTCTTGCGCGCCTCGAAGCGGTCGCGCTGCGCCTTCTCGGAGACGTGCATCCAGAACTTCACGAGCACCATGCCCTCGTTGGCTAGCCCACGCTCGAACGAGACGATCTCGTCGTAAGCGCGACGCCACTCGGCCTTGCTCGCGAATCCCTCCACGCGCTCGACCAGCACGCGCCCGTACCAGGACCGGTCCAGCACCGCCATGCCTCCCCATCCGGGCAGCTCCGGCCAGAACCGCCATAGGAAGTGATGTCGCTTCTCCCGCGGGGTCGGCGCGGCGAACTGCGCCACGTTGACATGCCGGGGATCGAGCGGCGAGGTCAACCTGCGGATCGCTCCGCCCTTGCCCGACGCGTCCCACCCCTCAAACAGCACGCACAGCGGCGGGCCTAGCTGGCCATCGCCGACCTGCCCGCCCGCCTGCAGGCGCAGCGCGAGCAGCCTGCGCTGAGCGGATTGCAGCCGTTTCAGGCCCGCGGCTTTGGAGAGCTTGGCCGACAGGTCCACGTCTTGGAGTGAAGCCACGGTCAATAGTCTGACACCGACCGTTAGGGCCTTGTGTGTGGGGAGTTAAACCTCCTCGCCACGCGGCCTGACGGGGGCGGTGCGCTCATATTGTTGGGCCCACGTCCAGGTCTGACCCTGAGATCCGCATCCGCGAAGACCGACGCGGTCGCGGCGCCCGCCGTCGTCGTGTGTCCGCCGGCATCGTCATGGCCCTCGCCGCGGTCCTGGCGGTGAATCTGTTCACGTCGTTCGGGGGACGCGACGCCGACACACGGGCCGCCACGCGTGATGGGCAAGCGCGTCCCGGTGCCCCTGGATCGGCTGGGCCGGCTCTCGCGCTGGCGCCTCAGATGGTCGTTGCGGTGCCACAAAGCGATCAGCCCACACCGCTGCCGCCCTCGTTCCTGGGGCTCTCAACCGAGTACTGGTCGCTCCCCGGTGACGCCCGCCACCTGGCCGCGTTCGCGCGCGTGCTGGCGCTGCTGCACGTCCCGGGCGACGGCCCCGTGATCCTCCGGGTGGGCGGCAACTCGGCCGACCACACGATCTGGACGCCGCGGCCGCGGACGATGCCACGTTGGGTTGACGAACTAACCCCGGCGTGGCTGCACGTCGCGCGGACCGTGGTGCATCGGGCCGGGGTGCGCCTGATCCTCGACCTCAACCTGATCACCGCCTCGCCGTCCGCCGCAGCCAGGTGGGCACAGGCTGCGCAGCGCGACCTGCCCAGCCGCAGCATCGTGGGGTTCGAGATCGGCAACGAGCCCGACATCTACAGCCGCCTGTTCTGGGTAACGAGGCTCTCGAGCCTCGGGCTCGACGCCTCGATCCTGCCGCGCGACGTCACCCCCCTGGACTACGTCCGTGACTTTGGCTCCTATGCACGACTACTCGAGCGTTTTGCTCCGCGCGTGCCGCTGCTGGGACCGGCGATCGCGAACCCCTCGTCCCACGCCCAGTGGGTCTCGAGCCTGGTGGCGGGCATGCGCGCCAAGCTCGGGATGGTCAGCGTGCACCGCTACCCATACACGGCATGCTCCGCACCGGACTCGCCCAACTACCCCACGATCCAGCGTCTGCTGAGCGAGCACGCCTCGGCAGGGATGGCCCGATCCATCGCGGGCGTGTTGGCCGTCGCTCATCGGGCAGGACTCCCGTTCCGCCTGACCGAGGTCAACTCTGTGACCTGCGGTGGGCTGCGCGGCGTCAGCAACGCGTTCGCCACTGCGCTGTGGGCGCCGGACGCGCTGTTCGAGCTTTTTCGTGGCGGCGTGGACGGCGTCAACCTGCACGTCCACACCGGCTCGATCAACGCTGCGTTCGCGTTCGACCGGCGCGGGCTGGTGGCCCGGCCTCTGCTCTACGGACTGATCATGTTCCGCCGTGCGCTGGGCACGGATCCGAGGCTGCTGCACGTCCAGGTGCGGGCCGGGCGGCGGCTGCACGTGAGGGTGTGGGCGGTTGCGGTGGCGGGCGGTGGACTGCACGTGCTCGTGATCGACAAGGGCAGCCGCGCAGCGCGAGTCGCGCTGCGCATCCCACCGGATGGTCCGGCGACGGTGCAACGGCTGCTGTCGCCCTCGGTGGCAGCCAGCTCGGGCGTGACGCTCGCCGGCCAGTCGCT
>DASSGR010000025.1:0-9789 GCA_035693425.1 Solirubrobacteraceae bacterium
TATGAGCATGACCAACCGTCGCGAACCCCGCAAACGCTCGGACCGCCCCGCGAACCGCAACCACATCACCAACACCACCGGCCAGACACTGGCCATCAACCCTGCCCCTTGACAAACGGCCCTCCATATGGGCGACCAAGCGGACGCGCCGGCCGAGGTGGGTAGCGGCCGCTCCGACGATTGCTTCCGCCTCACCGAGCGTGTTGGAAGTCGATCAACTCGGAAGCCACCGCCTGACGGCGGCACAGTGTTGAGTTCAGGCGATAGGAGGAGCGCAGAGTATCGGCGTCGGCGTTTGCTGAGCCAGCGATTACAGCCTCGTCAGCTAGCACGCGATTTTCGTCGCCGGCGCTTGCCCGGTGGCCGCGTCGCGGCTAGCGCGAAGCCAACGGGGTCTACGCCGGGGAGCGACCGTAGCGTTGTACCCAAAGGCCGCGCTTGCCGCATCCGTGCGGGACGCGAACGTTGTCATCTGCTGCCCGACTGGCGTCCGCTTGGGAGTTGTGAAGCACGTCGTCAGCGCGGCTGGTCATAACCGATACCAGAACGCAATCAGCGCGCCGAGGCGGCAGGACGAACCTAACTCGGTGCGTGCTCCGCCCATTGGCGCGTGCCAGCTGGGTTGAGGACCAGCCCAGGAGGCACATCCTGGATAAATCAAATTGTGTCGATCAGACTCATCGGGTTTCGAACCGATAAGACTGACGGACTACTTGAGCGTCTTCAGATAGGCGACGAGTGCCTGCAGTTGAGCCTGCGGGATGATCCCGCCCCAGTGCGGCATGCTCACGATCGGCGCCTTTCCGATCACGCTGCCCGAGCGAATCACCGCAATGATCTTCTGGTCGGTGTTGAACTCCTTTCGGAAGTCAGGACCTGACAGGGGCGGGATCGTCTTGTCAGGCGACTGCGGGTTTGGTACGCCGCCGAGGCCATTGATGCCGTGGCAGTTGACGCAGCCGTAGCGGATGTAGAGCGCGCCTCCCTGAACGGCGGCGCCCTGGTTCTGCGGGATCGGCGCCGGCGCAGCTGTTGGGACCGCTGGAAGCCCCGCGCGGAGGTAGGCCACGAGATCGTTAACCTGCGTCGACGACATCACGGCGCCCCAAACCGGCATGTACGGCTGGGTCGGATTGCTGGACTCCCCTAGGCCGTGGTTGATGATCGATCGCAGTTCCGGGGCTGTGAGCTGCTGCGCGACACCGGTCAGCGCAGGCACCGACTGGGACACGCCACCGCGTCCCCGCAGACCATGGCACTGCGCGCATGCGAACTGGACATAGTCGTGGGCGCCGGCCGCGACGCTGGGATCGACCGGCGCGTTCGACACCGTCGGCGTGGCGGAGGTCACCGTCGTGGTGGTGTTGTTGGTCGCCTTGGCCGCGATACCGATCAGGCCACCCACGAGGACAAGCGCAGCCGCGGCGAGCGCAAGCATGACGCGATGGCGGAGGCGATGGTCGGACATTGCGCTAACCCGCCGGTTCCGTCGATGAGCCATCGTGCTCCTCGTCCACCACGACCTCCCGCACGGGGACCTCGAGCTGTTCCTTGAGGTGAACGAGCATCCGGTTGGCGAGCCAGCTGGTCCGCTCGCTTGGATGTGTGACGATGATGACCTCGTCAGCGCCAAAGCCCCGGAGCTCATCCTCGATCGCCACCATCGCATCGGGATCTCCAACCTCGCCTCTGGCGACGAAGCCGCGCTGCATCGCCCAGGCGAGCGACGCCTCGAGCCGCACCCGCGCCTGCTTGCGCTCGCGGTCGATATCCCCCGCCCAATGATGCGCTCGTGACGCCATAACCGGTGAGAGCACGTCGAGTTCGACGGCGACTCCCGGCTCCGGCTGCAGCTGCCGACGCAGCTCCTCCCCAGCGAGCGCCCTTTCGGCAACCACGAGAACGCGGCGCTTGCCCGGAGCTGGACCATGGGGATGCGGCGCGCTGGCCGCGTCCCGCAACGTGTGGTCGACCGTCTCGCGACCTGAGAGCTCAAAGACCAGTCCAGCCGCGCAGCCCGCCGCAAACACGACTACGCCGTACGGCTCAGAGGACAGCACCCCGACGATGATCGACACCCCGAGCAGCAATCCCAATGCTGCAGCGACTCGGAATGCATCTGTCTCGGTCTTAAAGGGGACGCGCATGACGGTCCGTGGTCAGCCTACAGCGAGCCGTCAACGCCTGCCAAGGTAGATTCGACCCACGGCGAGGCAGGCGAGGATGCTGCGGCGACCTCCCGGTTATCGAGCTCTGCACACGCCGCGCCACCGCGACGTCCGTCTTGCCGCCTCTGATCTTGGTGACCAGCCTGGCCGCCCGTTCGGGTTAGCCAGCCATTCGCCCTCACCTGAACTTGTCGGGCGCTCAAGCGCTACTCGGGTATCGCAAAGTCGCCATAGGCATCGTCAGCTCTGCGACGGCGGGCCGAGCAAAGCACTCGTCCGCCGCCGCGTCTGCGCGCGCCTGCTGATCGGCGGGAGCAGGCGTACCGACTCCGCGGCGCTCGTGTCTCCTTTCCGTTGAACGCATGCGCACGCACCACGGCGTCGCCGAGCAAGTAAGGACCGCGGGCGTAGGCGAGCGACGAGCGCGCTCATCACGCTCGAATTGGGGGGTCGGGCAACGCGTAGCTCGTGCCGAGTGCAGCCTTTAGAGCCCGCACTTTAGGAGTCCGCGCGAGTCAGCGATGATGCCGCTGGCCAATCAAGATCTACGTCGGATGTTTTGGCGATGGGGGCGGCAGCGGCCCCAGCAGTCAGAAGACACGCCGAGTATGAACTCCCAGGGACCCGCGACCGCCTGGGCGGGTCGCGTGTCCCACACACCTCCGAGCAGTTCTAGGATGCGCTGCCGCTGTAGCCGATTTCGTGCAGCGCGGTGTCGATCTCGCCGAGGATCGCGGGATCATCGATTGTCGCGGGCGTGGTGTAGCTCTCGCCGTCGGCGATCTTGCGCATGGTGCTCCGCAGGACCTTGCCCGATCGGGTCTTGGGTAGCCGGTCGACGACGACGGCCGTCTTGAACGCCGCGACCGCGCCGATCCGGTCACGCACGAGTTGCACGACCTCGGCCACGATCTCCTCGTGCGGGCCGTCGACGCCCGCCTTGAGCACGATGAGGCCGACGGGCAGCTGTCCCTTGAGCCGGTCGTGCGGTCCGATCACGGCGCATTCGGCCACGTCCGGGTGTGAGGCGATCACTTCTTCAATCGCGCCCGTCGACAGGCGATGGCCGGCGACGTTGATGATGTCGTCGGTCCGCGCCATCACGAACACGTAGCCGTTCTCATCGAGGAACCCGGCATCCTGCGTCTCGTAGTAGCCGGGGAACGTGGACAGGTAGACCTCGCGGAAGCGGTCATCCGCGTTCCACAGCGTAGGGCTGGCGCCCGGGGGCATCGGGAGCTTGACGACGAGCGCTCCCGTTTGACCTGGTTCGACCTGTTTCCCGTCGCCGTCCAGTGCCTGGAGATTCCAGCCCGGTGCCGGACGCGTGGGGGAGCCTGGCACGACCGGCAGCTGCTCGATCCCCACGCAGTTGGCGGCGATCGCCCACCCGGTCTCGGTCTGCCACCAGTGGTCGATCACCGGCACGTTGAGATGCTCCTCCGCCCAGCTGAGCGTCGCCGGGTCAAGGCGCTCACCTGCCAGGAACAGGGTGCGGAACTTCGAGAGGTCGTAGCGCTTGATCTGGTTGCCGTCCGGATCCTGCTGGCGGATCGCTCGGAATGCCGTCGGCGCCGTGAACATCACGCTCACACCATGCTCGGAAATGACCCGCCAGAACGCTCCGGGGTCGGGCGTTCCGACCGGCTTGCCCTCATACAGGATCGTGGCGCAGCCGTGCAGCAGCGGCGCGTACACGATGTAGGAGTGACCGACGACCCAGCCCACGTCGGACGCCGCCCAATAGGTCTCGCCGGGCTCCACGCCGTAGATGTTCTTCATCGACCACTTCAGCGCCACGGCGTGACCGCCGTTGTCTCGCACGATGCCCTTCGGCTCAGCGGTCGTCCCCGACGTGTACAGGATGTACAGCGGATCGGTGGCCTCCACCGCTACGCACTCGGCCGGCTGGGCGCGGGCGATCGCGTCCTCCCAGCTGATGTCGCGGTCCTTCAGCTCGGCCTCGAGCTGCGGCCGCTGAACGATCACGCAGTGACCGGGCTTATCCTCGACGAGCTCAATCGCTCCGTCGAGCAGCGGCTTGTAGGCCACGAGCCGCCCGGGCTCGATGCCGCACGACGCCGACACGATCACCTTCGGGCGAGCGTCCCTGATCCGGCCGGCAAGCTCGTTCGCCGCGAATCCGCCGAACACGACCGAGTGAATCGCCCCGATGCGGGCGCACGCCAGCATCGCGATCGCCGCCTCGGGCACCATCGGCATGTAGATCACGACGCGGTCGCCGCGCTCGACCCCGAGGCGTCGCAGCACGCCGGCGAACAGCGCAACCTCATCGCGCAGCTCGCGGTACGTGTACCTCTTGATCGTGTCCGTTACCGGCGAGTCGTAGACCAGCGCGACCTGGTCCGCCCGGCCGCGCTGCACGTGACGGTCGAGCGCGTTGTAGCAGGTGTTCAACTGCCCGCCGGTGAACCACCGGTAGAACGGGGCGCGTGAGCCGTCGAGAACGTCTTCCCATGGCTTGACCCAATCGATGTCGGTCGCCGTCTCGGCCCAGAACTCCTCCGGGTGATCGATCGAGCGCCTGTAGAGCTGTTCGAAGCGCGAAGTGCTGCGGTCGGACTGGTCGATGGATGGCGGATACGCGGACGAGTTCATGGGATCTCCTAGGCCAAATGCAGATTTGTGCGCTTCCCTACCGGAGGCGCCAACGCCCAGAGCGAAGCTTCCAGCGGGCCCGATCAGCCGAGCGAAACCACACAGGGAGCGCGGATGAGCACCGATTCTCAACCATGGTTTTGTACGACGGGGAGATTTGTTCGGAGCCGTTCGAGCGAATCTACGGGCGCACACCGTCCGAGTCGAGGTTCGCGGGCGACATTCGCCACGACGACTGCTGCGTTGCATGCCAACGAGCAACGAGACTATGAACGCGCGCAAGCCACGATTTCCGCTTCACGACCGGTCGTGCTTCTCCCCAGTGCCAGCGTCTTCCTGCTCCGCGCGGCAACGGGACCTTCGCTTTTGTTCTCCAAGGCTGCGCGCGGCGGACGAGCGCTTTGCGAACCCGAGCGTCCGGGCCGGAGCGGGTTGACTTTCGCCTCCGCCGATCAGCAGGCGCCGCGTAGACGCGGCGGCGGACGACGAGTGCTTTGTCGGCCCGCCGTCGCAGAGCTCACGATGCCTATGGCGACGATCGGATGGCCAGATGGGGCCGGTTCGCAGGCGGTCGGATCGGAGACGTGAGTCTCGAAATTGGCGAAAAGGGAGGCAGGACACCGAATCAGGCGCGAGACCTGCAATGTGGCTAGCGCGGTAACCGCGGGACGGCCGCCGGCGACACCGGCGTCGCAGGTCGTCTTCCGCCTCCGGGCGTAGAAGTGGTCTCTGCGCCGTCGCAGAAATGCTGGTCCTCGAGCATCCTGTTCTAGGATCGGCTTGCCAATGGCTGGCGGTACATCAGCTACCGGGGGAGTGATGCTGCTCGGTCGCCAAGACGAGTGCGCGGTGCTCGATCGGCTGCTCGATGGGGCGCGGGGTGGACGAAGCGGGGCGCTGGTGCTGGGAGGGGAGGCCGGGGTCGGCAAGACCGCGCTTCTCGAGTACGCGGTCGCCTCGGCTTCCGATCTGACAGTTCTCCGCACGGTCGGCGTCGAGTCGGAGATTGAGCTTGCATTTGCCGCGCTTCATCAGTTGTGCGCGCCTGTCCTTGATCGCGTCGAGCGCCTCCCGGTTCCGCAGCGCGACGCTCTTTTGACCACGTTCGGGTTGCGCGCCGGCCCAGTGCCGGATCGCTTTCTCGTTGGTCTCGCGGTGTTGGGTCTCCTTTCGGAGGTGGTGGATGAGAGTGCACTTGTGTGCGTGGTCGATGACGCGCAGTGGTTAGACCAGGCATCCGCCCAGTGCCTGGCGTTCGTGGCGCGACGGCTGCTGGCAGAGTCGGTCGTGATGGTGTTCGCCACGCGTGAGCGGAGCGATCTGTTCACCGGTCTGCCCGAGCTGGTTGTCGAGGGGCTTCGAGCTGCCGATGCGCGATCGCTTTTGGTGTCGGTCATCCCGGGATGGTTGGGCGAGGGGGTCGTCGATGCGTTGTTGGCCGAGACACGGGGAAACCCCTTGGCTCTGCTCGAGCTCCCCCGGGGTCTCACTGCGGCGCAGCTGGCCGGGGGGTTCGCGTTGCCCGGCACGCTGTCGTTGTCGGGCAGGATCGAGCACAGCTTTGTGAAGCGGCTGGAGGCCCTCCCACCGGAGACGCAGAGTCTGTTGTTGATCGCGGCGGCGGAGCCTCTGGGCGACCCGGCGCTTTGGGGGCGGGCTGCTGAACGGCTCGGGATCGGGGGCGCGGGGCTTGAGCCTGCGGAGTCGGCCGGCCTGATCGAAATCGGTAGCAGCACGCGCTTTCGCCATCCGCTCGCGCGCTCGGCGATCTACGGCTCGGCAACGGCGGAGCGCCGGCGGCGGGTGCACCGGGCGTTGGCGCAGGCGACCGACGCGGAGCTCGATCCCGACCGGCGCGCGTGGCACCTTGCTGAGGCGGCATCCCGACCCGATGAGGAGGCCGCCACCGAACTCGAGCGCTCCGCCGGACGAGCGCAGGCGCGGGGCGGCTTTGCCGCCGCTGCCGCCTTCCTCCAGCGCGCGGCGGCGCTCACGCCCGAACCTACACGGCGCGCCGAACGCGCTATCGCCGCGGCGCAAACGACGTTCCAAGCGGGTGCCCTCGAGGACGCTCTCGGCTTGCTCGTTGCGGCTGAGGCTGGCGTCCTCAGCGATTTGGAGACGGCGCGTCTTGGTTTGCTGCGTGCCCAGATCGCATTCGCCTCGAGGCACGGCAACGATGCGGCGTCGCTGCTGCTCGAAGCCGCCCGCCAGCTCGCTGACCTCGATCCGGCGATCGCTCGCGAGGCGTATCTGGAGGCGCTGGTAGCGGCCGGGTTCGCCGGACGGCTGGCTCGACCCGGCGGAACTGCGCTGGAGGTAGCTGAAGCTGTAAGGGGTGCGCCGGGGCCGCGTGCTGTGCGCGAGGTCGAACTGCTGGTCGACGCGCTGGTCACGCTGTTCAGCGACGGCTATGAGGCTGCCGTGCCGACGTTGCGAGACGCGCAGGGCGCATTCGGAACCGACGGGTCTGCGGCCACGGAGCGACGTTGGGGGTGGCTCGCGGGCGTGGTGTCTGTGCACCTCTGGGACGACGAGCGATGGGACGCGCTCTCGGAGCGGCACGTTCGGCTGGCCCGTGAGACGGGAGCTCTGGGTGACCTCCAGCTTGCGCTCAGCCAGCGCGTCTCGATGGACCTGTTCGCGGGCGAGCTCGCGGCCGCGGCCTCCCTCGTCGAGGAGCTCCGGTCGGCGACGGAAGCGACCGGCAGCCATCTCGCTCCCTACGGCGCGGCGGGACTGCTTGCCTTGCAGGGCCGTGAGGCCGAGACCGCATTTCTGATCAATAACAGTCGAGCCGAAGTGACCGGACGCGGCGAAGGGATCGGGATCTCAGTGCTCGACTGGTCCGTTGCAGTGCTGTACAACGGGCTGGGGCGCTACGAGGAAGCCTGCTCGGCAGCCCTCAGGATCACCGAACAACCACAGGACCTCGCCCCTTCCAATTGGCACCTGGCCGAGTTGATCGAGGCCGCCGCACGAGCAGGAACGCCCAATCGGGCCCGGGACGCTCACGAGCGGCTCTCGCGGATGGCTCAGGCGAGCGGCACCGAATGGGCCCTCGGGATCGCGGCGCGCTCTAGCGCACTGCTGGCCGAAGACGAGGGGGCTGAGGAGCTCTACGTCGAAGCGATCGATCGGCTGGGCCGCACGCGGATCCGCGTCGAGCTAGCCCGAGCCCACCTTCTCTATGGCGAGTGGCTACGGCGAGAAAGCCGTCGGACGGACGCACGCGAGCAGCTGCGAACCGCCCACGGGATGCTCACCGACATGGGGGTCGGAGCTTTCGCCGGACGTGCGGAGCGCGAGCTTCGGGCGACCGGGGCGCATGTGCGCAAGCACACGATCGAGACCAGGGACGAGCTCACTCCGCAGGAAGCCCAGGTCGCGCGCCTCGCCCGCGACGGGCTATCCAATCCAGAGATCGGCGCGCGACTGTTCATCAGCCGGCACACCGTCCACTATCACCTCAGCAAGGTATTCACGAAGCTGGGGATCACCTCACGAAACCAACTCGCACGAGCGCTGCCCAACAGCGCGGATGTAGGCCACGGGCGGATAACGGGCAGGCCGATATGAATGGCCACGCACACCGCTCGCCCGCTCATCCGCGCGTGCCCACTCCGCCGGCAATGACTCAACGACCGGTCGATGGCTAACAGACCCCCGCCCGCGTTCTGGGCGGCACGTTGGAGCTAGCTGGCCCATGGAAGGGATATCGCCCCGAGCTGGCTTGCGAACGCGGCCATATCGTCGAGCGCCCACTCCTCGCTGATCTTCCCAGCGTCAGTTACCTTGTAGATATCGACCGCATCCCATGAAACACGGCGGCCCGACGCGGGAATGCCCAACAGGTCGGCGCTATGTGTCGCGGTGACAACGAGCCGCATCGCGACGAGATCGCCGCTGGCGATCACGGCCTGTTCAACCGCATTCAACTCGGGAAGAGCGCCGATGAAGACGCGCAGCAGGTTGACCACGTTGTCGCGTCCAGCGATGTTTCCCAATGAACCGCCGTGCCATACGGCATCAGCGGTGAAGTACTCACTCGCGCGATCGGGCTGGTGTTCGTTGAACACACGACTGACGAATTCGCGTGCAATCGCGACCTTTTGCTCAATTGGCATCGTGACACTCATGACGCTTCTCCTTTCCTCCGGGCGAACCCGGCTCGGTTGCGTGTTACGAGAACGTCCGCTGGGCGCTCAGGTTGCCGGAGTCGCGAAGTCGCTCAGTGCCGACTCGTATGCGTCGACGCCCTTCGCGATCCGGTCAGACGCTGCCTTGGGTGCTCATGCTGAGGTCCTCTCGGACGCGAGCAGCGTACGCAGGACGCTCACACGGCCATCACGTACCGCGAGGATGTCGATGCCGCGCGCCACCGGGGTGTCGGGCGGGCCGAAGCGCCAGGCCAATGCGGCTGTGTCGTGCCCGACGTATCGCGGGCCGTCTTCCTCGAACGCGAACTCCGCCGGAGCACCCTCGAGGAGCTTCTGAGCCCTGTTGTTGAGCGCTTCCCGCCCCACAACCTCGCCTTCCGGATCAATGAACCTCACGTCTTCGGCGTACGCCCGCTCGATCGCCGCCCGGCGCGCGTCAGGGTCCCGCTCAGCAAAGACCTCGTGCAAGTTGATGTAGAGCAGCTCCTTCGCGTCCGGCATGTCAGCGAGCTTTCAGCGGCGGTTCGGTCGCGTAGAAGCTTGACCCGAACCGGCCCGCGCTCTCATCGCCCAACTGGGCAGTCCCGCTGGCTAGTCACCACCCAACACCCGGCCTACACGTAGTGCTCGGTAGCGCATAAGACACTAGAGAAGGATCCCGCTTTGCTCCACCGACGAGCATCCCGTGACTCTGCCGACGGGCCCTCCTATGCGCGGGTGCGCCGAGACTGCCTCGGCGCCATGAAGAAAGGAAGATCGACATGACGTAGAGGCGACAAGTTCAGGGCGGCCTGCCGGTGTGAGTCCGGTCCGGGGAGACGCCTGGGTCCCCGGTAGTGAAG
>DASSGR010000026.1:0-10661 GCA_035693425.1 Solirubrobacteraceae bacterium
CGCCGAAAGCTCGCAGGGGGACTTGAACCCCAACCCCTTGATTACAAACCTGCCTGGTTGCAGGGCAAAATGGCTTAGATACGAGCAGTTGGAGCAAGTCAGGTCGGGTTAGATCAGGTCATAATTGCCGAGTTCGGGACATGGGACATATCTCGGGACACGGTTCAGTGGGCGCGACGCTGATCCCTAACTGGGGGTGGTGCCTCCGGGCTCGCTCGATATGGGACAGGGTCACCGATCGGCTTCGCAGGCCATTGCGTTTGTCGCCAAAGCTCTCGTAGGCTGCGCGCTATCTCAACGGGTCACGGCGAGCGAGTGGCCGCGTCGGTAGGAGTGGAGTGACCCAGACGACCTGAGAGCTTCCCGGCGTCGGCAGCCAGGATCTCGTGGTCAATGTGCATAACGGTGTCGGCTGGGTCCTGGCAGCCGTGGAGAGTTCGCGGGCCGGCGCTAGCTGTTAGGTTCGCAAGTGTGGGCCACGGCGGCGACAGGACGCCGGTGTTTGGGCGCGAGGGGGAGCTTCTTCGGCTCGGTCGGTTCGTGCGCGACGCGGAGTCCGGAGGCTCGACCATTTTGATCGGTGGGGCGGGAATCGGGAAGACGGCGCTGTGGGAAACCGCGATCGATCGGGCGCGAAACCGCGGGATGCACGTGCTCTCCGCACGGCCCAGCGGGACGGTGTCGGAGATGCCGTTCGGCGCCCTGATTGATCTGTGCGACCGGCTCGATGACGCGACGCTCGCTGTCCTGTCAGCGCCCCAGCGGCATGCGCTCGAGGTCGCGCTGATGCGAGCCCCACCCGATGGGGAGCCGGCGCCGAACAGCGCGGTCGCGCTCGGGCTGCTCGGTGTCGTTCGCGCGCTGGCGGACTGCCACGCGGTCGTGATTGCGATCGACGACCTGCAATGGCTGGACCGGCCATCGGCCGAGGCCGTGACGTTTGTTGCGCGCCGGCTCGATGGCGCTCCGGTCACGTTTCTGTTGGCGCGCCGGCCAGGGCCGGCGGGACCGCTTGAGGCGGTGCTGACGAGAGCCACGTCGGAGCGGCTGCAGATCGGGCCGCTGTCGTTCGGTGCCGTGCGGCGGTTGCTCTTCGAGCGCCTGGGCCTGACGGTCTCGCGCCAGTTGCTGCGGCGAATCGTGGAGATGACGGACGGGAACCCGCTGTTCGCGCTCGAGGTAGGTCGGGCGCTGGCCGATCATGGAGGGTCTGCGCTCTACGACGATCTTCCGCTGCCTGACTCGCTCGATGAAATCCTCGGCAAACGTGTGGCTCGGCTTCCATTCGCGATCCGTCGGGTGCTGCTGGCTGTGGCACTCAGCGAGGATCCGCGCACCAGCCAGATGCTCCCGATCCTGGGTGCTCGCGCGCTCGATGACGCTGTGGATGCCGGTGTCGTGGTGGTCGATGGGCAGCGTGTACGTGCCGCCCACCCTTTGCTGGCTGCGGCGGCCGAGGCGCGGTGCGGCGCGCGCGAGCGGCGCGAGCTGCACCTAGCCCTTTCGGACGCCGCCAGGGACGAGCCCGCGCGCACGATGCACCTCGCCCTAGCGACCCAGGGAGTGGACGGCGCACTGGCGGCGCGCGTGGCGAGCGCGGTCGATACGGCGCTCGCACGCGGAGCGCGCCGGGAGGCGGCGGTGCTTGCGACGCAGGCGCTGCGCCTCACTCCTGGCGACGCACCGGAGCGGCCCGCGCGTGTAATTGCATTAGCCGAACGCCTCGACGACACGGGCGAGCTGCGGCGGATGACGGCACTGCTCCGGGACGAGCTGCCGTCGTTGCCTGCCGGGCCGATGCGAGGGCGTGCTTGGCTGCGGCTGAGCGAGGGTGAGGACATAAGCAGCATGGAGGATCAGGATCGATACCTCGAGCGCGCGCTGTCTGAGGGCGGGGAGGATCGGAACCTGCGCGCGCACGTGCTCGCGAAGCGTGCAGGCAACGCGGCTGCAGCGGCCGTCGCGCAGCTGCGCGAGGCCGAAGCATGGGCGATCGAGGCGCTCGAGCTGGCGGACGATCCGATGGTGCAGCGGTACGCGATGTGGTCGCTCGCATGGCCGCTTGGGCTCGGGGGTCGCGAGCTCGATGAGCTGTGCGCCAGATCCTCGGTGACGACGGACCCGACCGCGTACATCTCGGCCTCGCCCGAGCGCGTTGCGGCAATACGCCTCGTGTGGCGCGGCGAGCTGGCACGTGCGCGCGCCTCCCTGGCGGCGCTGTCGGAGCTTGCCGACGCACGGGGAGACCCCACCTCGTACGCGATGATCCGGCTGCACAGGATCGACCTCGAGGTTCGCGCCGGCGAGCTCGACGTGGCGGCGGCACTGCTCGAGGAGTGGGCTGAGTCATCCGACTACGAGACGCAATTTCGGCCCCAGTACCCGCGCTGCTGTGCTCTGCTCGAGGCGCAGCGTGGCGCGGGCCCCGAGGCACGGCACTGGGCCGTTAAGACGATCGAGCGAGGGCAGGCCGCGGGAAGCGGGTGGGACGAACTCGAGGCCCGGCGAGCGCGCGGGATCGGGCTCCTTATCGAGGGGGCCCCCGAGCAGGCGCTGGAGGATCTGGTGATGGTCTGGGATCACTGCGAGCGGGAGGGCGTACGCGACCCGGGCGCCTTTCCCGTTGCGCCGGATCTGATCGAGGCGCTGGTCGAGTTGGATCGGCTCGACGATGCGCAGGCCGTCGTCCGCCGGCTACACGAAATGACCGTCGAGCAAGATCACCCGTGGGCGCGGGCCACCGGGAAGCGCGGCACCGGCCTGCTGGCCTTGGTGGTCCGCGACCACCCCGAAGACGGCGCTGCACTGCTGCGCGAGACGGCCGTTGACCTCGAGCGTGTCGGATTGCGGCTCGACAGCGCCCGCTGTCTGCTCGCGCTCGGGCGGGGCCAGCGACGCCTCAAGCAGTGGCGCAGTGCCCGCGAAACGCTGGAGTTAGCGGCGGCGCAGTTTGGCGCCCTCGGCGCCGACGGATGGGCAGCGCGGGCGCGATCGGAGCTCGACCGCGTTGGTGGGCGACGCCCGGCGACCGACGGCGAGCTGACCCCGAGCGAGCGTCGGGTGATCGAGCTGGCGGCTGACGGTCGGTCCAACAAGGAGATCGCGGCGGCGTTGTATGTGACAGTGAACACGGTCGAGGTGCACCTCAAGCGGGGATACGCGAAGCTCGGCGTGCGCTCTCGCGCACAGCTTGTAAAGCGGCTCGCCGACGGCGTGTAGCGGGCTACGCCCGCGTTCTGTGGCTAAAGAGTCCGGGTTTCCGGTATTGGCTCGCGGCCGGGCCGGTCCTACCTTCCGTCCAATGCGAGACTTCGTGGGCGAGCAGTATCTTCCGGCAATGGGAGGCAAGGTCGCCACATGCTGGGCGGCTGCCGCCCGTGAGGCGGCTCAGCAGCTGACCCGCGAGGGCACGCCGGTCGATTACGTGCGGTGGATCTTCATCCCGGAGGACGAGACCTGCTTCCACCTTTTCCGGGCGGAGTCGATCGAGGCGGTGCGGGACGCTGCGGCCCGCGCGTCGTTGCGGCTGGAGCGGCTCGCGCAGGCGCTTAGCGATGGAGGAGCCGGCGGATGAGGCGCTGGAGGCTCGCGGCAGCTGCTTTGCTGCTCGCCGTCTTTCCTATTCCAACGACGAGGGGACCGGGTGGCAGTAGTCGGAGGCTGACGAGGTGCTGGTTATGTCGCGCCTTTCCGGAGCGAAATGAGGAGGAGTAGACGATGCGGATGAAGACAATGGGCGGCCTGGTTCTGCTCGTGGCGGTCGTGATGTCAACGCCCGCCGGAACGGCGGCGGGCGCGAATAGCAGCGGAACGAAAAAGGTCAGGTGTCACGTCGAGGACCACATCCAGGAGTTTCCGACCGCGTCGTCTCCGGGCACAGTTTTCTCCTTTGTTCGGTGCCCAGCGCCGTTCGGCCACGGGATACAACACGCGACGTTCAGATTGACGCCTAAGACCTCGACAACTGGCACCGCCGTCCTTAGGCTCAAGGCCTATTTCGACACCGGTACCGTCTCAGGCGTGTGGCGTGCCACGTATCGGTACAAAAACGCGAAGACGGCCGTGTTCAAGCAAAAGGTGAAATGGACGGGCGGCACCGGTGCGTTCAAGCAGGTCAGGGCGAAGGGCACTGGCACCGGGGTGCAACGCGGCTTCCTTGGCGAGATCAATCAGGTCCTGACGATCAGTCGTCTCTGAATGTCTTCAGGGAGACATGAACTGCGGCTCGCCCTCAGCCCACATTGAGTGCCGCGCCAGGTCGGGTTGCGGTGATGTGACCAGCAACCCCGCTCAGCACGGAAACAGAAGCTGGACCGGACGCACGACTACACCGCGCCGCCGCCTGGCCCCGAAAGCGAAAGACGGGTGATTCCCCGGATCGTCGCGGCGTTCGATCGCGGCGACGGTCACGCCGTGAAGCGCGACTCGAGCACGGCACACCCCAAGAACAGAGACGGTCGACCATCACAAGAGATGAGTCGGTCGTGCCTCGCGACCCGAGTCGGGCGCGCGTATCATCGACCGATCATGAGACGGGGGTTGTTTAGCTTGCCGCCGATTATGGAACGCAGCCTTCGCGATGATCTGAAGTGGGCTGTTTGCTTTTTGGTGGGCGTCACGGCAGGCTATTTCGTCTTCGATGCCGACGACCCGGGCGTACTCGTGGGGGCCCTCGTCGGCTGCACGGTGGTCATCCTCGTGCTAAGCGCTCTCCGACGTTGGTGGCGTCGAGCAGTGCGCCAAGAAAAGCCCGCCGGGGGACTTGAACCCCCAACCCCTTGATTACAAATCAAGTGCTCTGCCAATTGAGCTAGGCGGGCGAAGCTCGACCAGTGTCGCACGGCACCGCGCCGTAACAGATCGCGAGGTAGCGACGGACCTCGGCCGCGGGCGGGACAGAGAGCTCAGTGCTGGGCGCGGCCCGGGGCCTCGGTGGAAGACAGCTCGCGCTTCCACCACTCAATCGTGTCGGCCATGGTCTGCCGGATCGGGATCTCGGGCTCCCAGCCGGTCGCGGCGGTCAGGCGTTCGTGCGACCCGCGCAGGTCCATGACCTCGTGGGCGCGCACCCGGCCCGGATCGACGACGTGCTCGACCTCGATCGGGTCGATCAGCTCGCTGACGAGTCGCACCTGGTCGGCGGCCGAGATCGACCGCCCGGTGCAGACGTTGAACACGCCCGACTCGCCTGAAGCTTCCAGCACCCGGTAAGCGCGGACCACGTCGCGCACATCGGTGAAGTCGCGCCGGGTATCCGGATTGCCGGTCACGATCTGAAGCGAGTCGGCGCCGGCGAGCTGGGCCTCCGCGGCCTGGCGCGCGAGCGAGGACAGGACGAAGATCGGCCGCTGCTCGGGCCCGGCGTGGTTGAAGGGCCGCGTCCGGACCAGGTCGAGCCCGTGCGCGTCCACATACACCGCAGCCAGCATGTCGCCGGTGGCCTTGGACACGGCATACGGGTTGGCGGGGTTCAACCGCGCGTCCTCCGTCAGTGGCAGCGCCTCGGGCACGCCGTAGACCTCACACGTGCTGACCCACACCGTGCGCACGTCGGGCGCGTCGAGCCGCAACGCCTCCAGCATGTTGACCGACATCGCGACGTTGTCCCGCACCGTTCGCGCCGGCTCCTCCCACGATCGCCCGACTGAGCTGAGCGCCGCCAGGTGGTAGACGACGTCGGGCCGCGCTGAGCGAACGGCCTCGCGGAGAGCGTTGCCGTCGAGCAGATCGACGGCGACCCCCTCGCCGCAGCCGTCAGGGAGCTCGCCGGTGAGCGAGATCCCGACCACATCGTTTCCCGCGCGCGCGCACTCGCGCGCGAGAAAGCTCCCCGCGAACCCCGACGCGCCGGTGATCAGGATGCGCACTAGTGCACTCGGGAGGCCTACGACGCGGCGTAGACCCCGTGCTCGAGCGAGCCGTGGCCGTTGCTGGTGTAGTCGGTCTCGGGCTGCGGCGGCGCGGGCTCTGGCTCGGCGTTCAACCTGCGCTCGAGCTCGCCGAGCACGAACCCGAACAGCAGATGACGCCAGGTGGCCTGGGCGAACGCCCGGCGGTTGCCGCCCAGCGTCGGCAGGTCCCCACGGGCGGGATGCCAGCGGTCGCTCACGAAGCTCAGCGGCCACAGAGCCAGATGCTCGCCGACGGCGACGGCCGGGCCGCGTAAAGCGGCCGGAAGCGGCAGCGCAGGCGCGATGTTGGCGTAAACCGCCCCGAGCACGGCACCGTTCTGCACGTGCAGCAACAGCCCCCTCGAATACCAGCCGGACTCGCGGCTGACGGCCCGCCCCAACAGCTCGACGTCGTCATACCCACAGCCGAACACGAGTTTGTCCAGCGGCTGCTGAAGGGCCCAGACGGCTGCGGCGACCGCGCCGCAGACGGCGCCTCTGAGACTCCGGGTGCGGTCGATGCGACTGCTCAAGTCCCGCAGAACTGTAACGGGCATCGCCCCAACGGGTACGCCAATGTGCGATGCATCACGCGGCAGATCATGCGGCGCTGCACGAGCGCACGCGAGACCGAGGTGTAAATCCCCTGGTCTTGTGGCTTGTTCGGGCGATCCTGCAGCCGTTCTTTCACATCTACTTCCGGATGGTCCGGATCGGCCGCGAGCACATTCCCGCCGAGGGCCCGGTGATCTTCGCCTCAAACCACCGCAGCTTCATCGACCCGTTCGTGATCGGCACGATGGTGCGGCGCCCCGTCTACTACGTGGCCAAGCGGGAGCTGTTTGAGATTCACCCGGTTCTGACTTGGGTCTTGAGCGCGCTGGGCGCGTTCCCTGTCGACCGGGGGGCCGGAGACGCCGAGATGATCGAGACCGCCAAGGGCATTCTCGCGCGCGGGGGCATCGTCCTGATGTTCCCCGAGGGCACCAGGACCCGCCCCGGGTCGCTCGGCAAGCCCAAGCGCGGCGTCGGCCGCCTCGCACTCGAGACGGGCGCCCCGGTAGTCCCGATCGCGGTGATCGGCACCGAGGACGTCCGCAAGGGCTGGCGCATTCGTCCGCGGAAGGTACGCCTCCGCGCCGGGCCCCCGCTGACCTTCCCGAAGGTCGAGAACGCCTCGCCCGAGCTGGCGAAGGCGGTCACCGACCGGATCTGGCCGTGCGTCATGCTCCAATGGGAGTGGCTCGGCGGCCTGCCCCCGATCCGCCGCGCGGCGATCATCGGTGCCGGCACCTGGGGCACAAGCTTGGCCGTGGCACTGGCCCGCGCAGGGTTCGAGGTGGATCTCGGCTGCCGCACCCAGGAGCAGGCCATAGCGGTGGCGCAGTTCCGACGCAACGAGCCCTACCTGCCCGGCGTGGAGCTGCCCGAGTCGATCCACGTGATGCGCGCCGCCGAGCTCGAGCTGTCGACCGACGACCTCATATGCCTGGCGGTGCCGGCGAGGGCGCTGCCCGCGGTGCTCGCCGCGCAGGGCGAACGGATCGCTCGGCGGTCCGGGGTGCTGGTGCTGGCCAAGGGCCTGGTGCCGCCGCTCGGCACGCTTCCGTCGGCGTTCGTCGCGGAGCGCTGCAGCGCCCGGGCCATCGCCGTCCTGGGCGGCCCGGCATGCGGCCCTGACGTGGTCGACCACGGCGCCTCGATCGTGCTCGCCTCGCTCGACCGCGGATTCGGGCGCCAGCTCGCCGAGACCCTGCGCGACTCCGGCCTCGACGTGACGGTGACCAGCGATGTGACCGGCGTCGAGCTCGCGGGCACAGCCACCAACGTCGCGGTGCTGGCCGCCGGCGCCGCGTCGGGGGCGGGCCCCAACGTCGCCGGCGCGGCCGCGGGCAAGGTGTTCGCCGAGGTCGACGCGCTGGCGCAGACACGCGGGGGGCGTCCTGAGACATTTGCGGGGCTGGCGGGCGCGGGCGATCTGGTTGGCGCGGTCGTGGCCAAGTCGTCGCACAACCGTCGCGCTGGTGAGCTGCTGGCTCAGGGCGTTCCGGCGGCGGACATCGGCCGCTCGATCGGGCAGGCCGCCGACGCGGTCGACTCAGTCGAGCTGCTGGCGAACGTGGCGCGCGACGCACACATATCGACGCCCGCGCTCGACGGCCTCGCGGCGCTCGTGCAGGGCCGGATCGATCCCGGACAGTGGACGGCCGCGGTGACAGAGCCGGCACGCCCCCGTCGCCGTGTGGCATAGCCGGATGTACGCTCCCATGCGGTGCCCGACGACCTTCCCAAGACCAAGTCGGATCTCGATGCACGTTTCACCGAGCTGTATCGCGCGCACCTGCGCGACGTCTACTCCTACAGCTACTACCGGGTGGGCAACCACCACGACGCTGAGGACCTCACCGAGCAGACGTTCCTGCAGGCCTACCGGCACTTCGAGCGGGCGCTGCGCGAGTCAAACGGACGTCCGCTGCGACCATGGCTCATCCGGATCGCCCACAACCTCGCGGCCAACTTCTACCGGGACCGCTCCCGCAAGCCCGAATCGGCGATCGAGGACGCCGGCACGATCTCCACGCCGCACACGACGGAGTCGCTGGTTGAGGGACGCGAGGAGCTCAAGTCGATCCTCGACGGGGTGCAGCAGCTTCCCGACGACCGGCGGGAGGCGCTGATCATGCGGTTCGCGCTGGGCATGGACAACCGCGAGATCGCCAGGGCCCTGGGACGCACCGACGGCGCGACCAAGGTGCTGCTGCACCGGGCCGTCCGCCAGCTCGAGGGGATCGTCGCAGAGGCCGCCGATCCAGTCGTAGGGGAGAGCTCGTGAGCTCGGGGACCACCGACTTCGAGGCCCTGCTGCGCGAGGCGCTGACCCCGGTCGATCCGCCCGCCGATCTGGTGGCCCGGCTCGAGCTGACGCTGGTCAACCTGACCGAGCTGGCCCAAGAGGAGCTCGATGCATGGGAGCTGTCCGCGATGCGCGATCCGCGCAACTGGGTCCGCCCCGCCGCGGCCGCCGTGGTTGGCGTCACCGCCGGCACCGCGCTGGTGGTCCTGCGAGTGCGCAGCCGCCACCGGGTGCGCAAGCAGCAGTCGTCGAGCCTGATGGACCTCGCCGAGCGCACGATGCACGACGTTGCCGACGAGGCCCGGCGGATCCTGCCCCACCGCTAGATGGTTGATTCCACGGCCGCGTGGGGGCCGGGGGATCCGGGGATCAAGTCGGTCGAGGACGCAGGGCGAAGCTAATACTGGGGGTATTGGCAAGCCCGAGGACGATGATCCGGCGCAGATCAGCCGGACTCATCCGGCACGCGCGGTCGTGGAATCAATCATCTGGCGTCGGTTAACCCTTAACAGCCACTGCTAGCGTCTGCTTCGTGGCCGTCTGCTACCGCCATCCTAATCGCGAGACCGGAGTCTCCTGCTCGTCCTGCGGGCGGCCGATCTGCCCCGATTGCATGACGCCGACCCCGGTCGGGATGCGCTGTCCCGAATGCGCCCGCGACCGCACAAAGGTCAAGACGATCCGCACGGCGCCGTCGGCCCCGGTTGTCACCCAGGCGCTGATCGTGATCAACGTGCTCGTGTTCCTGGCGGAGACCGCAGCCGGGGCGCCGCTTGGAGGCGGGGGCGGCGGCAGCGTCTACATCCACGGGGCGCTGTTCGGACCGCTGATCGAGCAGAACCACGAGTACTGGCGGATCGTGACCTCGGGCTTCTTGCACGACGGGCTCCTGCACATCGCGCTGAACATGTTCTTCCTGTACATCATCGGCCGCACGCTGGAACCCGCGATCGGCAGCGTCGCGTTCGCGGCGATTTACTTCACGTCGCTGATCACCGGCTCCTTCGGGGCGCTGCTGTTCCAGCCGGACGCGGTCACTGTCGGCGCGTCGGGCGCTTGCTTCGGGGTCCTGGGTGCGCTGATCGTCGTCGCCTACTACAGGGGCATCTCGATCTGGCAGAGCGGCCTCGGCGCCACGCTGCTGATCAACGTCGTGTTCTCGCTCACCGTCAACGGGATCTCGATCGGCGGGCACCTCGGGGGACTCGTCGGCGGGATGATCACCGGGTGGCTGTTCGTGCAGCTGGCCGAGCGCAGGCGGATGCCGGCGATGGCCGTCGCCGGGTGCATCATCGTCGCGGCGGCGAGCTTCGCCGCGGCGATCGCGGTGGCCGGAAACACCGGGCTGACGCCTCACGGCATCGGTTTCACATAGGCCGCCGGGCGGCCGCGCAGCGACGCGTCTAGAGCTCGACGGTCAGTGCCTGGCCCGGCGCTGTGGGGAACAGCTCCGGATGCAGGATGTGGGCGAGCAGCTCGAGGCCGTCGATGAGCCGCGGGCCGGGACGCGAGAAGTACGACGCGGCGTCGACCGCCACGACCTCGCCGGCGCCGACCGCGGCGAGCTGATCGCGGTGCATCTCGGCCTCCCGGTGGGCGATCTCGGCGTCGAAGCCGCACGGCATCACGATCACGACGTCGGGCTGCGCCGCCCGCACCGCCTGCCACGGAAGCTCCTCGGAGTGCTCGCCGGGGAACCCGAGCACGTCCTCGCCGCCCGCGTACTCGATCAGCTGAGGCGTCCAGTGCCCCGCCGCAAACGGCGGGTCGAGCCACTCGAGCGCCGCGACGCGGGGACGCCTGCTGGCCTTGCGGACCGCGACGCGGACCCGGTCGATCCGCGCCGAGGCGTCCTGCACGAGGTCGACTGCGGCGTCCTTTCGGTCGGTGGCCTCGGCGAGCGTGCGGGCGTCGCC
>DASSGR010000027.1:0-22442 GCA_035693425.1 Solirubrobacteraceae bacterium
CCTGACGCCACGTGAGCAAAGCCAGCCCAACCGTCCCGAGCGCGGCGATCACGCCGAGGACGTCCAGATCCGCGTCGAACGCGGCACGGGCGATCAGGGTGCCGATCGCCAGCATGCTGAGCGCAGACCGCGTCCATGCCAGCGCCGTCCGGTCGCGGGCGAGCCCCGGATCGA
The DNA here is from genome assembly GCA_035693425.1 of Solirubrobacteraceae bacterium. GTDB lineage: Bacteria > Actinomycetota > Thermoleophilia > Solirubrobacterales > Solirubrobacteraceae > Palsa-465. Next base: position 175 of record DASSGR010000027.1, read on the forward strand.
ACTGCGTCGAAGCGCCGACGCGTCTCCCCACCGGGGTCAATGCACGATCCGATCGATGATCGCCAGGATCCCGCCGCAGAGCGCGATGACCACGATCCCGCCGGCCAGCAAGCGCGGCATCCACGAGTAATGAAGCGGCTGCTGAAGCCGGATCGCCCGCTCGCTGTCTTCCCAGTGCACGTAACTCGCCAGCGCCAGCACACCCCCAAGCAGGATCAGCGGCACAGCCACGATCAGTCGCAGGCCGTGCGGGTTGAGATGGAGAAACTGTGCCGCAGCCAGCCCGGCGGCGATCAGCGCGAGCGCGGTCCGGTTCCAGGCGAGGAAGGTCCGTTCGTTGGCCCAGGAGAAGCGCGGGTCCGGCTCGGTTCCGGTCTCCTCTAGCCGGCGCTCCCGCTGCGCGGGAGATGCCAGCAAGCCGCGCGACCGAGAGGCATCGGTCGCATCCTGATCGCCAGCTGGCGAACCGTCTTGCAAATCAGGCGAGTCGTTGCTCATTGTCGTTGCGGAGCCCCATTATTGGGCGTGACGGCTCTCGGGGTAGCGGGGCAGGCCGTCGTCTGGAATCGGCTCCCATGGCGCCGCGTACTTGACGAACTGACGAACGCTCGGGCGGATGTCGGGGTCGCCGTCGAACGCACCCATCCGGATTCCAATCGAGTCGGCATGGCTCAGGTTGCGAGCGAACAGCGACGAGCCGCAATCGCCGCAGAACCACTTCTCGCCGCCGCCTTCGGGCTTCCAGACGCGCAGCCGGTCCTCACCTGAGACGATGCGAAACGTCCCCTCCGCGGGATGCGCGCTCGCCGACGCCGCCGTGCCGGTGCGGCGCTGGCAGCGCTTGCAGTGGCAGTAGCTCGCGGCCACCAGCGGGGCGGTCACCTCGAATCGCACGCCCCCGCAGTTGCAGCCGCCGGTGAGCGGAAGGTCGTCACTCATCGGGCGTATCCACTGCGGCGGGCCGTTCGTGGGCGTATGGGTCCTTCGGTGCTCGGTCCTCCGATAGCGACTCTCGGGAGTCCGCCACCAGTTGCTCGATCGCGTCCGCGAGGTGGATCGGAGCGATGTTGTAGTCGCCCCGGGCAACGCGCAGCCGGTGTGCGGCCAGCAGCACCTCGGCATGTGTGAACCCGGCCGGAGGCTCGAACCGGTACGACGCCAGCTCGATCAAGAGCCCGAGCGGATCGGTGAAGTAGATCGAGTCCATGAAGCCGCGGTCCTTCACACCACTGTGCTTGATCCCGCGTTCGTCGAGCCGTTGCACCGTCTGGGCGAACGTCGCCTGCGACAGGGCGAACGCGAGGTGGTGGACGCAGCCGGGGTCGGTCGGCGTTCGCCGGGCGTCTGCCGTCCGCTCCTCGTTGGTGAACACGGTGATCAGGCGACCGTCGCCGGGATCGAAGTACAGGTGGCTCTCGGAGGCGTTGTCGAGGTTCGGCTGCTCGAACACGAATGGCATGCCGAGCACGCCTTCCCAGAAGTCGATCGACGTCTGTCGCCCAGCCCCCACGAGCGTGACGTGATGGACGCCCTGGCTCTGGATCTTTCGCACTGAGTCACGTCCTTTCGGTTGGAAGGATGGTTGCAACATCATCCCGTCCGGACGATGCCCTCACGGCGCCCGAGCGCGAACGTCCAAGCCCATGACCGGGTGGCAAATCGCCAAGCGCATCCTCCTGCTGATCGTCACGGCGCTGTCGCTGTATCTGCTGGCGCCGAAGGTGATCTCCGTTCTCGCCTCGTGGCCGCAGCTCAAGACGCTGAAGCCGGGCTGGCTCGCGCTTGCGCTGCTGTTCGAAGCGATGAGCTATCTGTCGCTGTGGTCGATGCAGCGAGTCGCGCTGCACGCGACGAGTTGGTTCGCGGTCGGCACGTCTCAGCTTGCGAGCGGCGCAGTCGGCAGCGTCGTTCCGGGCGGCGCGGCGACGGCGGGAGCAGTTGCGTACCGGATGCTCACCAGAGCAGGCGTCCGCAGCGACGACGTTGCGTCGGGGCTGGCGGTCTCGCCGATCGCCACCACGGCGGTCACCCTGGCGATGCCGCTGCTCGCGCTGCCGGCGATCATCGGTGGCGTGGCCATCTCGCGCGGGCTGATCCAGACCGCGTATGTCGGCATCGGTGGCTTCGTCGCTGTCGCAGTCCTTTCCGCAGTGGCCTTTGGCTGGGACCGCCCGCTGCTGATCGTGGGACGTGCCGCGCGCTGGCTGATCCAGCGCGTGAGGCATGGCTCGGCAGCCGACCTTCCAGAGCATCTTCTCGAGCAGCGCGATCGCATGAAGAATACGTTTGGCCAACGTTGGTACGTCGCGCTCGTGAGCGCCGTCGGCAAGGTCGGTTTCGACTACGTTGCGCTCGTCTGCTGCCTGGCCGCGGTCGGCGTGCGGCCTCACGCGTCGCTGGTGCTCCTCGCCTACGTCGGCGGTGCGCTGCTCGCGCTGATTCCCGTCACTCCGGGTGGTCTGGGGTTCGTCGAGGCGGGCCTGACGGGACTGCTCACGGCCGCCGGAGTCGGCGCGCAGCAGGCGCTCGTCTCCACGCTCGCGTACCGGCTCGTTGCCTTCTGGGTGCCGCTTCCCGCGGGCGGGGTGGCATACGGACTGTTCCAGAGGCGCTACGGAGCCGAGCCCGAAGAGAGCTCGACTTCGAACGCGGTGCCGTAGTGGTCAAGCGCCGCGCGCGTACGCGCGACCGCGTCGGCATCCACGAGCACGCACAGCACGGCCTGTCCGGGTTGCAGCTCTTCGCCGAGCTTGCGCAGGCGCTTGTTGGGGATTCCGGTGTCCCGCATCCCGAACAACGCTCCGCCCGCCAGGCCGACCAGCGCACCACCGACCGGTAGCCCCAGCAGCAGCCCGGCGACAAGGCCGACCGTCCCGCCGCCGACGACCCCTTCTCCCGGAGCGATCTGCCGGGTCTGTTGCAGCTCAATCCGGCCGAGCTCGGTGCGCATGACGACGGCGGCGTCGCGGACCGACACCTCCTGCTCGGCTTCCAAGGCACGCACCGTCGCCAGCGCGTCCTCCGGAGCGTGGTCGGGCTCGAGGACTACGGCGACAAAGGTGGTTGCCGGAGATGGCACAGCTGCGCTGATTATCGCCGCGGCCGCGAGCCGGCCGGCACTGCGAGAGCCGAATCCGTACAGAGATCCGTACCTGTACCGAAGACCGAGCGACGTCGGGTGCCTAGGCTCGGTACGCCGAACGCTTGACAGGGCGCATGAACACGAGGGGGCTATCAGATGCGTGACCAGAAAGACGTGGTCGGTGAGGTTCATATCGTTGCTGGGCGTAGCGCTCGCGGTGGGTGTGCTGCTCGCGCTTGCCGGTCCTGCCGCAGCCAGACCGGCTCAAGCCCATGCGTCTCCTGCGGCCGTGGACACCCGGCCCGTGCGCTCCTGGTCGGTCCTGCAGATCCGAGGAGACACTGACGTCAAGATCGCTGGTGGCAGACAGCGGGGCGGCCTTCTGAAGAAAACGATCGATGTCGGACCTTCGGCGTTCCTGCTGCAGCCGGGCCTTGGGCCGGATCGCGCGATCGCGAGCGTCCGGTCAACCGCGGACGGCAGCGATTACCACGTCCTCGCCCAGTCACCTGTGAAGCAGCCGTTCGATCCTCATTCACCTCTGGGCAGCGTGACCCATCTCGACGAGTCTCAGACCTACCGGAAGCGGTCCGGCGATGCGTCGTTGACTGTGACGATCTCACGCATCCTGCTCGATCTGATTGATCAGAACGGCCCGCTCACGGCAACGGAGTGCCCGCGGGGCGAATTCTGTCAACCGCTCGTCTCAAGTATCGAGTTCCACGCCCGCGCGTACACACGAGGGGCCGAGGTCTTCAGTGCGGGCGGCTGGGCGTTCCTTCAGGGCTCCCCGGATTTGTTTACGGCCCAGGCTGGTACGACGCAAGACTCTCAGGACCAGGCGTTCGGCGCCGCCGTGGTTCCAGACAACGGCATCGTGGCGGTCGGAACGGCAAGATCGTCGTCGCCGGGTCCGCCTTCGCCAACAGCGTCGACAAGGACTTCGCGGTCGCGCGCTACAACGCCGACGGCAGCCTCGACGACAACTTCGGCAATCATGGGGTCGTCACTACCGGTCTAGGTACTGATAACGACTTCGCAACCGGGCTGGCGATCGAATCCGACGGCAAGATCGTGCTCGGCGGAAACGCCACCGAGGATGTCGGGCTCGTGCGCTACTTGCCCAACGGCAGCCTCGACCCCACCTTCGGGAACCTAGGCAAGAGCGTCACCAAGATCGGCCTCGGAGCCGACGTCAACGGGCTGGCCCTCGATTCCGACGGTGGGATCCGGATCGCCGGATCCACCGTGGGCGCCATCAGCCAGAACCACGACTTTCTGCTCGCCGGCTTCCGCGCCGACGGAAAGCTCAACCTCGGCTTCGGCCACTTCGGATTCGTCACCACCGACTTCGGAGAGGGAGACGACTTCGCCGAGAACCTGCTGGTAGACCAGAACGGTGAAATCGTCGTGGTCGGACGCGCCAGCAGTGGCACGATCATCGACCTGGCGCTTGCCGCCTACAAACCCGACTGCTCACCCGCTGACTTCGGCCGAGGTGGCATCTTCACCGCCGACTTCCACGGCCGAGGCGACTTCGGCCAGGATCTGGTGATCGACTCCCAAAGCAGAATCATCTCCGCGGGCGGCACCGGCAGCGGCAGCGCCACCGAGTTCGCGCTAGCCCGCGTGTTTCGCTAGGCGATAGAGGACGTGGCGGCGCAGCGGGCTGCCTTCCGCCACCCTGGGGTGGTCAAAGTCGCCCGCCGCGTCTTGCCGCATGCCAAGTCGACGCATCACGCGGATCGAGGGCTCGTTGTTCGTTGTCGTGAACGACACGATCTCGTCCAGGTCTAGCTGCTCGAACCCGAACGTCACCGCGGCGGTTGCCGCCTCGGTTGCGTAACCGTTGCCCCAGAACGTTCGCGCCAACCGCCACCCCACCTCGACGGCGGGGGTGAAGTGCTCCTCGAAGCTCACGCGGTTGAGCCCCACGAACCCGACGAACGGGGGACCGTCGGTCACCTCCACGGCCCACAGGCCCCAGCCCTGGCGCGCGATCGTGTCTCGCACGTAGCCGGCGAACTCGTCGCTCTGCGCTCGCGTCATCGTCGCCGGGAAGTAACGCATCACTTCGGGATCCGCGTTGAGCGCAGCGAACAGCGGCACGTCGTCGTCCCGCCACTGCCTGAGCTTCAGGCGGTTCGTTTCAAGTTCAGACACGTTGCTCATCCTCGCGGCCCAAACCGAGTCGCCGAGCGGTGGCCGCCGCTGCGGTGCGATTGTGCACCGAGAGCTTGCTCAAGATATGCGAAACGTGCGCGCTGGCGGTCTTGTTGCTGATGAACAGCTCGGTGGCGATCTGGCGGTTGGTCTTGCCATCGGCGATGAGCGCCAGGACATCGATCTCGCGCGGGGTCAGCTCAAGCTGCGTCAGCGCGGCGACGACCGGGCCGTTGTCGGCGGCTGCGTCGACGTCGATCCGAGCCCGTCGCGCGAGCGCCTCGAGCTCCTGGCGTAGCGGCCGTGCATCGAGCTCGCCGGCGACGTCCAGTGCGCGCCGCACGCGCGTCTCGACGTCCGTGCGGTCGGCCCCCAGTGCGAGGAGCGCCTCGGCATGACGCCAGCCCGCATACGCCGACAGGTATCGGTCACCACACGCGTCCCACGATGCCTCGGCATCCCCCCACAGTCCCGGGTCGCCCGGAGCGCCGATCCGCGACCGCTCGGCCACGGCCGCAGCACGGCTCGCAAGCACTCGCGGCGGCGGCGATCCGGACAGCTCGGCGAGCAGTCCGTCAAGCCTGTCGAGCAGTGCGTCGGCCCTCGTGATCTGATCTCGTCGCGCGCGCTCGGCGTCGCGCGCCGCCTCCCCAAGCTCGGCGCACGCCCGAACTGAGAGCTCGTACAGCCGGGCCGTGTAGAAGACGTGCTCGCTGCCCTCCACCAACGTGAGGCATTCGGTCAGCAACGCTGCTGCCGCCGCGGGCCGACCGGCCCACAGCTCCACCGTCGCGCGACCCTCTACGATCGGGCCGATCCAGACCGAGCTCTTGATGTTCTCCAACAGGCGCGCGGCTCGGTCCAGCGCCCGGCGAGCCGCATCGAGCTCACCGCGCTCGGCAAGCAGGCGGCCCAGGGTCTCGCAGGCGATCAGCTGATTGAGCCCGGTCGGGCCACGATCGAGCACGTGCTCGACGAGTTGTGCGGCCTCGGCCCACCGGCCGTCGCGCAGGAGCCGGCCGGCGATCTCGCAGCGCAGGCAATCCCCGAAGCGCCGATCGATGCCGAGCTCCCGACAGGCCTCGATGCCCTCGCGAGCGAGCGCGATCGACTGCTCAACCCGTCCCGCGTGGTCGAGCGCATCGCTGCCGTTGATGTAGCTACGGCCGATCTCCTCCACCAACCCGAGGCGTCGGGCGATCGCGCGTGCCTGCGCGGCGGACTCGACAGCCCGTTCGAATTCACCGACCGCGCCGAGATTCGGGCAGCTCGTGTTCAGCACGTGCGCCTCGACCGCCGGGGCGCCGACCGCGCGGGCCACCTCGAGGGCCTGTGCGCAGCGCGCCGCGGACGCGTCGCGGTGGTTGCACCGCAGCAGCAGTTGGGCTTCGGCGGCCAGCACGAACGCGCGCTCGGCCGACGGGGGATCCGCCGGCATCAGTGCTGTCGCGCGCTCGTACTCGCGCAGCGCGGGCTGCTCGCCTTGACCCGCGTGCCAGAGGGTATGACCGAGTCGTGCGTGCGCGAGCGCGGCGCCGGCGGGCTCGGCTTCCTCGTCGGTGCGGTCGATGACCTCGGTTGCGAGCGCGATTGCACGGTCATACTCGCCGGTCAGGAGCGCCGCGTCCGCGGCCCGGCGGGTGATTTCGACCCGATCGACTCCAAGCCCCACATCGCCTGCCGCGTCCCAAATCCCGAGCGCCTGCTCGTAATGCAGCAGGGCCTCGGCGAGGGCGTGGATGCGTTCGGCCGACAGGCCTGCGTCGACAGATGCGCGCAGAGCTTCCGGAAGCCGACCCGCGGCGTGCCAGTGGTAGGCGAGCTCGGGGGCGGCGGCGGACGCGGCAAGCTCGGGCCGCTTCGTGAGCGTTTCCGCGAGGGTTGTGTGAAGCGCGCGGCGCTGGCCCGGCAGCAGGTCGCCGTAGATCGCCTCCCTCAACAGCGCGTGGCGAAACGCGTAACCCGTCGACTCGGGGTCGTGGGTGAGGATGTTGCCGTCCACCGCCGCGCGCAGCGCAGCTGTCAGCTCGCCGTTCGCCAGTCCGGCGACTGCGGCCAGCAACGCGTCGTCGACGGTGCGCCCGGCAACCGCGGCGATCCCCAGAACGTGTCGCGTGTCCGGGGGCACGCTCTCGAGGCGCCAGAGAAGAGCGTCCTTGAGTGACTCTGGCAGTCCGGCGTTTGCCCGGGCCGACGCGAGCAACTCCTCGGCGAACAACGGGTTGCCCTCTGAACGGGCAAGTAGCCGGTCGACCAGAATCGGGTCCGGCGTCTCGCCGGTGATGGCCGCAATCTGGTCGCGCAGCTCCTTGCGGGTGAACGGCGACAGCTCGAGCCTGGTCGCCTGGCCGCTGCGCGCGAGCTCGTGGACGAACGGTCTCACCGGATGGTGACGACCATGCACCTCGTCGCTGCGATAAGTGCCGATCATCGCGAACCGCTCGGGCCTGGCAGCGCGTACTACGAACGTGAGGAAGTCTCGCGTCGATCGATCTGCCCACTGCAGATCTTCAACCACGAGCACGACCGGGCCGGTCGTGGACGCGTTCAGCAGCGCCGTCAGGAGGCGCTCGAATAACCGAGCCTGCGAGCCATCGCCCGCAACCGGGGGCGAGCTCTCGCCGTCATCCACCGTTAGCTCGCTCAGGAGCGCACCGGCGTCCAGTACTCGCAGGGCCGCGATGATCGGCGCGTACGGCAGCTCACCGTTTCCCAGCGGCGGACAATCACCCACCAGCACCGTGGCCTCGGATGCATGGGCGCGCGCGGCGAACTCTGAGATCAGTCGGCTCTTGCCGATCCCCGGTTCCCCGCTGATCAGCACTACCGATTCCGAGCCCGTGGCCGCCTCGGACACGGCGTCTGCGAGCGCGCTGAGCTCCTCGCGACGGCCGACGAACGTCGGGCTTGAGACACGCCCGATCACTTGGGCCATTATCGCCCCGGCGCGGGGAGCATGCGGGACTGCCAAGCCTGATTTAAGGATCTGGATGGGGCAAATGCCCGATGGCAGACCGACCGGCGGCCCGTAGCGTCATGGCGATGCATTTCCGACCTCGCCAACGACGATGACGGCCGCGGCTGGAGCAACCGTCTGGTCTGGTAACTGCCGGTTCCCTGCGCGCGAGCGCGCCGGGGCCGCCGAGCACGTGCTCGATCCCAATGCGCTCGGCGACCATCTCGATCGGCTGTTTCGAGCGGCCTGGGCGCTCTGCGGCTCGCGCGAGGAAGCCGAAGACCTCGTCCAGGACACCTACGCCCGGGTGCTCGCCCGCCCGCGGCTCGTCCGGATCGACGACGACGTCTTCTACCTGCTGCGCGCGCTGAGGAACACGTTCATCTCCAAGCGCCGTGCGGCCGCCGCCCGCCCTCAATCCGCTGCGATCGAGCTCGAGTCGCTGGAGGTCGCTGATCACCGTGGCGGTTCCGCCGACCCGGCGCTGGCCGTCGAAACCCGCGAGGTGTACGCCGCGATCGCGATTCTGCCGGACGATTTTCGCGACGCCGTGATCGCGATCGACGTCGTCGGGCTGTCCTATCAGGAGGCGGCCAGGGCGCTGGGGCTGCGCGAGGGAACGATCACCAGTCGCCTGCATCGCGCCCGCAAGCGGATCGCGGACCTGCTCGACCCTTCCTGAACCGCGCAAACCCTCTAGAACCCGACGTTTGCGCGCGGACCGCGCTCGGTTTCAGATACGACCACCGAGGCTATATTCGCCTCCGGGATGCGCCGGAACCACATCATGCGGTGGCTCGGACTTGCGGTGTTGGTACTCACGCCGGTGCTGGCGCTCATCAGCATGGCCGGCCCCGCTACCGCGTATCCGGTCCAGTACTGCGCTCAGGTCCCGATCGTCGGCGGGATCCCGCCGTGGGGCTTTCACACCGGTCAGCCGATCAACGGAGCGACCGGCAGCTACGCCCGCGGCCACGGTGACATCAGCCTGAGCCACAACACGGTCTCCGGGATCCTCTGCCAGGTCGACCGTGTCCGGCACAAGCCTGACCGCCTGATCATCATGACGGTCAAGCACCACCTTGTGTACCACTCACACCACGCTGTGATGTGGGGTTTTCCCGGGAACATCATGAAGATCATCGTCCGCGTGAAGAGCAGCACCGACCGGCGCTGCAAGGTCGGCACGGTTGGTCACGTGACGCTGTTTGCGAGCTACAACGGGGTGCGCAGCGACAGCGTGCAGTTCATCTTCCCGGCCGCCTGCAAGGACCACAACCACATGTATCACGGTCCGCAGGTCAACAACCAGGTCCCACCGGCGTAGCAACCCTCTGCGCACCGCGGCGGCCACGGTAGCCTGTTGCCGACTCCTCCGAAGGGAGCACGTGATGCCTGTCCTGGTAGTGGTTGAAGTGCCCGGCGGAAGTTCCGCGCTCGACGAGGCGCTGATCCAGGCTTGGCACGTGACCGGGAGTCCTCCTCCCGGGAACCGCCTGAGGATCGCCGGGCCGATGGACGGCGGCTGGCGGATCGTCAGTCTGTGGGATTCCGCCGAGCAGTTTCAGGACTTTCTGCGGGAGCGCCTGCACCTCACGCTCGACGACATCGGCGACGGTCAGCCGACGATCAACGTCTGGGAGGTCGAGACGGTCCACACCTTCGGCTGAGGTGTTAGGTCACAGCCGGATCCTGTCACGCCGAGCCATAGCGGCGAGATAGATCGCCGTCGCGATCGGAGCAAGTACGAGAAAGACGAGCAGAGCGACTCCGAGAATGCTCGACGCCGCGCTCGATCCGCCGGCGTTGGTGCAGTGCTGTGCGCCACCCGGAAAGCCCCTGCACAGTTTCTTCTCCGGTTCGCCGAGCACAATCAGTGCGACGAAAGCGGTCGCAAGGCCGCCTGGTATGACGAAGGTTCCGATCCACTTGTCACGCGTACTCCAGGCGCGCGAACTCCATAGCAGGATCAGACCTGCAAACCAGCCGACAGCGAAGACAAAACCGCCGAACAGGAGCAGGATGATCGCGGTCCATTCCCTGGCGCCGCGACGATCCGGAGGCTCCTGACGCGGCATCTCGGCCGCGATGATCCCCTCGGGGTCGCCGAGCTTGTCGAGCACGGTGAGTGCCTGCGCATCCGATGCGCCCGGCTCGATCGCCTCGGACAAGTGCCCCTCGATCTCGGCGAGCAGTTCGCGCCGTCGCCCGGCCGGAAGACGACGTCCGGCGCGGCGCAGGCGCTCAAGATACTCGGCAGCAAGCGGATGGATGGTGTCGGTCGTCATCTCAGTACTCCGTTCCCAAGCAGAGCGTCGACCGAGCCGCGGAATCGCGTCCACTCGATTACGAAACCGTCGAGCGCTGCTTGCCCGTCTGGGGTGAGGCGGTAGTAACGGCGCGGGGGCCCTGACGGCGATTCCCGCCAGGTCGTATCCACAACGCCTTCGCGACGCAGCCGGCCGAGCAGCGGATAGAGCGTTCCCTCCGTCGTCACCAGGCCGTCGGCGTCACCGAGCGCGCGTACGAGCTCGTAGCTGTAGCGCTCGCCGTCGCGCAGCAGTGCGAGCACACAGAATTCGAGCACGCCTCGCCGAAGTTGGGAGATCGCGGTCTCGCGGATCGGCGCTGCCATGCTACGCAAGGTACCAGGCTGCACCAAGCCGGTCAACCGAATGCGCCGCGGTATGTAATCCGGCTATCAAATGGTCAGCGCTGATACCCCGGGCCTAAGGAGTTCGTATCCGGCTGTCGAAAATGTGAGTGAAGATTCGTAGGCGGGCGCCCAGGCTGGAAGGGCCGCACTGCGGGTGAGTTTCGGCGCCTCACCGTCCGCCCCGCGAGTCTCCTTTGCGTCGCGGCGCTACGCCGCGGCTGGCGGACCGAACCAGGTGGTGAGCGCGTCGGCGAGACCGGCGTCGGTTCCATCTCCGACCCAGGCTACGTACCCGTCCGGGCGGATCAGCATGGCAGTGGGTGCGCTGACCACGCCGAGTACGGGGAGCTCCCACTGGCCCGCGTAGCCGGCGTCGATCGGCCGGACACGGTCAGCCCATGGGGTGATGTCGAGGTCGCGTGGCTGACCGAGGTTGAGCAGCAGCGGGCATGCGTCGTGCAGCAGCTCGAAGACTCGAACCGGGCCGTCGGCGGTGACCAGGTCCAAATCGGGCATGCGGCGTCCGAGCAGCGGATGTCCCTCCCCGACGTCGTAGTGGATGTCCAGACTGGTCATGAGCCCGCCGATGTGTTTGCGAGGCTCGTCCATGCTCGCCAGCTCCGACACCACGTCGACCACAGCCTGCATGCGATCGTCTCGGCGCTGGAGCTCAGCCTGCGCCATCGTCTGCCTGAGCACACGGGCAGCGACCGGGTGCCGCTCGTCGTGGTAGGTGTCCAGGAGGCTGTCCGGGGAGGTCCCCTTGGCCACCTGAGCGAGCTTCCATCCTAGATTCACGGCGTCCTGCACACCGAGGCTGAGGCCCTGTCCACCCGCCGGGTAATGGATGTGCGCGGCGTCCCCGGCGAGCAGGACCCGTCCGGCGCGGTAGGCCGCGGCCTGCCGTGTCATATCAGTGAACCTCGAGATCCACGTGGGGTTGTGGACCCCGAAGTCGGTGCCGTACACCGTGACGAGCGCTTCGCTCAGGTCGCGCAGACTGGGCTCGGTGCTCGGCCCGATTTGCCGCTCGGTCACGACGACCCGGACCGTCTTGCCATCCTCCATCGGGCGCAGCGCGTGGACGCCCGTCGCGTCGTGACGGAGGTCCTGTTCGGGTCGTTCGGTCATCTCCACCTCGGCGATCAGGTTGCTCTTCGTCGCCTCCCACCCCGGGAACTCGATCCCAGCCGCCCGGCGGATCAGGCTGCGTCCTCCGTCGCACCCGACGAGATACTGCGCGCGCAACAACTCGCCAGTCGCGAGTTGCACGTCGACCTCGGTGTCGTCCTGCGCGAACCCCGTCACCTCGCGTTCGTAATGGATCTGCACAGAAAGCTCGGCGATCCATTCGGACATGATCCGTTCGATCTGGTTCTGCCAGATCCCGAGCGTGTACGGATGACGTGTCGGGAAGTCGCTGATGTCCAGCACGCTTCCGCCGAACATCACGACCTGATACTGCTGACCCTCGGCGAGGAACCGATCAGCGATCCCACGCTGATCGAACACCTCGACCGTGCGCGATTGAAAACCGCCGGCGCGACCGCCAACGAGCACGTGATCCGGACGCCGTTCGACGATGACGACGTCGACCCCCGCCAACGCCAACTCCGCCGCCAGCATCATCCCCGCCGGACCGCCTCCGACGATCACCACCGCATGCTCTCGCTTGCCCATTTCGCTCCTCCCTCCCGTCGGTTCTGGCTTGCGGCGGGCGATTATGAGGCACCGCTCTACGCCTCATGAGGAGCTCTTCTGAGGTATAAATTGGAAGTGGAGAGAGCGGGGGCGAGCGCTCTCTGGGAGGCGTCGTTACCGCACGCGGACCCGCACGGTGGCGGTGCCCGACGCGTACCCCGTCTTGACGGCGGTGACGTGGATCGACGTGGGCCGTTTGAACGGCCCGCGCGTGATCGAAGCCGTGCCGTGAACGCCCGTATGCACGTGGTGTCCGGCAGCGGTCACCGTCGCGTGCGCGACGGCGCTGCCGGCGTCCGAGACAGTGATCTTGCGCTTGAAGCCGTGGCCGTTGGGAACCCGGACGGTGGAGGGGTGCGTGACCACCTTCAACCCGGGGTCGATCTGGCTGTGCCACGTCTGAACGTCGCCGGTCGAGCTCGGCGAGAACGCCGCCAGCAGGTCGAGGACGCCGTTCTGCGCACTGAGCGCCAGCTTGTACACGGTGTCGGTGTGCGACTTGACAGGGATCGAGGTGGTCGCCCCCCAGATCGTGCGGGCCCGGTTGGAGCGGCGCGCCCAGATCCGGCCCTTTGACGACCACGCCACCCACAGCCGGCCGTCGGGCGTCGCAGCGATAGCGGGGGTGCGGGCTCAGCCGCGGACGGTCGCGACCGTGGGCGTGGTCTTGCTCCCGACTTTCCATACGAGGATCTTCGAGATAGTCACACCGCCGCCCGTGTACGCGACATACGTACCCGGCTGCCCGGCGATCGCGGTCACCCCGATGCGCTGATTCGGGGTATCGGTACCCAGCGTGCCGGGCATCCGAAGCGTGGTCCCCGTCGGCGCGCCCGTGTTCGGATCGACGGTCCGGGCGTAGACCGCGTCGCCCTGGTTCACCATGGCGTACCACGCGACCACGACCGACCCGGTGGCTCCGTCGGCGACGACCGCCGGGTCATAGCCGCAGCAGTTGAAGCCAGAGGCGCCCTGCAGGTTCGCGCTCGTGACGTTCGGGTCGGTGCCGCGATGCACCCACAGGCCGTCGGTCGTGCCCCAGGCGACGAACGGAGTCACGCCATCCGGACCCAGCGCCCCGCCCACCGGTTCGGCGAAGCCGCCATTGAAGGCGATCGGTTGCGCAGCGACCGTCCAGCTCGCGCCATCGTTCGAGGACGTCCACTCCTCGATGCTCTGAAACGGGTCGAGTGTGTTGGCAGAGCGCGTTGCGGGCACGAACAAAAGGATCTGACCGTTGGCGGCGCGCATCATCGTCGCGTCGCCGACGCCCGCCCATCCGGAGACGATCGTCTGGGGCGGACCCACCTTCCCGGTGGCCGAGATCATGGTCTGGATCAACGCCGTCCCCACCGACGACCCCTGCGGCTCCTGGTGCCAGACGACGTGCAGCGATCCGCTGGCGTCGCGCAGCAACGCGACCTGGTCGATATTCGCGCCGGTAGCAGCGGTGACCGGATCCCAGTGACCGGGAACCGTCGCGCGCGCCGCAACCGGCGCCAGCACCCCACGAGCGCCGCACAGACCGACACGCAGATCCGCCTCCGGGTCAAAGCGGCCGGCAACCTACCAGAGCACAAGTCAACGCGCCCCGACGCGGCGGCGTGAGACGATCTCGGCGAGATGGCACGTTTGGATGACGAGATGCGCGCGGCAGCCGTCGCTGCAGCGGCCCTGATCGAGCCGGGTATGCGAGTCGGCCTGGGCACGGGCCGGACCGTGGCGCAGCTGTTGCCGGCGCTTGCCGAGCGCGGGGTCAAGGAGCTCCGGTGCGTGGCGACCTCGCCGGAGACGCAGCAGGCAGCGACCGCGCTTGGCATTCCGGTGGAGCCGTTTGATCGTCTCGACCGCCTGGACATAGCGATCGATGGCGCCGACCAGGTGACCCCCGATCGCTGGGCGGTGAAGGGCGGTCATGGCGCGCACTTGCGCGAGAAGATTGTCGCCAGGGCCGCGGATCGGTTCGTAGTCATCGTCACGCCGGACAAGCTCGTTGAGGCCCTGCGCCCACCCGTGCCGTTGGAGCTGGTGGCGTTTGGCCTACCGGCAACGTTGCATGCCTTGCGGCATGCGCAGCTCCGGGAGGGCGCGCCGCCCACGCCCGACGGCGGCGTGTTAGCTGACTACCAAGGAGCGATCGACGACCCGGCCGAGCTTGCCTCACGGCTCGATCAGACGCCGGGCGTCGTCGAGCACGGTCTGTTCCCGCCGGCGCTGATCGATGACGTCATCGTCGGCCGGACCGATTGACCGAGGCAGCGGTCGGTCAGCGCGCGCCCTCCGTTCGCAAGGCAACGCCCGACGAGGCCGGGACGCTGGCCGCGATCCTCGCCCATGCCTTCTATGACGATCCGCACCTAGCCGTCGAGAGCGCTCGTCAGCGACCCGCGGGCGCCCGCCCGAACACCTTTTCACGCACCGCGACCGCGGTGTCGGCGTTGTCGGCAAACAGGCCATCGACCCCGAGCTCGTAATACATCGCAAGCTCGGCCGGCTGGTCGCCGCGGGCGTGCAGGAATTCCGGGCTGCTCTCGTTGCCTACGCGGAAGTCCGATGCAAGGAAGTTGTTCTCCGGACGGAACGTGAATGGGTGCAGGAGCAGCCCGACGCGGTGGGCGTCATGCACCAGCCCCGTCGGCTGGCCCACCGGCTTGCCCGCAGTGTTGCCCGCCACGATGCGGCTCTTGTCCGGGCCGATGCCGTTCGCGTAGCCGGCGATCTCGCTGAGGCCATGCGGCGTGACGAGGTCGTCGTACGTGCGCGGGTCGCCGCTCGCGACGAAGTCGGCGGGCGCGCCGGCGACATCGATGAGCTGGATCAACGGGAGCCGCGTCTCGCGCCGCAAGCGCTTCAGGTTGCCGACCTCGAACGACTGGATGAACACCTTCGCGCCCGGCCGATCGAGGCCGTTACGGCGCAGTGTGCCCAGTAGCGGCGCGTCGTACGAGAAACCGAGCGATTGAAAGAACGTCGGGTGCTTGGTCTCGGGGTAGATCCCGACGCCCTTGGCCTTCGCGAGGTCGATGACCTGTTGGAACGTCGGAACCTCGAACAGCCCGTCTAGAGCCGTGTTCTGCGGACGAACGGTGGGTAGCCGCTCCTTCGCCCGCAAGGTCTTGAGCTCGGCGAGCGTGAAGTCGAACGTAAACCAAGTGTCGGCGAAGACGACGCCGTCGATCGTCCTCGTGGTCCTGCGGCTCGCGAACTCAGGATGAGAGCTCACATCGGTAGTCGCGCCGATGTCGGGCTCGTGGCGGGCAACGAGCTGGCCGTCCTTCGTGAACACCAGGTCTGGCTCGATGTAATCCGCTCCCATCTCGATGGCGAGGGTGTAGGACGCGATCGTGTGCTCGGGGCGATACGCCGGGCTGCCGCGGTGGCCGATGACGAGCGGCAGGCCGCGCCGGTGTCGACCTCCATCGCGACCTCGGTGCCTGTGAGCGGTGGCGCCGGCCGGAAGTCCCAGCGCAGCGAGGGCGGAAGCCGAGCCAGCGAGCATGGACCTGCGAGACATCTGGTGCATGAGAACCTCCCCGCGAGATTGTCTTGCGCCAAACGCTAGCGCCCTGGGCGCTCACTCGTCGGTCCGACTCGTGACCAACGGTGCTGTGGCTTAGCGCACCGGCTGGGCGAGACCGATCAGGTTGCCCTCGCTGTCGTAGAAGAACGTGCCGAGCTCGCCGGTGCCCTTGCTCGGGTAGTTGTTGGGAACGGTGATCGTGTCGCCATGGACGTCGAAGCCAGGCATGTCGAAGCGCTCGAAGCTCACACCCCGGGCGCGTAGGTCGGCAATCGTCGCCTCGAGGTCCTCGACCTCAAATGCCATCTGCGTCGATTTTCCCGAGGGCGTCCCCGACGAGCTGAACAAGTGGAACTCGGTTGGTCCGCACAGGTAGCGCAGACCACCGCCGCGCTCCTCGATCGGCTCCAGCCCGAGCTTGTCGCGGTAGAAGGCACGCGCCCGTTCGAGGTCCTGAGCGGGAAGCTTCGTGACAGTGTGGGCGTTGCTGAGCGGTCCGGGCATGATCGCCTCCTCGCAGTCATCGTTGCCGTTGCGTAAAAGACTGGCCGAGGGCCGCCAACTCATCGCCGCGATCGGGCCGGCGGCTACGCGAGCCGATCGAGTCCGATGGCGTGCGCTACCGATCCCGCGGCCGCTCGGGTGTTCACGCCGAGCTTTCCGAGGATCCGGGATACGTGATGCTCGGCGGTCTTCTCGCTGATGAACAGCGCACCGGCGATCTGACGGTTTGTGAGGCCGTCGGCGAGGAGGCGAAGCACCTCGGTCTCCCGGAGTGTGAGGCCGAGGTCATGCCCCGGGGAGTCAGCGTCGGTGACGGACCCCACGAGCGCCACCCGGGCGCGGCGCGCGAGCGCGTGGATTTCCCGCTTCAAGGGCTCGTGCGAGGAGAGGGCCGCGCGCCAGGCCTCGCCGAGCGCATTCTCCGCCGATTCCCGCTCGCCTCGCTCGAGCAGCGCTTCGCCGAGACGCCAGCGAGCGTAGGTCGCCGTCCCGACGTGGCCTGCGGTGTCTGCAAGGCCGCTTGCTGTGCGCCAGTGCTCGGGGTCCGATGAGCCTCCGGCTCGGTCCAATTCGGCAGTGGCCAGAGCGACATCGGCCTGGACGCGAATCGGCGGGCCGCCGAGCGGAAACGATGAATCGAGCCGCTCGATGAGACGGGCGAGCAGCGCCTTGGCTTCCTCAACGTGCGAGTCATCCCTGTGGCGCGCGCGGGCTGCTCGGGCCAGGTCGGCGAGCGCTCGCATGCCGACGGCGTGCAGCTCGGAGGTGTGTTGGAGGCACTCGCGATCCGGGGCGAGCTCGAGTGTGGCTCGCACGAGCTGCAGCGCCGCGTCGGGCCGCACGCGCCAGAGCGCAAGCTCGGCTTGGACGGCAGCCACCGGCCCGGCCCACATCAGATCGTCACTCCGCGCTGCCATCGACGCCGCAACGCCGAGGTAGCGGTCGGCGCCGTCCAGGTCGCCGCGGGCGATCTCATACCGCGCGCGCGCCTCAAGGACGTTGAATGCAAAGAACGTCTCCTCGCCGAGCTCGAGCGCGGCCGAGGTCAGGCGGCCGGCCTCCGCGGTCCGGCCGAGGGCGAGCGCGCACCGGGCCGCGCGACCGGTGAGCACGAGACCGTACGAGCGCTGCATACCAAGCTCGCGCGCGGCGTCCATGCCCTCTCCGGCGACATCAAGGGCATTCTCCAGCTGGCCGCTGTCGGACAGGATCTCGCTCAGATTCTCGTACTGCGAAAGCCCGCGAGCGAGGACGCCGCCCTCGCGGGCGAGCCGTACCGCCGACCGCAGATGCTCGATTGCGGCGGGGTAATCTCCGAGGAACGACAGCGCGCAGCCCAGGTAATTGAGCGCGTCGGCCTGCTCGGCGCGGGCACCGACCTCGACCGCGATGCGCAGCGCCTCCTCTAGCGGCTCGCGGGCCTCGAGGTTACGGCTGCGCATGACGAGCATTCGTCCCTCTGCACACAGCGCGCGGGCGTGGTGCGACGAGGGCGGGCCGGCGGCGGACCACGCGGCGGCGCGGCGGGCTGCCGCAAGCGCGGCGTCCGACTCGCCGGCACTCCAGAGGTAGATCGCGAGCCGCTCCTCGATGCGCGCAGCGGCGGCGTGGTCACGCGCGAGGTCCGGCTGCTCGAGCGCGGAGCGTGCCAGCACTGGCGGCTGGGCCTCGTCGCCCGCCAGCCAGTGTGCTTCGGCCGCCCGGGTGAGGACGGTCGAACGCGATACGCCGGAGACGCCTTCGGGATCGTCCATGCGGTCCCAGAGGTCGAGCACTCGGTCATAGTGGCGACGCGCCTCCTGCATCGCGTACACGCGCACCGCGTCCTCGCCCGCCCGGATCGATGCGGCGAGCGCGGGCTCGGCCTCCCCCGCTGCCGCCCAGTGATGAGCGATCTCGGCGGCGGCGCCCGTCGGTGCGGTCGCCAACTCGGGCCGCTCACTTAGCGCGCCCGCGACCGCGGCGTGGAGCGGGACACGCTCGCCTGCGACGAGGTCGCCGTACACCGCCTCGCGTAGGAGCGCGTGCCGGAACATGTAGCTCAGCCCGTCGCTGATGAGCACCTGGTGCGCGACGGCCTCGCGCAACGCTCCGATCAGCTCCGTGTCGTCAAGCGCAACCACCGCCGAGAGCAGACGGTGGTCGACGGTCCGCCCGGCCACGGCAGCGGCACCGACGACCGACCGGCCATTCTCGGAAAGCCTCTGCACCCTCACGAGCAGCGCGTCGCGCAACCCGGCGGGCAGCGCCTCGTCGACGCCGGCGGCCAACAGCTCCTCGGTAAAGAATGGGTTGCCCTGAGCGCGCTCGTGCAGGGTTCGGATCAGCTCAGCGGTCGGACGAGTGCCGGTGATCCCGAGGACCTGCTCGCCTACCTCGTCGGCGTTCAGCGGCCCCAGCTCCACGCGCCGCGCGCGACCGCTGCGCTCCATCTCGGAGAGCCGATCGCGCGTCGGGTGTTCCGGAGATAGCTCATCGCTCCGTGCGGTGACAACCGTCGCGAGGCGTTCGGACCGCTGATTGCGGATCAAGAAGGCGACGAGGTCGAGGCTCGCGGCGTCCGCCCAATGCAGGTCCTCGACAACGAGCACCACTGGACGTTCCTGTCCCAGCCGGCTGAGCACGCCGAGCACGAGCTCAAACAGACGCCCCTGCCCGAGCGCGCCGGGGAGCAACGGGGCCGTGTCGCCGAGCTCCGGAAGCAGCCGGGCCAGCTCCCCGCGCGCGGCGCCGAACAACTTCGTCAGCTCGGGCTCGGTCCGGTCTCGGACGACAGGGCGAAGCGCCGCCACGATCGGTGCGTACGGCAGCTCCGCGTCAGCCAAGTCCACGCATTCGCCGACCAGCACGAGCGCGTCAGCCTCGCGCGCTACCCGCCCAAACTCGCCGACGAGACGGCTCTTGCCGATGCCGGCCTCCCCGAGCACGAGCGCTGCGCCACCTTCGCCGTCGGCGGCGCGGCGCACGAGGTCTGTCAGGAGCGCGAGCTCCGCCCTGCGCCCCACGAGCTCCTGACTGGAGACCCGGCCACCCATCGCGCCATTATCGCCGCGGGAGCGCTGCGCCCCGACACGGTGCGGGGCGCAGCTCCGGTGGGATCAAGCGGTGGTGACCAGATACCGGAACGCCGACCCGATCACGTAGCCGCCCGATGGCTGAATGAACGGCTCAATGGCGGCCGCGACCGCGCGGCGGACCCGCTCCTCCCCCGCCGTACGGATCGCCTTGATCGCGGGACCGGGCGCGAGCATCGCGCTCAGCGCCGACTCGAGGTCGTCGAAATGCCACGGGCATTGCACCTCCTCGGCATCACGCGGAACGAGCCCGGCTTCGGTGGCGAGACCCTCGAGCGCGCCCGGCGCCGAGAGTGCGAACGGACCCGGCGCGCCCGGAGGGGGCGCCGGCAACAGCGAACCGAGCGCGGCGAGATACACAGCCGCCTCGCACCGCTCCGGCACTGCCCACGTCGCGATCACCACGGGTGCACCCGGCCGCACCACCCGTCGTGCCTGTTCTAGCGCCGCGCGTGGGCTGGCCGCGTACTGGAACGAATTGAAGCCGACGACGGCGTCAAAGCAATCCTCGCCAAATGGCAGAGACTCAAGCTCGCCGATCGTGAAGTCACCGTTCGGCACACGCTCGCGCGCGATCGAAAGGAGCTCGGGCGTGGCGTCCACGCCGCTCACCACAGCTCCACGTTGTGCCGCCATCTGTGAGGCCAGCCCCGCGCCGCACCCCACGTCGAGCAACTCGGTGCCATGCCCCACGCCGATCCGATCGAGGACCCGTTCGTAGAGCGGCCGCACCTGCAGCTCCATCGCGCACCACTCCCGGGCCCGCGCGCCCCATAGATCCCTTTGCGCTTCCGCCGTACTGCTGATCACCGACATGACTGCCTCCTGGTAGATGAGCGAGAGGCAACATGCTCAGCGGCGTCGCTTGCCCCAGCATCGGGGATCCTGCCTATTCGGGTCCCCTATCTGCAGTAGTCGGTGGTCAGCAGCAGCCAACATCAACGGTCGGGCGTGCGACGATCCTCGCACGCCCGACGCGCGTCGATGTGTGGGTGATCAGGAGGAGTGAGTTCAGGCTGGCACCTGCTGAGGGCCCTTCACCACGAGGCGGGCGTTCAGCGGCCCCGGATCCGTGTGGCTGTTGCTCGCCGCGTGGCAGTGGCCGAGGAGCCCGACCGCGTTGACGAAGTCTTGCTGCGAGAGTCGTGCGAACCCAGGGTTACCCGGGAACGGATGGTCCGACTGCATCGGCACACCGAAGTTCTTGTGCGTCCAGAACATCAGGTCGTGGATGGCCTTGTAGATCTGCTGCGACCAATTGGCGACGAACAGCTCGGGATGTCCGGCCTTCGTTGCGAGGCTCGGGTCGGTGAAGCCGACGACCTCGACCTGGATGCAGTTCGCCCGGTTCGTTTCCAGAGTGCCGGAGGGATGCTCAAGCGCTCGCGCAGCACGATTGATCGGGATGCACTGGACGAGCCGCTTCTTCCCGTTCTTGACCTCCAGGATGAAGTGCGGGGCGTCCTGGTTCTGCGCCAACGTACTGAATGCGCCGTCCAGAGAACTCCCCTCGGTCGTGTGGACGAGGAACTTGTGCCCACCTCCGGTGAATGGCCCGGCGTCCGTCAGCAGCTTCTTCTCCGCCCTGGGATTGAAGATCTGACTCATGGTCCCTTGACCCCCTAAGGTTGGTGCGGAGGCGTCGGTTACCCCAAGCCATGCCCGCGCGTTGCGCCCGCGCTACAACCTTCGACCCCCAAGTCGTTTGGAAAACTCTAATCCGGACTTAGAAGCAAAGTCAAGACAGGGGCTCACCGGCGTGACCGAGCCGTTCATCCAGAGTGTCAGGCTGGTTCCTGCGTCCGATGAGGGCCCGTCGGGCACCCGTGGGATCTTCCAGCCATAGCTGCTTGCCGAGGGGTTGCAGCTTCATCCGGAGGTCACTTACTTGATCGGCGAGAACGGCAGCGGCAAATCCTCGCTTCTGTCGGCGATCGCGATGGCTGCTGGCATGAATCCAGAGGGCGGCTCCTCCAATTACCGGAGGCTGTCGCGTAAACCTCGCGGGCACGGTCCTGTTTGTGGCCGGATCACAACGACGCGATCCGCGAGTCCGAGGTTGGCTGCGAAACGTCGCTACATCCGACGTTTCGCAGCCAACCCCCCTCAAATGATCCTCATCGCAGGATCAGCTCGGCGGCAAGTTGTGCTCCGCACACAAGTGTTCGCGTTTGCGCGACAGCGTCCCGGGCGGCCCCTTGCGCCGCCACCCTTGAAGGATGAGAATCCTTGGTGCCGCCGGGCTGAGGTCGGTGAGGCTTGGTGCGGTAGTTAGAGCCCGTGCGACAGCGTGACCCAGGAGCCTGTGGAACCGTTGATTGCTGCCATGAGCGCGAAGGCCAGACTCATATCTGGGAGGCTCCTCCCGGCGGCACACATCGCCCCGTCGATCGAGGAGACTGCCGGCCGCAGCTGACAACCGAGCGCGCTCGCCGGGGCCCGGTTGACGCGAGGCCCGCTTTCGTGTGCACGCTCCCGGCCGACTACTCCTGGGGATTCACAGGCCAGCCTCACCGGTTCCCGTCAGAGGGCAGGCAAGCCGAGGCTTATGCGTTCTCTCAGCGCACATCCAAGAGGGGCCTTGTCGAGGCGATTCGCCTTGTCCGCGGCGC
>DASSGR010000028.1:0-8473 GCA_035693425.1 Solirubrobacteraceae bacterium
AGCGCTGCGCGACTCCGGCATCGAGCCGGGCCAGGTCGCCTACATCAACGCGCACGGGACCTCGACGCCGCTAAACGATCGCGCCGAGACCAAGGCGATCAAGGACGCGCTGGGCGAGCGCGCGATGCAGATCCCGGTGTCATCGACCAAGTCGGCGATCGGGCACCTTCTGGGTGCCGCGGGCGCGGTCGAGACGACCGCCACGATCCTGGCTCTTCGCGAGCGGGTCGCTCCCCCGACGCTCAACTGGGAAGAGCGCGACGAGGGGCTGGACCTCGACTACGTGCCGGGCAAGGCCAAGCCGCTGGATATCAACGGCGGACCGGCGATCGCGCTGACAAACGCGTTCGGATTCGGCGGTCACAACGTCGTCCTGTGTCTGGAGGCCACATGATGCTCGACAACAAGAACCTGCTGATCACCGGCGTGATCACCAAAGACTCGATCGCGTGGGAGGTCGCTCGTCGCGCCCAGGAAGCGGGCGCTGAGATCGTGCTCACGAGCTTCGGCCGGGCACGCCGCCTGACCGAGCGCGCGGCCAAGAGCCTCCCGGAGCCGGCCGATGTGCTCGAGCTCGACGTCAACGACACGGAGCACCTCACCGCGGTCGCGGCAGAACTACAAACCCGCTGGGGCCACGTCGACGGGATCCTGCACGCGATCGCGTTCGCGCCCGAGGACGCGCTCGGCGGTCGCTTCCTCCAGACGCCTGCCAATAGCGCGATCACGGCGTTTGAGACGAGCGCGTTCTCGCTGAAGGCGCTGGGCGCCGCGTTCGCCGACTTGTACCCCGAGGAGGGAGCGAGCATCGTCGGCATGGACTTCGACGCGTCGGTTGCGTGGCCCGTGTACGACTGGATGGGCGTCGCCAAGGCGGCGCTCGAGGCCACCGCCCGCTACCTGGCGCGCGACCTCGGTCCGCGCGGGGTCCGCGTGAACCTGGTTGCGGCCGGACCGCTGGGCACCGTCGCGGCACGCGGGATCCCCGGCTTCGAGGAGCTCGCGGAGATGTGGAGCAGGCAGGCGCCGATCGGCTGGAACGGCGAGGACGCCGCGCCCGTGGCCGACGCGGTCCTGTTCCTGTTGTCCGACCTCGCCCGAGGGATCACCGGCGAGATCTTGCACGTCGACGGCGGCTTTCACGCCATGGGTGCGCCGATGACCGGAGCGCGCGCAGAGCTGGCCGGCGCCGGGGCGCGATGACCCAGCATCCGTTCCGCCGACTTGCGATCGTCAACCGGGGCGAGGCCGCGATGCGCGCCATCCGCGCGGTGCGCGAGCTCAACTGGGAGCGCGATGACCCGATCCGGATCATCGCGCTTCACATCGAGCCGGAGCGCCACGCGCTGTTCGTCCGCCAGGCCGACGAGCGCCACTGTCTGGGCGAGGGCGGCTACCTCGACTACGACGAGCTCGAGCGCGCGCTGACCGAGACGCGGGCGGACGCGGCGTGGGTGGGCTGGGGCTTCGTCGCAGAGCACCCCGAGTTCGCAGAGCTATGCGAGCGTCTCGGAATCGTGTTCGTCGGACCCGACGCCGACGTGATGCGCGCGCTGGGCGACAAGGTCGAGGGCAAGCGCCTGGCCGAGAAGGCCGACGTGCCCGTTGCCGCCTGGAGCGGAGGGGCGGTCGAGAGCATCGAGGAGGCCAAGCGTCACGCCGACGAGATCGGCTTCCCGCTGATGATCAAGGCCGCGGCCGGTGGTGGCGGCCGCGGGATGCGCCGCGTCGACAGCGCCGACGAGCTCGACAACGCGTTCGAGCGCGCCCGCGAGGAGGCAAAGCAGGCGTTCGGCGACTCGCGCGTGCTGATGGAGCGGGTCGTAGGGTCCGCGCGCCACGTCGAGGTCCAGCTGATCGCCGACGGCCACGGCGCGGTGTGGGCGCTTGGCGTGCGCGACTGCACGTACCAGCGCCGCCACCAGAAGGTCGTCGAGGAATCGGCAAGCCCCGCTTTGACCCCCGAGCAGGAGCGCGAGGTCGCGGACTCGGCCGTGGAGCTCGCAAGGCTCGCCGGATACCGCGGCGCGGGGACGGTCGAGTTCCTCTACGAGCCCACCGAGCGCCGGTTCTCGTTCATGGAGGTCAACACCCGCCTGCAGGTCGAGCACCCGGTCACCGAGATGGTCACCGGCGTCGACCTGGTCAAGCTTCAGCTCCACATCGCGGCCGGCGGGCGTCTCGAAGGCGAGCCGCCTCCGCCGAGCGGGCACGCGATCGAAGCGCGTCTGAACGCCGAGGATCCCGGGCTGGGGTTCGCGCCCACGCCGGGCCGGATCTCGCTGCTGCGCCTGCCGGGCGGCCCCGGGGTCCGCGTCGACAGCGGCGTCGCCGAGGGCGACGTGGTGCCGCCGCAGTTCGATTCGATGATCGCCAAGATCATCGCCCACGGCAGCACGCGCGCGGAGGCGATCGCGCGCCTGCGCCGGGCGATCGCAGACACGATGGTCGTGATCGACGACGGGGCCACCAACCAGGGCTTCCTGCTCGAGCTGCTGAGCCGCGACGAGCTGCGCTCCGGCGAGGTCGACACCGGTTGGCTGGACCGCCTGCACGGGCAGGGCGAGGTCCAGACGATGCGCCACGCCGACGTGGCGCTGGTCCGCGCCGCGATCGAGCTGTGCGACGACGCAACCGCCAAGGAGCGCAGCCGTTTCTACGCGTTCGCCCGCCGCGGCCGTCCCGAGGCGAGCGCCGAGGTCCGACGCAACGTCGACCTCCGCTACCGCGGGAGCGGCTACCGCTTCGCCGTCTCCCAGGTGGGCCCGCATCGCTACCTGCTCGAGGTCGATGGCACCCGGATCGAGGCCGAGCTCGAGCAGGTCTCCGAGCACGAGCAGCTGATCCGCTACGGCGGCGGCTCGTATCGGACGCTGACCGCGCTGCAGGACGCGGACCTGCTGGTCGAGGTCGACGGCGTGCCACACCGGATCTCGCGCGACGAGGGCGGCCTGATCCGCTGCCCGAGCCCCGGCGTCGTGGTCGCGATCCCGGTCTCACCGGGCGACGAGGTCAACGCCGGCGACGTGCTGGCTGTGACCGAGAGCATGAAGATGGAGTCCTCGCTGACCGCGCCCGTGCGCGGCCGCGTGCGCGAGGTGCTGGTGTCGACGAACACGCATGTTCCGGCGGGCAGACCGCTGCTGCAGATCGAGCCGCTGGAGGACGCGCAAGATGCCACCGAGGGAGATCGCGTGCACTTCGCCGACCCCGGCGACCCCGACGCGGCGAACACCGACTCCAGGGGCGAACCGCCCCTGCTGGACCGGCTGAAGTGGCTCGTCCTCGGCTACGACGTGCCGCCGGAGGAAGCGCGGCAGATCCTCGATGGGGTGCTTGCCGCGCCGGGCGACGCGGACGGCGAGCTGCGCCTGTTGCAGGTCTACGCCGACCTTCGGGCGGTCAGCCGGCCCCACGGCATCGATAGCGATGCAGGCGCCGACGCCCCCAGCCCGCAGCACCATCTGCAGGCGTTCCTGAGGTCGCTGGACCCGAGCTCCGAGGGCCTGCCCGACCGGTTCGTGGCAAGCCTGGAGCGCGCGCTTCGCCACTACGGCATCGATGGCCTGGAGCGCACCGCGGCGCTCGAGGCCGCCAGCTACCGGCTGTTCCTCTCGCGCCAGCGCGCGGCCACGGCCAGCGTCTCGGTGCGCGGGATCCTCGAGCGCCGTCTGGCGGACGCTGACGATCAACCATGCGACGAAGGGTTCCGCAAGGTGCTGGACCGGCTCGAAGCGGCGCTTGCCACCACGGAGCCCGGGCTGGCAGAGCTGGCGCGCGAGGTGCGCTGGCGGCTGTGCGACCGCCCGCTGACCGAGCAAGCGCGCGAGGAGACCTACGCGGTCGTCGACGAGCACCTCACCGCCCTTGCCGAGGATCCGGCCGGCCCCGACCGCGATGAGCATGCGCGGGCACTGGTCGAGTGCGCGCAGCCGCTGGCGCCGCTGGTGTTCCGCCGGGTCGGCGACGCGGGACCCGAGCTGCGCTGGGAGTTGCTCGAGGCGATGACCAAGCGCTACTACCGCGTCCGTGAGCTCGAGCGGATCGAACACCGAGAGTTGGAGGGCTTCCCGTTCGTGCTGATGTCGTTCGATCACGCCGGCGTTCGCCACCGGGGTGCGTCCGTGTTCGCCGAGCCCGGTGAGCTCTCAGACGCGCTGCGCGCGCTCGGCGCCTGTGGGCGGGAGCTTTCCGAGGGAGAGGTGCTGCTGGCCGACGTGTATGCGTGGCGCTCGGACGATCGAGAATCGCCCGCCGGCGAGGATGAACTCGCGGCGCGCCTGAAGGAGCACCTGGCTGCGGCCGATCCGCCGGCCGCACTGAACCGCGCGACGTTCGTGGTGGCCGCACGTGACGGTGACGGGACCGACATCATCACTTTCCGCCGCGACGATCATGGCGAGCTGGTCGAGGACCCCGGCGTACGCGGTCTGCATCCGTTGATCGCCGAGCGGCTCGACCTGTGGCGGCTGACCAACTTCGAGCTCGAGCGGCTGCCGGCCGACCAGGATGTCCACCTGTTCCGCGCAACCGCGCGCGAGAACGAACGCGACGAGCGCCTGGTCGCGGTCGCCGAGGTGCGAGACATGACACCGGTGCGCGACGAGCGCGGCCGGATCGTCGCCCTCCCTGCGCTGGAGAGCACTGCCCGCCAGGCGTTCGAGGCGATGCGCACGTTCCAGTCGCGCCGGCGCTCGCGCGAGCGCCTGCAGTGGAACCGCGTGATGCTGTACGCGTGGCCGGCCGTGGACTTCGAGCCGGACGAGGCACGCGCCGTGATCACGAGAATGGGCCGGATGTCGGCCGGCCTCGGCCTGGAGATGGTGATGCTCAGGGTCACGCTGGGTTCCGGCGACGGCGCCGGGCATGAGGTCGTACTGCGCTTCTTCAACCCGGCGGGCCGCGGCGTTGTGACCCAGATCGACCCTCTGCCGACGGAGCCGCTGCAGACGCTGGACGACGGCGCCCAGCGGATCGTGACCGCCCGCCGTCGCGGACAGGTGCATCCCGCCGAGATCCTCAAGCTGCTCGCGCCGTCACGCTCGACGCCCGGCTCGGCGATTCCGGCCGGCGAGTTCATCGAGTACGACTACGACGAGGAGGGGCGGTTCGCGCCCGTCGAGCGGTCGGCTGCAACCAACACCGCGGGGATCGTCGTCGGAGTGATCCGCAACCGCACCGAGCGTTACCCGGAAGGGATGCAGCGCGTGATCCTGCTCGGCGACCCGACCCGCTCGCTCGGATCGCTGGCCGAGCCCGAGTGCATTCGGATCATCGATGCGCTCGACCTCGCCGAGCACCTGCAGGTCCCGTGCGAGTGGTTCGCACTATCCGCCGGGGCCAAGATCGCGATGGACTCGGGCACCGAGAACATGGACTGGGTCGCCGCGGTGCTGCGCAGGATCGTGCGCTTCACGCAGGCCGGCGGCGAGATCAACGTCGTCGTCAGCGGCATCAACGTCGGCGCCCAGCCCTACTGGAACGCCGAGGCCACGATGCTGATGCACACCAAGGGCATCCTCGTGATGACGCCCGAGAGCGCGATGGTGCTGACGGGCAAGCAGGCGCTGGACTACTCCGGCGGCGTGTCGGCAGAGGACAACTTTGGGATCGGCGGCCAGGAGCGGATCATGGGCCCCAACGGCCAGGCGCAGTACCGGGCCTCGGACATCGCGGGCGCCTGCGAGGTGCTGCTGCGCTATTACGAGCATGCCTACGTGGCGCCCGGTGAGCGCTTCCCGCGCCGCGCGGAGACCGCCGACCCGTCCGACCGCGACGTCAGGCCCTCACCGCACGAGGC
This sequence comes from Solirubrobacteraceae bacterium, assembly GCA_035693425.1. GTDB lineage: Bacteria > Actinomycetota > Thermoleophilia > Solirubrobacterales > Solirubrobacteraceae > Palsa-465. The sequence goes on from DASSGR010000028.1 coordinate 5,801, forward strand.
GCCGGGCTCGGACCTCGAGACCGTCGGGCAGATCTTCGCCCACGGGACCAACCCAGGGCGCAAGAAGCCGTTTGACATCCGCTCGGTGATGCGCGCGGTGATCGACTCAGACCATCCGCCGCTCGAGCGCTGGAAGGGCATGCACGAGGCCGAGGTGGCCGTGTCGTGGGACGCGCATCTCGGCGGCTGGCCCGTCGCGCTGTTGGGGATCGAGTCACGGCCCGTGCCCCGCCACGGCCCGGTGCCGGCCGACGGCCCGGACCAGTGGACCTCGGGGACGCTGTTCCCGCTGGCTTCAAAGAAGATCGCGCGCGCGATCAACGCGGCGTCGGGCTCGAGGCCGCTGGTGATGCTGGCCAACCTGGCGGGGTTTGACGGGTCGCCGGAGTCGATGCGCAGGCTGCAGCTGGAGTACGGCGCCGAGATCGCGCGGGCGGTCGTTAACTTCGACGGCCCGATCGTGTTCTGCGTGATCTCGCGCTTCCACGGCGGCGCGTTCGTTGTGTTCTCTCGCGCCCTGAACGAGAACCTCGAATCGAGCGCGATCGAAGGCTCCTACGCCTCCGTTATCGGGGGCGCGCCGGCCGCAGCGGTGGTGTTCACGCGTGAGGTCGACCACCGGACGCGGACCGACCCGCAGATTGCGGCGCTCGACGAACGCATCGAGCAGGCCGCGGATTCGGAGCGTCAGCGGCTGCGTGCCGAGCGCGACACCGTTTACGGCGAGGTGCGCTCGCGCAAGCTTGGCGAGTTTGCGGCCGAGTTCGACGCTGTCCACAGCATCGAGCGCGCCGTCGAGGTGGGGTCCGTCGAGCGGATCGTCAGCCCGCGCGACTTGCGCCCGTACCTGATCGACGCGGTAGAGCGCGGGATGCGCCGGACGCTAGACCGGCTGTCCGCCGGCAACGGGCGCGCCGCCGGCTCGCGAGCCCTGCTCGGCGAGCGCGTGTAGCTCGGCGTCGAGCAGCGCGGGCAGGTCGCGCGCCTCGGGCAGTGCCACGGGATCCGCGTAGCAGCCGATGAACAGCTCGCGCCGGTAGCGGACCATCCCAATCGCGAGGGAGTGCTGCTCGGAGATCGGGACGACCGAGTAGACCTCGTCCATCTCGCACCCGAGCACGCGGATGTCACCGCGAGGGCCGGGGGACTGCGAGATCGTCAGGTTGAAGACGCGCGGCGATGCCAGCGCCTTGACCACCGGCGAGCGCAGCGGCGCGGGCACCAGGCTGCTGATCGCGTAAAGCGTCTCGGTGCCCTCGGCGCGGCCGCTTGCTTTCAGCCCCTGCATCTCAGCGCGCACCGCGTCGAGGCGCGCGATCGGGGTGGGGAGGTGGACGGGCAGCTGGATGTAGACCATCGAAATCTGGTTGCCGGGGCCATCCTCACCCGCGGCGCGCATGCTGACCGGGACCATCGCCTTGAGCGGCGCCGACGGGATCTCCCCGCGCCCTGCCGCAAGCTCGCGCAGCGCACCGGCGACGACCGTCAGCCCGATGTCGTTGAGCGTGCCGCCACGGGAAGCGCGGGCGTCGCGCAAGAGTTCGCGCCTGGCGCGATAGCCGATCAGGGTCCGGTCCGACCCGATCGGGGCGTTCAGCGGCGAGCCGGGCGCGCGGGTCAGCAGGTCGGCACGGGCGGCCGCGGCGACGCGACCGCAGTCGCGGATCACGCTGCGCACCGCCGCTTGCGGGCGAGTCGCGGCGCTGGCCGTTGCGTTCAGGGCGCCGACGCCTGTGCGTGCGGCGTGCTTGAGCTCATCGATCGCCCAGTCGATGGGATCCTGGCGGCGGGTGGTGGAGATCCGGTTGCGGCGGCGTGGCGGCTCGTCGGCCGGCGAGTCTCCGTCGGGTTCGTCGACGATCAAGCCGACGATCTGAAGCGCCGCGATCCCGTCCACGAGCGAGTGGTGGACCTTGCCCAGCAGGGCCATCCGCCCGTCCTCGAGCCGCGGCACCAGGTACATCTCCCATGGCGGCCGCGAGTGGTCCAGCGGGCGCGAGAGCAGCGAGTCCCGCATGCTCGCCAGGCGCTCATACCCGACGGCCTCGTCGAATTGCGAGAGCGCGCGGACGTGGCTGGCGATGTCGAACCGGTCGTCTCGCACCCACCGGGGCTCTGATAGCCCGAGCGGCGCTCGCTGCAACCGCCACCGGCACCACTCGAGATCGTCGAGTCTGCGGTCGACGCGCTCGCGCAATGCGGCCAGCGTCGGGCGCGGCTGACCGTCGGGGACCGTGAAGACGGCGCTCCAGCCGACGTGCATGTGGGCGTCGGCTGACTCGAGGCGCAGGAACGAACCGTCCAACGCGGAGAGCCGTCGTGCGGTCGTGAGCAATGCGGTGGGTGAGAGCCTCATTGATTGAGGCTTCCCGGTATCGCGCCGGCCGAACATCTCGCGGTCGCCACGATTTGATGAGAGATAGGCAACTCTCTAGTACCCGGTGTGACGAATGTCGCTGACTTTGCGTAGGGCGGGCGAGAGACTTGTCAACGCCCGGGCCAAGCTGCCCCCCGGGAAGGCGCCCCGGCACACGGTTCCCTTCGAGCCGGGACGCCTCTTCCGGGCGAGGCTGCGACGATGCCCAGGGCGCCTTTCCACGTGGGGGACAATGGCCTTCTGAGTGTCATCGGCACGGAGGGAGAGACCATGTCCACAACTGCTGCGACGCCGGT
>DASSGR010000029.1:0-53434 GCA_035693425.1 Solirubrobacteraceae bacterium
GTCGGCGCCGCGGTCGAGGTCGACGACCGCGCCCAGCGGCATCGACAGCGCCTTGCCCAGCGGCATCCGCGCCCGTCCGAGCTCGGCCCATACGCGCAGGGTGGTGTCCCCGAGTGCTCCCTGGAGACTGACGCTGCCGCCGTTGCGCTGGCCGTCCGGCGCCGACACCTCGCCGTTGCCGGCGGGTGCGGGATCGTTCACCGAGGCGCGTTGCTCGGCGCTCAGCTCGTCCATCGCGCGAGCCACCCGCACCACGAACGCGCTGGGCACGAGCTGGATCAGCCGGCACGACTCGCCGCCGATCAGAAAAGTCGTCGATGTCGCGTAGGGAGCGCTCCCGTAGAGCTCGTCTGCCTTGGTGGGGTCGTCGAGCACGCGCGTGTCGGGCGGCGAGATGCCGATTGGCTGTCCGAGCACGACGCCGATCGCGGCGGCGGCGGCGGCCATCATCTGGTTGGCGGCCTCGGCGATCGCGGACAGCTCGAACTCCGAAAGCTGCGGATCACTCTCCCCGTCGGCCTCGGCGGGGACGCCCATGGCGCCGGCCAGGTTGCGCGCGCCGTTCGGGGTCAGAACGAAGATGTTGGCGCCGGTGACGCCGTCGATGTAGGACACGCTCGAAGCGACCGCGCCGCGCGGGACGTTGGCGAACGGGGTCGTGCCCTCGGCAAGCACCGAGACCTCGCCGCGCTCAACGGCTCCCGGGGTGAACGACTCGAGCACCTGCGCGATCGCCTCGGCGGTGGACGCTCCGAGGCGGGTCAGCGCGTCGCGGGGGGTGATGTCCCTCTGGCTCACACCGACCTCCCCTCGGTGCCACAGATCTGAACCGCGCGACGGGGGCCGTTGGATCCCGGCTGTGCCTGGGCGAGCTTGACGTTCTCGGCAAACAGCGAGACGCCCTGCTCGGCCCGCGCGCCGAGCCGGATCACGCTGCCCGGTCCGAGCGCCAGGATGTCCTCGATCGGGAGCCGGGTGGCCGCGACCTCGGCGCGCAACGTGACCGGCACGCTTGCCATGGCGCGCTCGATCTCACTTGCGTCGCCTGCCTCCTCCTCCTCGGCGAGCGCATTGCGGCCGGAGATGTTCTCGCTGACCGGCTCGATCGCCGCCCAGGGGATGAGCAGCGCAAAAGCTGCCGAATGCTTGTTGATCCTGCTCTCGATCATCACCACGAACGTGGGCTCTGAGACCGATGCGATCTGGCTGGCCTCGCTGTGCGTCTCGATCTCTCCGCGTCCCAGGGTGACGCCGCCGAGGTCCTCCCAGACGACCGACAACTGCTGGACGATCGAGTCGAACAGGCGGCCCGTGAGCGTCCAGTCGATCTCGCTGAACCGGCGCTCCCGCGGCGGGCGGTCGGGCACGCCGCCGAGCAGCGCGTCCAGACACATCAGCACGAACGGCTGCTCGATCGTCAGCAGCATCCGCGTTCCGATCGGCTGCACGTCGAGCACCGCGCGCAGCGAGCCCTGCGCGAGCTGTGACTGAGCTGCCGACCACGTCAGCTGGGACGTGTTGATGGCCTCGAGCTCGATCGTGCAGCGCAGCTCGGCCGAGAGCCGGGTCACGGCCGTCTGGCAGAAGGCGTCGATCGCGCGGGCGATCCGCCGCTGGTGGTCGGAGGTGAACTTGGTGGGCCGCGAGAAGTCCACGGTCCGCAGCCGCGGGCCGCGACGGTTGCCGGCGCTGGCCGTCTGTTCGGGCAGGTGACCCTTCTTGGCTGCGTCGACCAGCGCGGCGATCTGGTCGTTGTTCAGCATGTCGCTCATCCACGCTCCTGTTCAAAGCCGTCGGACGCTTTTGCGTCCAACAGAGTGATCGTCCCGCCGCCCGATTCCTTCACTGTCACGGCGCAATTTCCGGCCGCGACCCGCATCGTGCGCCCGCGGCTGCCGCCGGTGGCGGCGGCGCGAACCTCCAGGCCGCGCCGGGCCAGCTCGTTGCGGACCGCCACTTCATTGCGTCCGCCGATGTCCAGATCGCCGCTGAGCTCGAACATCTGGGCACCGCCTGCGATCGCGGCCTCGAGGCGGCGCTCGCTCGCGCCGGCACGGCACATCTGGGCGATCAGCTCGGGCACGGCGCGGTCTGCGAACTTGGCGGTGCCGCCTTTTGTGTCCTGGGCCTCGGGGAGCACGATGTGGGCAAGCCCTGCCACGCCCGCAACGCGGTCGACAAGCGCCAGCGCGATGCACGACCCCAGACCACGCGCCACCAGCTCCTCGCCGGGCGTCGATGCGATCGCGAGCTCTCCCATGCTGACCGTGCTCATCGCGATCACCGACCCTCAGCGAGCCCGAGCGGCGCCAGCAGCTCGGACACGCCCCCGACGGTGGGCAGCAGCAGAAACGAGATTGAGCAGGGCAGCTCTGCGACGTGCAGCACGGAGTCCAGCACGAGCACCAGCTCGGCGTCGTCGGCCGGCTTGGCGGCCAGCGACGAGAAGATCGCTTCGGGGGCGTCGGTTGCGAGCCGCGGGGGGCACGGCGCCAGCTCGAGTCCGGTGATCGCCGAGAGCGCGTTCAGGTAGGAGGCGCCGAGGATGTTTCCGATCTCGCGCAGCGCCGAGTCACCGACCTCGGTCCCCGGGACGACCCCCAGCAGCCTGCAAAGCGTCTCGGCGTCGCCGCTCGGGATCAGCAGCAGGACGACGCCCTCGATGTCGCCCTCCAGGGGCGTCACCACGCCGGCCACGGGGCCGTCGGCCGAGCCGTAGGCGGCGATCGCGTCGGCCCGCGGCAGCGCTACTGCGCTGGGCACGCTCAGGTCGACCTCGGTGCCGAGCATCTGCGCGAGCGCGGTTGCCGCGTGGCCGGACGCGATGTTGGCCAGCTCCCGCAATGCGTCGAGCTGAAGCTCCGTGAGGCGGGTCGGTCGTTTGCTCATGCCGCGAACCGCAGTTCGGTCGTTGCGAGTGCATCGGCGACGAGCCCGTCGCAGTCGACGATCAGCGCGATCCGGGCGTCGGCCAGCGTCGCGCCTCCCGACACCGGCTGCTCGTCGGCGACGATCGGCGGCAGCGGGCGTGTGACGAGCTCGCGCTGTCCGACGAGGTCGTCGACCGCGACCGCCAGCCGGCGGTCCTGTGCCCGGATGATGACCGCGAACTGCGGCTCGCCGGCCGGGGTGCGCTTGAACGCCTCGGCGCCGTCGACGAGTGGGAGCACGTCGTCGTCGAGCACCAGCATCCGACGGCCAGCCACCGAACGCACGGTTCCGTCGGACAGGCGCAGCGTTCGCTCGATGCGGTCGATCGGGAATGCGAAAGGCGCGCCCGCCAGCTCGACCTGCAGCGCCGAGACGATCGCCAGCGTCAACGGGAGCCGGATCTGGGCGGCGGTGCCGACGCCGGGCTCAGAATCGATCAGTACCTCGCCGCCGAGCTGGCGGATCTTGGCGCGGACCGCATCCATGCCGACGCCGCGACCGGAGATGTCATTGGTGATCTCAGACGTGGAGAACCCAGCAGCGAACAACAGCTCGACCGCCGTGCGCAGGTCGATGTCGGCTGCTGCCTGCGCGTCGATCAGCCCCAAGGACGCTGCCTTGCGACCAATCGCGGCCGGGTCGATGCCGCGGCCGTCGTCGCGCACTTCGATGATCACGCTGCCTCCCGCTTGGCTGGCGACCAGCGCAATTGTTCCATGCCGCGGCTTGCCCGACGCCTCGCGCTCCTCAGGCGACTCGAGTCCGTGATCGACCGCGTTGCGGACGAGGTGCACGAGTGGGTCGCCGATCGCGTCGACCACGGTGCGGTCGAGCTCGGTGTCCGCGCCCACGAGCTCGAGCTTGACCTCCTTGCCGGTCTTGCTCGCTAGGTCGCGTACCAGCCGTGGGAAGCGCAGGAACACGATGTCGACGGGGATCATGCGGACCTGCATGACCATCGCCTGGAGCGCCTGGGAGCTGCGCGTGAGCTCCTGGACGGCCTGCTGGAGACCGGGGACGTCGAGTGCGTAGGTCAGCGCATCGACGGCCGTGCGGTGGATCACGAGCTCGCCCATCAGGTGCATCAGCGAGTCGAGGCGTCCTGCGTCGACGCGGACGGTGCGGGTGGCCTTGGCAGTGCCCGGGGACGTGGCCCCCGGCTGCGGCGCGGGCTCGACTGTCTGCGGCTCGGCGGGGGCGTCGGCGACCTCGTTGGGATCGAGCTCTCCGACCTCGACCGTCGAGACCTCCGAGACTCCCGCTGCGGCCTGGTTGACGGAATCCTGGTCGTGATCGGTCGCCAGCCAGGCGTCGATCTGGCGGCCGTCGAACAGCTCGAGTCCGTCGGGGGCAGGATTGCTCGAGACGACTTCGCCGTGCTCGGTGAGCGCCGCAAGCACCATATGCGCCCGCACCGCCGGCATCAGCGTGTCCTCATTGAGCTTGACGCGGACATGCAGGATCCGTGCGCCGGTGGCCTGCGCGGCGTCCAGCGCGGGCGCGTCGGGTGGTCTGACCGATCCGACACGAGAGAGCTCCTGTTCGCGGGTGCGCGGCCTGACCAGGGAGCGCAGGCGCTTTACCAACGGCTCGGGATCCAGCGCCTCCTGTCCGTCGGCCTCGATTGCCTCAACGGTCTGCGAGAGCGCGTCCAAGCATGCGAACACGGTGTCGATCGCCTCGGTCTTGAGGCCTCCGGTGCGCTGGCGCAGCAGCTCGAACACGTCCTCCATGGCATGCGTGAGCTCCGCAACCTTCGCGAATCCCATCGTCGCGCTCATGCCTTTCAGCGAGTGGGCGATGCGGAAGATCTCGTCGACGGTCGGCGGATCCTTGGGGTTCTTCTCCAGGCGCACGATCGCCAGGTTCAACTGGTCGAGGTGCTCGCGCGTCTCGGCGAGGAACATCGGCATGTACTCGGAGGTATCCATCAGCACTTGCGGTAGATGAAGGGGTGGGCCGGCTCGAGCTTGCTCGCCCGCGGATCGCTTACACGCTCGGTCCCGCCGACCACCAGGTAGCCGCCGGGCCGCAGCGCGTGCGCCAACCTGACGTGCAGCTCGTCGCGGATCTTGTCGGTGAAGTAGATGACCGTGTTCCGGCACAGGATCAGGTCGTAGCTGGCGGAGAGCCGCCGGATCCGCAGCAGGTCGCCGACTTCGAACTGGGTGACCGCACGCAGCTCGTCTTTGGCCTGCCACCCGCCCGGCACGCGCTCAAACCAGCGGTGCATCGCGTCCTGGGGCGCCTCACGCGCGTCGGCGTCGGTGAACAGCCCCGCTCGCGCCGTCGCCACCATCCGCGCGTCGATGTCGGTGCCGATCACCGTCAGCGCGACGTCGGGAATGGTGTCGGCGCACACTGCCGCCAGCGTGTACGCCTCGGCGCCGTATGAGCAGCCGGCGCTCCACGCCCGCATAGTGCCCTTGGCCGCAAGCTCGGGCAGCACGCTCTGCTTCAGCTTCACCCACTGATCGGGGTGGCGCCACAGCTGCGAGACGTTGATGGTCACACGGTCGAGCAGCGTCTCCAGCTGGCCGCGGTCCTTGCGCAGGCGGTCCAGCGAGTCGGTCAGCACCGCGCAGCCCTGGCGGGCGAAGAAGCTGCGCAGGCGGCGCTCCATCTGGGGGCGCCGGTACTGGCTGAGGTCAATCCCGCAGATCTCACGAAGGCCCTCGCAGAACGCGAGGTAGTCGTCGTGGGCGATGGCGCTCATCGTCCTGCCTCCTGCGCGATCGCGCCGGCGAGCTGGTCAAGCGTCAGGATCCCGTCGGCCAGCCCCTGGTCGACGATCGCGCGGGGCATCCCGTAGACCGTGCAGCTCTCTTCGGACTCGACGAGGACGCGACCGCCGTGGCGGCGGACCTCGTGCGCGCCGCGAAGCCCGTCGTTGCCCATCCCGGTCAGGACCACGAGCAGCAGCCGCGGGCCGTACACGCGCGCGGCGTCCTCGATCACGAGGTCGGCCCGGGGCCGCAGACCGCCAACCGCGGGTGCGTCGCTGACGGAGATGATGCCGCCGCCCGAAAGACACAGATGGCGGCCTCCCGGCGCGATCAGGGCTGTGCGCGGATCCAGGCGCTCGCCGCCGCCGGCCTCACGGACCTGCAGCTCGGCGCCGCAGTCGAGGCGCGACGCCAGCGATCCGGTGAACCCCGCGGGCATGTGCTGGACGATCAGCGTGCCGATCCCCAGCGGGGACGGAAGCTTGGGCACAAGCTGGGACAACGCGCGCGGGCCGCCGGTGGAGGTGGCGATGATCACGGCGCGGGCAGTCACGGGGGCGACGGCCGCCGCCGGAGGGGGCGCGTCGTGGGCCGGAGCGGACGCTGCCGAGGACGGCGTCGGCATGGGCGGACGCGACCCCCTGAGCCTGTGCGCGGCGGCGGCGAGCGTGACCTTGGCGCCGAGGACCTCGATGAACCCCTCAAGCCCCTCGTTGGCGGCGGGCTTGGGGACGAGATCGAATGCGCCTTCGGCGAGGGCGTCGACCGCTCGGGCGCCGTGTGCGGCCGAGAACGCCGACACAACCACCACGGGGATGCCGGCTCCGGGGCGCTCGCGCAGCGCACGGAGCACGCCCAGGCCGTCGAGCCCGGGCATCGTCAGATCAAGCGTCATCGCGTCGGGCCGCTCGCGCTCGCACAGCTCGAGCGCCTCGTCGCCATTGCGTGCGCTGCCGACGACGTCCACGCCTGCCCGTTCCAGCGAGCGTGAGACGATGCTGCGCATCAACGCGTTGTCGTCGGCGACGACGACGCGGGCCGGGCTCATGGCGGGCGCGTCAGGCATGCAACCGCTCAGGCGGCAGCCGGAAGCTCGGGCGCCGAGAACGCCGCGCTCGGATGCAGCAGCACGATCAGCCGGTCGCCCACCTTGGCAATCGCCTCGACCACCGACGGATCCGTGCCGGGGGCCGCCTGAAGCTGCTCGGCGTCGATCGTGAGCACCTCCTCGACACCGTCGACGATCACGCCTGCAATCTCGGTGCCCGTGTCGACGATCACGATCTTGGCGCGCTGGGTGAGCCGCGAGGGGACTCCCAGCCGCGCGGCGAGGTCGTAGACGGGGATGATCTGGCCGCGCAGGCTGATCACGCCCTTAACCCAGTCGGTGCGCGATACGACCGAGCGGGGCTCGGTGTACCGGATGATCTCGTGGACCTGGGCGATCGGCAGCGCGTAATGCTCGTCCCCTAGGTTGAAGACGACCAGCTGGCGCGCGTTCGTCGTGTCTGACATCAGTGCCTCCCGCCGTGAATACGGTCGCACCGAGAGTCGGCGCGGGTGGATGACTGGCAAGGACGCAGGAGGTGACGCGCAGCAGCGCTGCGCGAGCCGACGAGGACGCCGCCAGGCGCCGCCCGCGACGGCTCGAATGCGAGGGTATTCACGGTGGGGGGCACCGTCAGCCCTCGGTGGATGGAAGCCCGAGCGGAGCGGCGGGCTCGGTGGGAAGCCCGTCGACCGGCTCAGACGAGCTCAGGTCGCCGAGCATCTCGGTCACACGCAGGCCGAACTGCTCGTCGATCACGACGACTTCTCCGCGCGCAATCGCCGTCCCGTTGACCAGGAGGTCGACCGGCTCGCCGGCCATGCGGTCCAGGGTGATGATCGATCCCTGGCGCAGCTCCAGCGTCTCGCCGACGGTCATCCGCGAGCGGCCCATCTCGACGCTGAGGTCGACGGGGACGGCCGACAGGCGGCGCAGATCGGCGAGCGGGTGGCCCGTGGTGGCGAGCTCCCCGCCCTGATCGTGCAGCTGCTCGAGCTCCATTCGGTCACTCATCGCGCACCTACTGGACCGCGAGGTCGGTGAACAGGATCTCGTGCACCTTGACATCAGTGCCCTTGCTGATCGCCGCCAGGATCTCGGACTTCAGGTGCTCACGGCCGGCCTCGCTGGTGAGCGTGCCACTGTTCTGGTCGGTGATCAGGTTGGTGATGATGTCGCGGACGGCTGCCTCCTCCGGCAGCGTCCCGAAGCCTTCGGGCGGCGCGGCGCCTCCGCCTTCGCCGCCGGCGGCCGCGCCTGTGCTCTGGCCGGGGGCCAGGACCAGCGCCACTGTCAGCGTCGCGTAGCGGCCGTCCTTGAGGTTCGCCGTGAACTGCTTGGGCAGGATGTAGATCGTTCCCTCGATCTTCTCCTTGGCCACCGCGGGCTTGAGGAACATGCTCTTGGCGACGAAGCCGCCGCCGGCGAGCAGGACGACCAGGACGATGATGATCTTCTTCTTCATGGGCTAGGGCGCGGGGGTCGGGTTCTGGATCAGGATGGGGGAACTGGGTTGATGCGCTGCAGCACGATCTCGACGCGCCGGTTACGCCCGCGACCGGCGGCCGTCGCGTTGCTCGCGATCGGATGCAGGTCCGCGTATCCGACGGCCCCAAGTCGCTGGCGGTTGACGCCCTTGGCGATCAGATAACGCACCACGGTCGTCGCCCGGTCGGTCGACAGCTCCCAGTTGGATGGGTACTGAGAGCTCGAGATCGGAACGTTGTCGGTATGTCCTTCCACTGTGATCGGATGACTCCTGTCAACATTGAGCAACTGGGCGACTTCGTTGAGCAGGGGGTAGCCCGCCGCCTGCAGCGTGGCCTGGCCTGAGGCGAACAACAGCTGGTCGGTGAGCACCCGAACGACGAGCCCGCGGCGGTCGATCACGGTCTGGACCTCGTGCGAGAGGCCGTGTGCCTTCGCATAGGCGTCGAGCTTCTGCTTGAGCGCGGCAAGCGACGCCTGCTCCCGCAGCGCGGCGCTCATGCTGTTCAGCGCCGCCTCGAGCTGCTTGGAGTTCAGCGACGCGGCGGAGGCCGCCTTGCTGGAGGCGATCGACGGGTTGGCCTTCGATGCCGCGACGGGGTTGAGCGGCACCAGCGAGGGGATCTCGGCGGTGGCGGGCGTGTGGGCGGTCGTCGACTGCGAGCCCGACTGCATGATCGAACGCCCGCCGGGCAGGATCGATCCGGAGAACGCGGCCTTCAGCGACTGCTGCAGCGTCTGGTACTTGGAGATGTTCACCGACGAGATCGAAAACAGCACCATGAACAGCGCCATCAGCAGCGTGATCATGTCGGCGTAGGTGAGCAGCCACCGTTCGTCGTTCTCATGCTCGGCGTGGGCTCCGCGCCCCCGCCGGCCACGCCCGCCGTGGCCAGCCATGGCTAGGCCGCCTCGGCCTGCTGCTGCGGCATCGCCGAGGCGCTGCCCGACTCGTCGTCGGCGTTACGCGCGATCGGCGGCACGTACGAGGTGAGCTTGTCGGCCACCACGCGCGGGTTGTCGCCCGCCTGCACGGAGAGAATTCCTTCGACGGTCAGTGTCCGCAGCTCGACTTCTTCGGCCGACATCGACTTCAGCCTGTTGGCGACCGGCAGGTAGATGACGTTCGCCGAGCTCACGCCCATCAACGTTGCGATGAACGCCGAGGAGATCGAGGGGCCGAGCGTCGCCGGCGCGGACAGGTTCTGGAGCACGTGCACCAGGCCCATCACCGTTCCGATGATCCCGATCGTCGGCGCGAACCCGCCGGCCTTCTCGAACGGGGCCGCGCCGGACGCATGCCGCGCGGCCATTCCGTCGATCTCGGCCTCGAGGATGTCGCGGACGATTTCGGGGTCGGTGCCGTCGACGACGAGCTGCAGTCCCTTCTTGGTGAACTCGTCTTCGATCTCCTTGACCTTGGCGTCGAGCGCCAGAAGACCCTCGCGGCGCGCCTGCTCGGCAAGCGAGACGAGCAGGTCGACGCGGCCCTTCACGTCGGGCGGCTCGGCGCTCATCGCGGTCTTGTAGAGCGACGGGATGCGTTTCATCCCGTCCATACCGACGCTCGCCATCGTCGCGCCTGCGGTGCCGGCAATGATGATCAGCAGCGCCGGCATGTTGATGAACGCGGCCGGGCTGGTCCCGTCCATCATCGCGCTCATCAGGATGCCGACTACTGCGACGCCGATTCCTATGCCGGTTGCGGCCTTCATGATCCTGTGATCGGCCGCCGTCCAGAAACCTTCAACACCCTGGACGCGTGTCCAGCGGAGCTGGACGCACACCTATTTCGGGTCGCCTGAACGCGGTCTAGAAAGGCCTTCCTAGCAGGGAAAACATGAGTGCTGCCATGCGCGGGATGCGAACTGCTGCGCGTGCTGGCAGGGGTTCCTCAACCTGTGCCGGGACATGTGGGTACGTCCGGCTGCTGACTTGCCGGAAACGAGACTGTTGATCCACGGCGGCGAGGCCGTGGATCAACGATCTAGGCCTGGGCGCTGCTCTGAGGCGTGTCGCTTGAGTGCGCCAAACGCACGTGCGAGTGCGAGGCCGATGCTTCGGCCCGGCGGCCCTGTGGGGCGGAGCCGTCCGCGCGCAGCTCGTGGCGGCGGCGCAACGCGCCGGCGAGGATGTCGACGCGGTACGAGCGCACTTCGGAAACGACACGCTCGGGCGTCTCGGCGACGACGATCTTGGCCCCGGTGGCGAGCGTGATCACAGTGTCGGGCGTCGCCTCGACGGTCACGATCAGGTCGGGGTTCAGGCGGAAGATCTCGAGCTTGTGCCCGAGGCGGTGCAAGGTGATCATGGTGGTTTCCCGTCAAATGGTGGGATGGTCCGAGAAGTGAGGGGCGGCGTTCCCTCGATTGCCGCCCCTCATCTCTCGATGGGGTTTACGCCCTCAGCTGCACCAGGGTCTGGAGCATCTGGTCGGCGGTGCTGATCACGCTCGAGTTGGCCTGGTAGCCACGCTCGGCCTGGATCATGTTGGTGAACTCGGTCGCCATGTCGACGTTGGACATCTCCAGCGTGCCGGCGATCGTCTGGCCGAAGCCCTGCGTGTTCGGCGTGCCCACTGAGGGGGTGCCGGACGCCGCGGACTCGGTCCATACCGACCCGCCCATGCGGGTCATTCCCGCCTCGTTGGGGAACGTCGCCAACGTCAGGTAGCCGGCGGTCACGCGCTGCTGGTAGGTCGCGTTGCTCGGGTTCTGGTCGACGTAGCTGACGCTGCCGTCCTGACCGATCGCGACGTCCGTCGAGCCGGGCGGAACGTTGATGTAGCCGTCGGTCGAGTTGGGCGAGTAGATGATGTTCGGCGCGGTGCCGCTCGGGGTGGCGCCGCGGCCGACGATGTACTGACCCGTTTGGGTCGTCAGGTAGCCCTTCGGGTTGATCGTCATGTCGCCGTTACGCGTGTACTCGATCTGCTGGGTGGCGCTCAGCGGGTTGGCCGGGTCACCGGTGGTGACGCGCAGGAACCCGTCGCCTTGGATCGCGACGTCCGTCGGGTTACCGGTCGACTGCAGCGAGCCGGTGGTCATCAGGTTGTCGATCGAGCCGACCGTCACGCCAAGGCCGACCTGCTCCGGGTTGGAGCCGGCGACGTTGCCGTTGGGCCCGGCGCCCGCACGCACGAGCTGCGACAGCTCGTCCACGAACGTGGTCCGCTGGGCCTTGAACCCGACGGTGTCGACGTTGGCCAGGTTGTTGGCCGTCACGTCGAGCATCGTCTGGTGTGCTTCCAAGCCGCTGATCGCGGCGTACATGCCTCGCATCATCGGGGCATCACTTCCTTTCGCGGCCTCCTCGCAGAGGTCCAGCCGGGGGTGTGTTGTGTTACCGCGTTCGTCATGCGATCACGGCGCTGTCGATGTTTGTGAACACGTGCTCGCGCATGTGCTCTGATCCCACCGCCGTGATGACGGTGTTGTTCGAGACGGACACCACGTACGCGGTGCCGTCCACGAAGACCACGGAGTCCCGCGAGCCCTTGCCCGCTGCGCGCGACACGCCGCTGGTGAGCCGGTCGAGAATCGACTGGGTCAGCTGGATGCCACGCTGGCGCAGGCGGTCCAGCGCATGCCGCGAGAACCGCGGCGGCTGGCCCGCAGTCGTGCGCTGGGCCAGCACGTCGGCGAACGACGGCCCCGTGAGGGGCGAGGTCGCGCTCGACGTAGGCGCCGCCGAGGCGGTCGGAGTGACCAGCCCGGGGGAGACCAGCGCAGGGTTTTGGACGGGGGAGCTCACGAAGATGCTTTCCTGCTCGGTCAGGAGACCTCGCTGACGCCAGACGGCTGGATGCCGCTGTCGCCGTTGACGGTGAGGGTCGGTCCCGAGGTCGCGAAGTCGACCTTCTGCACGACGCCCGTGCCGCTGTTGCCCGACGGATCGATGTAGCTGACCGTGTGCCCGAGCAGCGCTAGTGCCTGCGTGGCCTGGTTGGCCTGAGCGCTCTGCGCGGTCGACTGCGCGGTGTTGGTCTGCTGCTCGAGCGCGGTGAACTGCGCGAGTTCGGTGACGTACTGCGTCGGATCGCTGGAGTTCGGGCTCATCGGGTTCTGGTTCTTCAGCTCGGCCATCATCAGCTGCAGGAACTGGTCCTTGCCCAGCAGCGAGCTCGTCGCCGACGTGTTCGTGGTCGAGCTGCTCTGGGTGGTGGTGCCGGTGGCGGTCGTGGGTGTGACTGTGCTCATGACTCTTGTCCTTGTCTTTCGCGTGCCCGTCAGGCGAGCACGTTCACGAGTGCGCCGTTTGGCAGCACGAGGGTCGTGGGCTGTGAAGCTCCGTCATCGCCGGCCGAAGCGGTGTCGTTGTCGCCGGCGGTCCGGTCCGACTGGGACGTGTGCCCGCTGCTGCCGGCGGAGCCGCGCTGGTCCCCGCGCGTCTCGATGTCCAGCCGTAGCAGGTGCAGACCCGAGTTCTGCAGCGAGCGGCGCAGATCGTCGCCACCCTGCTGCATCGTCTGGGCCGCTGCCGAGTGGTCGGCGACGACCCTGGCAACGATGCCGTCTGAGGTCTTCTGCAGGTGGATCGTGATCTGGCCCAGCGACGCGGGCGCGAGCTGGATCTTGGCCTGGGAGAAGCCCTGGCGCGAGCCGAGCTCGATCGTCGTCTGGACGGTCTCAACCGCCTCGCTGAGGCCAATGCCGTAGCGGGCCGCTCCTGTCGCGGAGGCGGTGGCAGCGGTCGAAGCCGCCGGCGCGGTCTGCGGGGTGGGCGCAGCCGTGACGCCGGGCGTCGGGACGGTCGGGTTTGTCGCCGGTGCGGGAGCCGCCTGGTCAGGCTGTGACTGTGCGTCGGCCGCCGGAGCGTGGAGCGGTGCCTGAGCCGGCGATGGCTGAGGCTGACCGCCGGCGCCATTCTGGCCGGGGTCCTGCGTTCCCGCGTTTGGGGCCTGCGGCTGCGCGGCGACGGACGTCGCGGTAGGCGCGTCGGTCTGGGCGTCACCGTGGGCGGCGACGTCGTGGCCACCCGGCTTGGCAGCGTGGGAAGCGCTCGTCTGACCCGACGCCGGGACATCCGAGCCCGTGGCGGTCGGTGGCGTCTGGGCCTGGTCGGCGGGCGCGAGGGTGTCCGCGGTCGGCGCGGGGCTCGCGGTCGCCGGCTGCTGCACCGAGGCGCTCTGCTGCGGCTGCGCGGTCGGCTGCGGTTGCGCGGTCGGCTGCGGTTGCGCGGCGGTTTGCTGCGGAGCCGGGGCAGGCTGCGTTGTCAGGCCCGGGACCGCGGGCGTGCCGGGCTGGGTCGGCGTGGGCTCCGGGGCAGCAGCGGTCACGGGGGATGGGCCGGCTTGCGTCGTAGCCTCCGTGAGAACCGCGGCCGCCTCCGGGTCCGACTCGCTGAGCTGGCCCGCCGCCGTCGGCTGGACACCCAGCGTCTGCTGGACAGCCGGCGTCTGCTGGACACCCGGCGTCGCGATTGCGACGGATGCCGGTGCCGGCTTCACGGTGGCGGGGATGAAGTTGCTGGTCTGAACGCTGCCGTCAGCTCCGACCTGTCCGGCGTCACCCGCGCCCGAGGCCGAAGGCTGAGCCGGCGTTGCGGCGCTCACAACCGCGCTCTGAGCGGCGGTGATCGTGTCGGCCGGCGCGGGCGGCGCCTGCTCGACCGCGGGCGCGGCAGCCCGCACGGCGTGAGTGTTCGGCGTGACGTTCGAGACCTGATCGGCGCTCGGCTGAGCGCTCGCCTGGACGGGGTCGGCCGCCGCGTCACGCTGGCGGCCCTTGCCGGCTCCGTGCCCATGGCTTGAGCGGCGACCGCCGGAATCGCCGGTGGTCTTGTGCTGGCCTTCCGCATGTGCGGTCCGGGCCACGTGGTGGTGGAGAACGCTCGAGAAAGCGGGCGTCTCGCCGTTGCCTGGAGGCGGTCCCGACCCGCCTGCCGACGTTCGCGCCGTTCGTGTCGCTGCCGCTTGCGCGGCGCCCGACACGGGCGCGGTGAATGCTTGGCTCATGCTGCTCTTCTCCTGAATCCGTTGATCGCCATCTCGTCGAGGAGCAGGCCCTCGCGGCGAGCGACTTCACGCTCGTGGTCGACGCGACGGCTCTCCTTGAGACGCTCAAGCGCCTGGCGCTCCATCGCGGCCACCGTCAGCGCGTCCCGCCGCCGGTCGAGCTCGAGCTCCTGACGGTGCAGGTCGCGGCGAGTGGCGATGTGGGCCTGCTCGCTGCGCTCGAGGTAGGCCTGACGCGCCAACAGCTCACTGGCCGTGGCCGGTGCGCCGGTGCCGTTGCGCTGCTCGGTATGAGCCTGCGCGACGCGGTCGGCGGCGGCCTGCTCCTGCTCCTCGCAGAGGCGGTGCGCCACCATCGCGCCGGCGAGCTCCTCCTTGGCGACGTCCTCGCGACGCTCCCGGAGGGCTCTTACGCGTTCAAGCCTGAAACGGAACGAAGTCCCGGTCATGGTCGTGTAGTCGGCCGTTTTGCGGGCTTTTTCAGCGCCGTGGACGGTTGTACGAGCAGTGCCGACGCCGTCAGGCGGTCAGCTGCAGGGAAGGGATCGCGACCGGCGCGGTCGTCACGCCACCGGCCGGGACCTGGGGCGCCGGCGCCACCGCGGGATGCGCGCCGGCGTCGACGACATCGCCCGTCAAGATCACGGGCGCGGCGAGCTCCTGAGCCAGCGCGAGCAGCTCGGCATCGGCGTCCTGAAGCGTGCTGGGCTCGTGCACCTGCTGGCGCAGGAACGCGTTGATCCGAGGGCGCAGCGTGATCGCCGCGTCGAGCAGCGGATCGGTGCCGCGCTGGTAGGCCCCGATCGAGATCAGGTCCTCCTTCTCCCGGTAGGCGGCGAGCGCCGCGCGCAGCCGGGTGCCGGCGTCGCGAACTTCGCTGGTGGTGATCTCGCTGATCAGTCGCGACACGCTCTGGAGCACGTCGATCGCCGGATAGTGGCCGGTGTGCGCGAGCGAGCGGGTGAGGACCACGTGCCCGTCGAGGATCGAGCGGACGGCGTCGGCGATCGGCTCGTTCATGTCATCGCCGTCGACGAGCACGGTGTAGAGGCCGGTGATCGATCCGCGTGGGCTTGTGCCGGCGCGCTCCAGCAGTTGCGGCAGCAGCGCGAACACGCTCGGCGTGTAGCCGCGGGTGGCGGGCGGTTCGCCGATCGCCAACCCCACCTCGCGTTGGGCCATCGCAAACCGGGTCACTGAGTCCATCATCAGCATCACGTCGGCGCCCTGGTCGCGGAAGTGTTCGGCGATCGCGGTCGCGGTGAACGCGGCGCGGATCCGAACGAGCGCGGGCTGATCCGAGGTCGCGACCACGACCACGGAGTGGCTCAACGCATCGCCGAGGTCGCGCTCGATGAACTCGCGCACCTCTCGGCCTCGTTCGCCGACGAGCGCGATCACGTTGACCTGGGCCGAGGTCGAGCGCGCGATCATGCCCAGAAGCGACGACTTGCCGACGCCCGAGCCCGCGAAGATGCCAAGGCGCTGCCCGCGCCCGCAGGGGACCAGGGTGTCTAGCGCGCGGACGCCGAGCCCCACGCGATCGGTGATCCGCGGGCGGGTGAAAGCGTCCGGTGGCCGGCTGGTGGTGCTCCGCGTCGAGACGTCGTCGGGGCTGGGCATTCCGTCAAGCGGGTTGCCCAGGCCGTCGATGACGCGACCCAGCAGCGGTTCGCCGACGGCGACGCGAAACGGCTTGCCGGTGGGGTTGACGATCGTGCCCGGTCCGATCCCGTGGAGGTCACCGAGCGGCATCAACAGGGTGCGCCCGCCGCGAAAGCCGACAACCTCGGTTGCTACCGGCAGACGGTCGCGCCCCTCGCCGACCATGCATACCTCGCCGACCTCGACCTGGAGCCCCGTGGCCTCGATGATCAGGCCGATCAGATCCGACACGCGGCCGCGGCGCTGTGAGAGATCGGCTTCCTCGATCGCCTGCGCAACGCGCGACAGGCCGCCGGAGGCGCCGGGACGGTCAGGATGCATCGACGGACTCCGGCGACAGCGCGGCGATCGCGATCTCCTTCGCACGCGCCAGCTGGGTGGAGAGTCCGGCGTCGATGTCTCCCGCTTCGGTGCGGGCGATCGCGCCGCCGCGGCCGATCCGGCGGTCGGCCTGGACGCTGAGGTGCTCGATCCCGCCGAGCTGCGCGGACAGGTTCTCGACCGAATCGCTGACCAGCTCGAGGTCGGCGGGATTGACGACGAGCGTCACGTGCCTGCGGTCGATCAGGTGGCGAAGCGCATTGCGCGCAACGTCGACCACGCGCTCCGGCTGCACCGCGATCGCGCCGGCGAGAATCTGCTCGGCCAGGCGGATCGCCAGGTCAACGGCGTCCCGCTCGGCCTCGGCCGAGAGCTGAGCGCGAAGCTCGTTGACGGCACCGGCGGCGGCAGCCAGGGCGACCAGCGCCGGCTGGGCGGCCTCCCGGGCCGCGGCGATTCCCGCTGCGCGCCCCTCGGCCTCGCCGGCGGCGCGAGCCTCGGCGCGGATCCGGTCGGCCTCGGCGCGGACGGCCGACAGCACGTCGGCGATGTCCTCGCCGGTCCCCGGGGGTGGGGCGTCGAGCTGCTGGAACGCGTAGCTGGCCACAGGCGCCAAGGCCGGCTGATCGCGCGGATCAGACGACAGCATCTTCTTCGCCGCGCGAGAGGACGACGGCGCCGGCTTCCTCGAGCTTGCGCACGATTGCCACGATCCGTCCCTGGGCCTCTTCGACCACGCGCTTGCGCTGCGGCGGCTGGAATTCCATTTCCTCGGTCAGCATCTGGGCGCCGCGCTCGGACATGTTGCCGAGGATGCGGTCCTTGACCTCGTCCGAAACGCCTCGCAGCGCCAGCGCCAGATCCTTCTGGTCGGCCTCGCGCAGGATCATCTGGATCGCGCGGTCGTCGAGCTTGATGATGTCCTCGAAGACGAACAGCAGGCGCCGGACCTCGACTGCGAGCTCCTCGTCGGTCTCGGTCAGCGAGTCGAGCACGTTGCGCTCGGTGGAGCGGTCCGTGTGGTTGAGGATCTCGGCCAGCGACTTGATCCCGCCGGCAGCGGAGTACTCCTGCTGGACGACGGTGTCGAGCTTCTGGCGCATCACGTCCTCGACCTGCTTGACCACGTCCGGAGATGTCTCGCCCATCCGCGCGATCCGCAGCGCGATCTCCGCCTGGTCTGAATCGGGCAGGTTCGAGAGCACCTGCGAGGCAAGCGTGGTGTGCAGATTGGCGATCACCAGGGCGATCGTCTGCGGCGACTCGTTGCGCAGGAACGTGACCATCTGCTCGGGCGGCGTCTTGCGCAGGAACTCGAACGGACGGCGCTCGATCACGGTCGACATGCGGCCGATGATCTCCAAGGCCCGCTCGGGGCCGAGCGCACGCTCGAGGACCTCACGCGCGTAGTCGACGCCGCCTGCGTTCAGCGAGTCGTAGGCCGTGACCGTGGCGGCGAGTTCCTCGAGCACGCTGTCGGAAGTGCCGGGGTCGATGCGCTGTAGCCGTGCCATCTCCAGCGATAGGGCCTCGATCTCGTCGTCGCGCAGGTGCTTGAAGACCTGGGCGGCGCGCTCGGTTCCGAGCGACACCAGCAGCACCGCGGCCTTGCGCCGGCCCTTGACGGCGGCGCGGCGGCCGGCCTGCGGAGCGCTGGGCGCGGCGGGGGCTACCTGCTCGAGCTCGGTGGACATTGGAAGCGGTCTAGTCCTCGCTCATCCAGGCCCGGACCTGCTGAGCGACGCGGTCGGGGTCGCGCTCAACGAGCTGCTCGACTTGACGCCGGGGCACGTTGACGGGCGCGGCGAGGACCTGCGTGTCGCCGCCGCCGAGCGCCGCCAGCGATCGCGGAGTCTCGAGCTCGCGCAGCCAGGTCGGCTGGCCGAAGGACTCGCGCTCGCGGCGCTTGATCATGCGGGTCATGAAGAACAGGAAGATCAGGGCGCCCAGGCCGACGATGGCGTACTTGGCGTAGCCGAGCATCTTGTTCGGAGTCGACGCGGTCACGGGCGCGGTCGGCTTGGCGAACGTGATCTGGGAGACCGACAGCGTGTCGCCGCGCTTGGCGTTGAGGCCGACGGCGCCGGCGACGGCCGCCTTGATCGCCGGCAGCGACGACGCGGGCACCGACTTGTCGACCAGCACCGAGACCGTCTGGCTCTTGACCGTGCCTGGCGCGATCACCGCGTGGGTGACGGTCTTGTCGACGCCGAAGGTGGTGCTGTTGGTCTTGTTCTTGTAGTTGGAGCCGCTGCCGGCGGCCGTCTGGGCGGCCGCGGGAATGTTGCCGGCCGTGCCGGCCACTCCGCCGACGCCGCCGGCGCCGGTGAGCGACTCGTTCTGGGTCTGGGTCTGCAGCGGCACGCCCTTCTTGGCGTAGGTCAGCGTGTCCGAGGTGGCCTGGTTGGCGTCGAGCTGGGCGTTGACCTGGACCTCAGCCTTGTTGGGGCCGAGCGTCTGGGTGAGCATCGCTCCGACCTGCGCGGCCGTCAGCGAGTCGTACTTCTGGTTGGCGGCCTGCTGGGACAGCAGCGTGCCGTCGCCACTCGAGCCGTCGGAGTTGGGCCACAGCGGCGTTCCCGAGGAGTCGGTGATCGTGACCTTGTTGAGCTGCAGGCCCGGGACGCTCGAGGCGACGAGCTGAGCGATGCCCTTGACCGAGTTGGGGTCAAGCGTCGTGGAGTTGGACAGCAGCACGGCGGCGCTGGACGCCTGCGAGCTGTCGGAGAAGAGCTGATCCTGGGGGTTGGGCAGCACGAGCTGCACCTGCGCCGAGCTGACGCCCTGGATCCCCTCGATCGTCTGGTCGAGCTGGCCCTCCAGCGCGCGCTGGTAGGTGATCTGCTGCTGGAAGTTCGAGGCGCCGAGCTGCTGCTTGTCGAACAGCTCGAAGCCGGGCTGCGAGGTGCCGTTGAGCAGTCCCGCCGTGGCCAGTGCGATCCGGGCCTCGCCCGTCTTGTCGGACTGGACGGCGAGCGCGGTGCCGTTGTTCTGGATCTGGTAGCCGATGCCCTTGGTGGACAGCGTGCTCGTGATCTTGCCGGTCTGGGTCGGGTCCAGGCCCGTCATCAGCGTCGAATAGCTCGGCTGTGACGCGAAGTTGAAGATCAGGACCAGGAACACGATCGCCGCGGCGGCAGCGCCACCGACCATCGCCCAGCCCTTGGGAGTCATCTTGGATGCAAGCTGTCCGAAGTTCATGAGTTCTTAGACCTGGGTCTGGAAGATGTTCTGGGTGGCGTCTACGAGCTTGGTGCGGATCTGCGAGGCGAGGTCCATCGCGAGCGAGGCGTTCTCGACCGCGGTGATCGCCTGGGTGGGGTCTGACAGCTGACCGGTGGCAAGCCCCTGTGCGGCGTCGGTGCCCTGAACCTGGGTCTGCTCGAGCGAGTTGATCGCGTTGGTCAGCGTTCCGGAGAAGCTGTTGCCGCCGGCGGTGCTGGCGATCGCGTTGGGGTCCTGGACGGCGCCCGGCGTGGAGCCGAGCGAGCCGACGGAGCCGACGCCCCACTCGCTGGGACCGAGCGGTCCGATCGCACCTGAAATCGCGGGAATCACTTCAGCAGGTCCAGGGTCTTCTGGTACATGGCCTTGCTGGTGTTCATCGCGGTCACGTTGGCCTCGTAGGAGCGTGACTCGTCGATCATGTCCACCATCTCGGTCACCGGGTTGACGTTGGGCATCCGGACGTAGCCCTTGCTGTTGGCGTCCGGGTTGCCCGGGTCGTAGACGAGCTGGTTCGGCGTCGGGTCAGAGACGATGCCCGCGACCTGCACGCCGCCGGCCGCCGTGGTCTGGTTCATGGCGCCGGCGAGCGCGGCGCCGAAGCCGCCGATCTGCTGGAGGACGACCTCCTGGCGCTGGTAGGGCTGGCCGTTGGCGGCCCGGGTCGTCTCGGCGTTGGCGAGGTTCTCGGCGGTGACGTCCATCCGCGTGCGGTTGGCGGTCAGGCCGCTGGCCGAGATGTCGATCGCGTCAAACAGGCTCATCAGCTCTGTCCGATCCCCATCGCGTTCTCCAGGATCGACTCACGCTGGGCCGCGACCTGGGTCATCGTCTGGTAGAGAAGCCCGTTCTCGGCGAGCTGTGCTGACTGCTGCTCGGCGTTGACGCCGTTGCCGTCAGCGCTCACCTGCTGGTTGAGCGTGTAGGGCTGGAACGAGACCTGGTTGGGCGACTGGCCGGACTGAATCGCGGCAGCCAGCGTGCCCTGGAAGTTGACGTCCTGCGGCTGGTAGCCGGGGGTGTCGACGTTGGCCAGGTTGTTGGCCAGAAGCGACTGGCGGAGCATCGAGCCGCTCATCGCGGACTCGAGCGCAAGTTGAGTGGTGTCAAGCAGGGACATGGGGAGAAAGGGTCGTGAGACGGTTTCTTTCGCCCTCCCTGGGCTCGATAAGACCCGATCCATCGAGTCTCCCTTTTGATCGGCGGGCGGGTCCGATCCTTTAGGGCCTGATGGCGGCCAGTTGCGGCCAGAATTCCGCGAACTGTCGCGATCTGGGGCCACCCCTCGGCCCCGAAACGCGACAGTTGGTTCTTGCGGTTAGGCCAGTACGAACTGCCCGACGAGCCGCTCGAGCTCCTCGGCGGTCCGCGCCAGGTCGGTCGCCGACGCCGCAATCTGCTCGGTCGAGGCGCTCGTCTGCTGAGTCGACGCGCTGACCTGCTGGGAGGAGGCGCTGGACTGCTCGGCGACCGCGGCGACGGAGTTCATGCTGTCCTGCATGCGGCTGCCGGCGCTGGCGATCTCCTGAATCGACGCGGCGATCTGCTCGACCCGCGTGCCGACGTCCTGGACGGCGTCGGAGATGCGCACAAACGCGTCGCGGGCCTGCTCGACGGTCGCGGCGCCGTCCTCGGTCTGCCGAGAGCCGTCCTCGACCACCTCAACCGCGTGGCGCGTCTCGTGTTGGATCTCCTCGATCAGCGTGGCGATCGAAGACGCGGCCGACTGCGACTCCTCGGCAAGCTTGCGGACTTCCTCGGCGACGACCGCAAAGCCGCGGCCCTGCTCGCCCACACGGGCGGCCTCGATCGCCGCATTCAGCGCCAACAAGTTGGTCTGCTCCGCGATCCCGGTGATCGTGTCGACGATCTCGCCGATCTTCTCGCTCTTGGCGTCCAGCGAGCGGATCGCGCTGGTGGCCTCGGCGCTTGAGTTGCGCACCGCGCGCATCGCCTCGGTCGCCTGCGCGACGGCGTCGGCGCCCTCCTGGGCCAGCCCACGCGCCTGGGCGGCGGCGTCGGCGGTCTGCTGGGCGCCGTTGGCCGAGATCTGGGAAGCGGCCGCGACCTCGTCGGTGAGGTCCTTGGCCTCGGTGATCGTCCGCACCTGGTCCTCGGCGCCGGCCGCGACCGACGTGACGGCCTGGGCGATCTCGTCGACGGCACGGCCGGTCTCGTGCGAGGTGGTCGCCATCTGCTGGGACGCCAGCGCGAGCTGCTCAGACGCTCCGCTGATCTCACGCAGCATCACCGCAACCCGGGCGCGGGTCGTGTTGTAGGCGGTAATACTCGACTCGGTCTTCTCGACCATCGCGTTGAACGTGGTGGTGAGCCGTCCGATCTCGTCCTGTCGCGTGCTTGGAATCTCGCTCACCTGGGGTGTGATCTCGCGCGTGAGGTCGCCGCGGGCGATCGCCTCGAGGCCCTCCTCGAGTTCGGCCAGGCAGTGGGCGTCGAGGTCGACGATCGCGTCGAGCAGGCGCTTGACGCGGACGCTGACGTCGCGGGAAATGCTGAAGCTGATGATCGCGGCGATGGCCAGCGCCAGGGCGGCGAGGATCAGCATCACGGTCCGCCCGTTGCTCGCGGCGCTTGAGGCCTCGGCGGTGTTGTCGTTGGAGACCGCCGTGCTGACGCCGGCGACGGCCTTGGTGAGCTGATCGACGGCCTGGTCGGCGGGACCAGCGGCGATCTGCATGGCGTCGGAAAGGTCCCCTCCCTGCAGCGTGGACACGACCTGCTTGTCGACCGACTGCCACTGGGTGAAGGCTGCGTTCAGGGAGCCGACGGCGTCCTGGGCGGACTGCGAGGTCACGTAGCCCTTGAGGGTGGCGATGGTCTTTTGGAAGGCGGCAACGTCCGCCTCGTGGTCCTGCTGCTTCTTCGGATCGATCACGGTCGCCAGCTGCGAGGCTGCGAGGTCGCGGGCCGAACCCGATGCCTGCTCGAGGATCTGCTGCTCTCTGGCCGCGGACTTCACGTTGGCGTCGACCGCACCGATGCCAGTCCAGCCGAGCGCAATGGCGACGAGGAAGATCGCGGAGACGCCCATGAAGGCGGCGAGCAGCTGGCGGCGTACCGATGAGATCAAGAAGCGCACTGCGGGTCCTTTCGAAGTTGGATCGGCCCGGTCATCGGCGGGCGATCGCGATGCTTGAGGTCGGCGGCCGGACCGCCGGGAGCTGACGTGAGCTGGCGGCTAAGCCGCGACCGCGGCCTGCACTGGCGGCTCGCCCCAGCCCGCGATCTGGATGCTGCGATCGTCCAGCAGCGAGATCTCGTATGGAGCGTCGGGGCCGCTGATCACCCGAACCACCGGCCGGTCGAGCTCCTCCTCGGGCACGCTGACGACGATGCCGCAACGGCCGTCGACGAGCTGCACGTCGGACCCGGGCGGGAAGGGGGCGACGACTCGGGAGAAGACCTGACAGACCACCGGGTCAAACAGCACCTCGACACCTTCGAGGATCTCGCGGACCCCCTCGTGCGGCGGGCTCGCCGGCGCGTAGACGCGCTCGGACGTGATCGCGAGGTAAGCATCGGCGACGGCGGCGATCCGCGCCATCTCGTGGATGTCGTCGCCCTGCTTGCCGTCCGGGTAACCGCTGCCGTCCCAGCGCTCGTGGTGGCGGAGCACCACTGCGTGGACCAGCGGGCACCACGCGCTCGAGTCGCGGATCAGGTCAAGTCCGACCCGGGGGTGGGTCCTCATGACCTCCCACTCGGAGTCGGTCAGCTTGCCGGGCTTGTTCAAGATCTCCGCGGGCACGGCCAGCTTGCCGATGTCGTGAAGCAGAAGCCCCATCCCGAGGCGCGCGAGCCGCTCGTCGCGCTTGCCGTGCTGACGCTGGCCGCGGTGGTCGGTCCAACCCTGCTCGCCCATCAGGCGGCGGCCGATCATCAACCCCAGGGCAGTCACGTCGATCGCGTGCTGGACGATGTATGCGTCGGCGCACGAGTTGCTGTTCAGCACGAGCGATTCAACGCCCGTGTCCTCGATCTCCAGCAGGATCCGCTCGACGACCTGGGTCAACGAGTTCGCGGCCACGGTGGGCAGCGATTTCCCCGCGGCGATCGAACGCTTGGCCTCGTCGAAAGCGGTCGACACGGCCCGGGTGGTCAACAGGCGCGCCTCGTCCGAGATCGCGGGGACGGGGACGATCCCCTCGCTCCGCTCGTCGGCGATGTAGATCGCGTGGATCCCGGCCTTGGCGAGCGCGTCGCGGTAGCGCTGATCGATGCTGACGCCGGCGCGCAGGAGCGGCACCGCGTCACGACCGGTGATGATGTCGCGCCCCAGCGTCGACCCGTCGGGCACCTTGTCTGTGCGAATCAGCCGCATGTCACGCAGATCGGCAGATCAGCTGGAAACTTGATCGTTTTGCGGTGCTGGTTTCGAGCGGTCAGCTCGGTGACACTAGGCGCTGGCGTCGATGTGGAGGCGCCGCGGCCGCTTGGGCGCGTACCCGCGCGCGGTCCTGTCGGCCTGGGCGACCCGGCCGAGCTCGGCCACGATCGCGTCGCGTCGGCGCACGATCTCGATCACCGCGCGCTTGCTCATCAGCTGGGCCCGCTCGAGTGCCGGCCGCGCGGATGCCGGCGGGGTCGCGGGGAGACTTGCGATCAGCGCGTCGCGGTCGGCGGCGAGCTGGGCGACCTCGTCGAGCCGGCCCTCTCCGACGAGCTCGAGCTCACGCTCGAAGCTGTCGGCGAGACGCTCGTACGGAGCGGCCGAAGCCGCGCTCATCGCTGCTGCTCGATCGTTGCCCAGGCGTCGCGCAGCTCACCGAGCATCGCGCTGACCCGGTCGATCTTGGCCGGGTCGCGATCCAGCCGCGCCTTCAGCAGATAGCTCTGGCAGAACAGGTAGATCGACTGCAGGCGGGTCGCGATCTCTCCTCCCTGCTCCATGTCCAGCACCTCGCGCAGGTGCAGGAGGATGTCCTCGGTGCGGCGGAGCTTGCGGTGGGCGAGCTCGACCTGCCCGTCGCCCATCGCGATCGCGGCCTGGTGCAGGAAACGGCGAGCACCGTCGTAGAGCATCACGATCAGTTGCTCGGGCTGCGCGCTGAGCACTGCGCTTTCGCGGTAAGCACGAGGGGGGGCGAGATTGCTCATTCTGGATGGGTCTCCTGGCGACGCTTGAAGGGGTCTACGAGACCCTGAGGGTGCTCGGTGACGAGCGCAGAATCTCCCTGCTGCTGCTCATGAGCCGGTAATCGACCGGCGCGCCCAGATTTGAAGGGAAACTCCCCGCCGAGGGGCTGCTTATTTGCTGCTGATGGTCGGCAGGGCGCTGATCTGGCTGGCAAGCCAGGACGCCGTCGACTGGTTCTGCGAGAGCGTTGCCTCAAGCGCCGCAAACTGGGCCTGCAGCGCCGTCTGCTTGGCGTTCAGCGTCTGCTGCATCGACTGGATGCGATCGCTGATGTTGGAGATCTGCTGGTTGTCGCCCTGGATGCGGCTGTCGAGCGTGCCGCCCACCTGAGATTCGGTGTCCACCAGCCCCGAGAAGCTCTGCGACCAGCTCTTGAGCACGGCGGCGAAGCCGTTGGGGTTGTTCTGAAGTGACTGGGTCAGCGTGTCGGCGTCGAGCGTCAGATCGCCGGCGATCGAGTTCTGCGACGGCAGGGCGGCGCCGCTGGCCGCGCCGGTGCTTACGCCGATGTCCAGCATGCTCGCCATCCCTTGGGGAAGGCCGGAGCCGGATGTGTACATCGCCTGGCGCATGTTGCTCAGCAGGTCCCGGAGGTCCGGGTCGCCGAACAGCGTGCCGACGGTCGGGTCAGAGTTCGAAGGCTGCGTGGACAGCTGGGTTTGGATCTGCGAGATGACCTGGTTGTAGGACGTCACGAACGCCTGCACCGCGGTCTGGATGCTCTGCGAGTTCGGGGCCGGGGGGCTGACGTTGACCGTCACGGTGCCGCTCGTGGTCGTGAGGCCATTCAGGGTGAGCGTCACGCCGGGGATCCCGTTGCTGATCGTGTCCGAAGCCGAGCTTCCGGCGACGCCGTTGATCGTGTATTGGGCGTTGGTTCCCTGCTGGGCGAGCGCCGTCTGCTCGGTCAGCGAAGCCGACGTGTCCGAAACCTGGATGAAGTTCGTGCCGGTGTCGCCGGTGGCGCGGTTTGAGAACACCACGGTCCCCGAGTTGGTCGCGGTCGCCCACACGTCGAGATTGCTGTTGGAGTTGACCGCGTTGACGAGGTCCTGGGCGCTGGCGCCGGCGTTGAGCGAGATCTGCTGGCCGTCGATCGTGACGGTGTCGGCGGCGGTCGGACTCGTGAACGAGAAAGTCCGCTGCGCCGACGAGGCGAGGTTCGTGACGCCCACCTGGTAGCTGCCGATCACGGCGCCGGTGCCCGTCTTGGTGGTGGCCGAGACGAGCGTGGGGTTGATCGACGTGGCGGTCTGGACGTTGGTGAACAGAGTCGACGAGCCCAGCGCCTTGGCGTTGGCCGACAGCTGCTGCAGCGCGGTCTGGATGCTCGACAGCTGCGTGTTGGTCGCCGTCAGGCCGCTTGACTGGTTCTGCAGCGCGGTGATCGGCTGCTGGTCGATCGCGATCAGCGCCTGGATGATCGAGTTCGTGTCCAGGCCCGAGGCGAGACCGGTGATCTGCAGCGGCGAGGACGAGCCCAGCGATGAAACGCTTGCGCCCGACGAGAACGCGCTCGTGGTTACTGGTTGCGTTGACATGTGGTTCGCCTTCGGTTCGCTGATGGGTCACTGTGTAATCGGCGGCAAGCCTGCCGGGCTTAGCGGCGGGGCCTAGTCGTCCAGACTCCCGCCGCCGGCGACGTCGAGCGCCTTGCTCGCCGGCACCTGGAACAGCAGATTGCCGTGCAGATCGTGGACCTCGACCACCAGCTTGCCGGTGCCCTCGTTGACCTTGAAGCGCATCTGGCGCCCCTGGTCCTGGAGCTTGTCGTACGCCTGGGCGGCGACGCCCATGGCCTCGTGGACCTCCGGCGGAGGGCTGGAGGGAATCGTGTCCACGGTCACCGAATCCGACGCCTGCACGGCGTTGCTCGGAGCGGTGTTGTGAGTCTTGTCAGTGGCGGCGGGCGCCGTTCCTGGCGTCCGGCCAACCGGAGCAATATCGAAGCTCATCGTGCATACCTCCTTGGATGCGACGGGTTCCTACCTGAGACCGGCACAGATGTTCCGGTTCAGATGCGGTAATCGGGCGCCCCATGGAGAACTTGAGCGAGGTATTGCACGTCCGTTCGATGTCGCCGGGTGCAGCCTCCTTGTTCACGCGGCAGCGGCGGTTGGTGCGAAGCGGCCCAGAATCACCCGGGCCGCTTCGCTAGTGGGCTCCAGGTTCAAGGCTTCGGTCGCGAACACCACGGCGTCCTCTGCGGCACCGTGGGCCGCGGACACGCGGGCCAGGCCGACCAGCGCGCGCGCGTCCGGCGCCGACTCGCAGATCGCCATCCACTCCTGAGCAGCGGGGGCCAGCAGGCCCACACGCAGGTACATGGACGCGCGCATCTCGCGCTGCTCGCGCTCGGGCAGGGCGGAGTGCTCGATCAGTCCGACCAGCAGCTCGAAGGTCTTCAAGTCCTGCGCGCTCAGCAGGGTCTCGAGGATCGCGCCGAACAGCGGCGTGGCTGCGACGGGTAGCTGACGCGGTGCCCGGTCGGGACCTAGCAGCGACGCCCACGCGTCGAACACCTCGAGCTGGGCTGTCGGCACGCCGGCTGCGGCGGCCTTCGCCTGTGCGGTCTTCGCGCCGGCGAGATCTTCGCCGGCGAGGGCGCCCCAGAGCTCGATCCGCGCTGCCAGCGGGGCGAACGCGTCGTCGCCGCCGACGGCGGCGGCCTCGGCTGCCGCGTCGAGGTAGCGGCGCTGGTGAAGCAGGGCCTCGGCCAGCGCCACGCGGACCTGAGAGCTGGTCGGACGACTGGCGAGCACCTCGCGGTACTGACGCTCGGCAGCGAACATCGCGCCGCGGGCGTACAGGACGGTGCCGAGCACGAAGCGAACGTTGAGCGTGACCTCGGCGACCCGACCCTCGATCTCAGAGACGACCGCGTCGGGAGTCGCGCCGCCGGCGAGCAGCGCCGTGGCGTATGGCCCGACCACGCCGACGAAGCCCGGGTACTCGGTGATGCATTCGTCGAGCAGCTCTGTGGCCTGCTGGAGCTCGCCGCGGCTGAGGTACAGCTCGGCCAGCGAGATCTTCGGCAGGTAGGTGCCGGCTCCCACGGTCGCGCCGTAGCGCGCGGGCGCGTCACCCATCTCGATGCAGCGCTTCCAAGCCTCGATCGCCTCGTCCTGGCGGTCGATCGAAAGGTAGGCCAGCGCCTGTGCGTAGACCAGGTCGGTGAAACCGGGGAACAGCTCAAGGCCCTCCTCGACCTTGGAGACGGCCTCGGTCTGGCGGCCGGTGAGCCGCAGTGCTGTCACCAGCCGGGTCATCAGCGCCGGCACGTAGTCGCGGCGCTCCTCGCCCTGGCGGCGCGCCATCTCCCAGGCGCGCTCGAACTCGATCAGCGCCGATCCGTGGTCGCCGATGACCGCGTACTCGGTGCCGATGTTGAAGTGCAGGAATGCCGACGGCGCGCTCTCGCGCTGCTGGGCGCGGAGCAGATCGATGTTGCGGGTGGACTTTTCTTTCGCATCACGCACGGCGCCGAGGTAGCCGAAGTGCTCGACCCGGACCGAGGTCTGCTCGATGCGGTTATGCGCATAGGTCGGCAGGTGGTGGGCGATCTGCTCGTGCAGGCGGCCCTCGAACCGATAGTGCGGGCGGTTGCGGAAGATCCGCAGGGCGCTGTTGGTGACTGCCGAGCCGTCCTCGACGTCGCCGGTGTAGCTGGTCTCGACGAGGTAGAACGCCTCCTTCCAGATGCGTCCGGTCAGCGCGCGCAGGCGCTTGACGTCCTCGGCGACGAGCACCTCGTCGGCATCGAGGTACATCAGCCAGTCGCTCGTGGCCGCCTCAAACGAGACGTTGCGGGCGTCCGAGAACGACCCCGTCCACTCGCGGTGGATCACCTTGGCGCCGAACTCATGCGCGATCTCGACGGTGCGGTCGACCGAGCCGGTGTCGACGATCACGATCTCGTCGACGGCGGGGGCCACGGCGGCCAGGCAGCGCGGGAGCATCTCCTCCTCGTCACGCACGATCATGCAGAGGCTCAGGGTCAGGCCCGAGGCGGGCTTGGCGCGGACGGCGATGCGCTTGGCGCGGGTGACGAGCGCCGGGACGGTGGGGTGGAAGGGGCGGCCGTTGCGGCGCGCGTGGCGGCGGCGATCCTTGAGCTGGGCCAGGTTCTGCTCGATGTGCGGCAGCGAGGGCTCGAGGCGCTGCGCCGCTTCGAACAGGGCCCGCGCTCCGTCGAGGCCCCAGAGCTCGTAGAGCGCGACGCCGGTGTAGCCGAGGATGATCGGCTCGCTTGGCTGCTCGTCGAGCGCGTCGAGCCCGGCCTTGGCGACGTCGGCGAACAGCTGGGCGGCCTGGGTCGCCGTGGGCGCCTGGCCGGCGGCCGTGAGGCCTTCCTCGAGGAGCAGCACCCGCGCGTGGTAGCGCGCGTTGGGGTCTTCCTGCTCGCCGGCGCGGGTGAACAGCGCGCGGTAGCCGTCGATGTCGCCCGCGATCAGCAGCGGGCGGGCCTTGCCGGCCAGCGTGGCGCCGAAGGCGCCGGTAGCGCGCAGCGCAACCGACCCGCCGTCAGGGCGGGCGTCATCGGACGTCAGGGAGTTCGAGGTAAGGCGAAGTGCCATTCGAGGGAACCGTTCCGAGGACAGGCACTCGGGGTGATCGGCAGGCGCTTGCGAAGGTTGAGCGTCGTTCCGCGGCGGAGCCGGGCGAGCGTCCTGAGTTGTGGTCCTCACAGGACACAAACTCAGGAGGCTGGGGCCGCCGCCTCGCGATCGAGCTTGTACGCCCACGCCAGCGTCTCCGCCACCGCCGTCCACAGCTCCTCGGGCACGTCGTCCCCGAGCTCCAAAGACCCCAGCGCCTGGGCCAGGGCCGGATCGGAGCGCACCGGCACCCCGGCCTCGCGCGCGGCGGCGATGATCCGATCGGCCACCAGCCCGGTGCCGGTCGCGGTGACCTTCGGTGCCCGGTCGCCGTGCTCGTAGTTCAGCGCGGTCGCCCGGCGCTTACGGGGGTCCTCAGGCATACAGGTCCAGGGGCTCGTGGCGGGGCGAAACGGTCACCGTGGCGGGCCGGCCCACGCCGGCCGTGAGCGCGTCGCGCAACTGCTCCGCGCGCGCCTGCGCGAGGGACAGGGGGGTGCCGGCCGCAACTGACACGCTGACCCCCAGGGAGCCGGGGTCCAGCTCAAAGCGCAGGTCAAGAGCACCGAGCGTCGGCGCGTCGTAGCGAAGCGACAGCACGCGCGATTCGGGCGACCCGCCCGACCCCGAACCCGTTTCCTCGGAGGTGTCCTCCTCGGTGACTCGCAGCACGCCCCCTCCCGGCAACTCGGCAGCAGGCACCGGCACGCCGGCAGGCTGGTCGGACATCCCGAGCACGACCTGATGGGCGCTGACATCCCGCACCGTCAGGCGCAGCTCCTGCCCGGCGCGCACGTGCTTGGGGAGCTCCGCGTCGATCACGGCGCCGGCGATCGCCAGCTTCCCGCGCCCAAACCCGTCGGCTGCGACCACTCGCGCCATCATCGCCCGGCCCGGCACGACCTTCAGCTCGCCGCCCAGCACGGCGCGAATGAGACGAATGTCCACGGCGATCGGATCCATCGCTCAAGGATCATCCCTGACGGGCGATCACCGGGATCGATGGACCCAGGTCTCTACATCGCAGCCTCCGGAATGCTTGCCGAGCAGGTGCGTCAGAACCAGCTGTCTAACGACCTGTCGAACTCCTCGACTCCGGGATACAAGGTCGACCACGCAGAGCAGCAGAGCTTCGGCTCGCTGCTGCTGTCAAACACCGCCACGGGGCAGCAGATCGGCACGCTAAACACGGGCGTGAAGATCGCCAAGATCGTCACCGACATGACCCCGGAGACGCTGCAGCAGACCGGGCAGCCGCTTGACTTCGGGATCCAGGGCACGGGCTTCTTTGCCGTCCGCACTCCCAACGGGGTCCGCTACACGCGCGACGGCCAGTTCATGTCAAACGCCCAGGGCCGGCTCGTCGACTCGCAGGGCAACGAGGTGCTCTCCCAGAACGGAGCGCCGATCGCCGTCAGCCCCAACGGCACCGTCGCCGCGTCCGCGCTCGGCGTGTTCAACGTCCCCAACGCCGCCAAGCAGGGCGAGAACCTTTACACCGGCACCGCCGCCGGTCGCGACACAGGCGTCGTGCGCCAGGGCGAACTCGAGCAGTCGGGCGTCGACCCGGTCCGCACGATGACCGACATGATCAGCTCGTTGCGCTCGTACGAGACGGGTCAGAACGCGATCAACGCGATCAGCGAGACGATGCAGCAGGGTGCCCAGCAGGTCGGCTCGATCGGAGGTGGTTGATGCTTCAGGGTCTGTACGCCGCGGCTTCCGGCATGCAAGCGCAGCAGAATCAGCTCGACGCGGTCGCCAACGACCTCGCCAACGTCGACACGACCGGGTACCAGGGCGAGATCATCGGCTTCCAGGATCTGCTCTACACCCAGGGCGGCAACTCCACCGGCACGAACGTTGCAACCGGCGCCGGCTCGGCGTCCGGGATCATCGGACGAAGCAGCGAGCAGGGCTCGATCCAGCAGACGGGCCGCTCGCTCGACGTCGCGATCCAGGGCCCCGGCTACTTCGAGGTGCGCCGGCCTGACGGCACCATCGGGCTGACCCGCAACGGCGCGCTTCAGACCAACGCCAAGGGTCAGCTGACCAACGGCCAAGGGATGTTGGTGCAGCCCCCGATCACGATCCCGCCAGGAACCGACCCCTCGAACGTCACGATCCAGGGCAACGGCAACGTCGTCGTCAATGGCAAGACGCTAGGCCAGATCAAGCTCGTCACGGTCCCGGCGCCCAACGGCCTGGTCGCCGACGGCGACAGCATCTTCAGCGCCACCGCCGCCAGCGGCGCGATTCGCACGGCCACCGGGTCCACGCTCCAGCAGAACGCCTTGGAAGGCTCGAACGTCGACATGGGACGCGCGATGTCGCAGATGATGACCGCGGAGCGCAGCTACCAGATGAGCTCGAACGCGGTCCAGTACCAGGACCAGATGCTGCAGATCGCAAACCAGATCAAGGCCTGATCATGAGCTTCTCGAGCCCCATCTCCAGCGGCCTGTCGACCGGCGGCCTGCCGCCGATCAACCCGGCCAACGAGCCGGCGGCGATCCGCAACGGCGACGCCGACGCCAAGAAGGCCTACCAGGTCGGCCTGAGCTTCGAGCAGGTGCTCGTCGACCAGCTCACCCAGGGGCTCGCGTCAACCGCCACCGACTCGAGCAGCGACGGCTCCGACGACGGCAGCAGCGGCAGCAGCGGCGCGAGCGGCCTGATGGGCGGCGACGCGGCCAGCAGCGCGTACGCCAACATGCTGCCGCAGACGCTGACCTCGAGCATCATGTCCGGTGGCGGCACCGGCATCGCGATGCAGATCGCCAAGTCGATCGATCCCGCGCTCGGGTACCCGGCGGCCGACAAGTCTCAAGGAACCAAGTCATGACCGTCGTCGTGCACGAGACCGACGCGATCTTCACCGGCGACGTCCTCGCGCATCTCGACGCGCAGCTTGTCGCAGCCCGGCGACTGCTTCAGGTGGTGCTCGAGCAGGGCGCGGCGATTCGCCGACGCGACGTCAAGGCCGTGGTCGCGCTTACGGGCATCCTCCAGGCCGAGCTCCAGCGCCGTCAGCTGCTCGACGCCGAGCGGATGCGCCTGCTCGAGCGCGCAGGCGCGCGTCTGGGCGTGATCCCCGGTGGCGTGACGCTGAGCCGCTTGGAGACGCTGCTTGACCCGCACGGCGCGCAGATGGCGCGCGAGCGCAGCTCCAAGCTGCGCGGCCTGCTCGAGGAGACCAAGCGCGAGCACCACGTCAACCGCGCCCTGATGAGCCAGGAGCTTGCGTTCCTCGACCACCTGCTGCGGCTGGCCGGAGAGGGTGGCGAGACCGTCTATGACCGCGCCGGCGAGCGGCCCACGTCGGTCCCAGTCGCCTACACCGCCAACCGCCGCACGCTGAACCTCGAGGTCTAACGAGACCATGACGATCCCGAGCTTCACCGGACTGCAGACCGCGCTTCGCGGCTTGAGCGCCGCGCAGGCCGCGATCGACACGACCTCGCACAACATTGCCAACGCGAACACGCCGGGCTACTCGCGCCAGCAGGTGGACCTCACCCAGAGCCCCTCGATGACGCTGACGGGGCTGTCGATCGGCCCGAGCGACGGGATCCAGCTGGGCACGGGCGTCGACGTCTCGCAGATCAGCCGCATCCGCGACCAGTTCCTGGACATCCAGTACCGCGCGCAGAACAGCAACACGAGCAACGCCTCGACGCAGACGACGATCCTCAACCAGGTCCAAACCTCGCTCGACGAGCCCTCTGGGTCCGGGCTCTCGACCCAGCTTCAGCAGTTCTGGAGCTCGTGGAACGACCTCTCGAACTCGACGAGCGGGATCTCGGCGCCGGCGGCCCGCCAGGCGGTGGTCGACCAGGGCACGACCGTGGCCCAGTCGCTCAACGCGCTCGACCAGCAGCTCGCGACGATTCAGTCCCAGACCGCTCAGCAGTACCAGACGCTGACCGCGTCGCCCAGCGGGGTGGTGCAGAACGACGCTAACCAGATCGCCAAGCTCAACCAGCAGATCAGCCAGATGCAGGCAGGCGGGATGAACGCCAACGACCTGCTCGATCAGCGCGACCAGCTGCTGGACTCGCTGTCGGGGATGGCCAACATCTCGGTCACCGATCAGGGCAACGGGATGGTGCAGGTCAAGTTCGGCGACGCCGCGTCGCCGCTCGTAAGCGGCACGACCGTCAACTGGCCCCAGACGCTGACCTCGGCGGCCGGCGGTCAGCTCGGCGCGCTGCTCGGCCTGTCGGACCCCACCAGCGGCCAGATCCAGACCTACCGCAACCAGCTCGACACGATCTCCAACCAGCTGATCAGCTCGGTCAACTCACTTCAGCCCTCGAGCCCGTTCTTCAGCGGCAACAGCGCGTCGACGATCGCCGTCTCGGCGACGGCGAGCTCGATCCAGACGAGCTCCACGTCCGACCCCACGGGGAACGACCTCGCGATCCAGATCTCCCAGCTCGCCGGCGGCACCGCCGATCAGTCCTACGCGACGTTCGTGTCGAAGGTCGGAAGCGACACCGCCGCGGCTCAGGGCACCCAGTCGACGGGGACCTCGCTGCTAAATGCGATCAACGGCCAGCGCCAGAGCGTGTCCGGCGTCTCGCTCGACGAGGAGATGACGAACCTCATCACGTTCCAGCGCGCCTACCAGGCGTCTGCACGGGTGATGAACGCGATCGACACCACCCTCGACACCCTGATCAACCAGGTCGGAGCGCACTGATAGATGTTCGGACGGATCACCACCCAGATGACCGCGTCGATGACGCTGAACGACCTGCAGCAGTCGCTGAACCGGCTGGACACCACCCAGCAGCAGCTGTCCTCGGGCAAGAAGATCAACCAGCCGTCCGACGACCCGTACGGCACGAGCCAGGCGATGAGCCTCAACGGGCAGCTGTCCTCGCTCAACGACTACACCAACAACATCACCGACGGCACCGCCTGGACCCAGCAGGCCACCACCTCGCTCGGCGACATCGACAGCATGGTGCAGCGCGTGCGAGAGCTGGTCGTCCAGGCCGCCAACGGCACCTACACCCAGTCCGACCTCAACGCCTCGGCCTCCGAGGTCAACCAGCTGATCGACGCGATCAAGCAGGAGGCCAACGCCAGCTACAACGGCCAGTACATCTTCTCGGGCACATCGACCGGCACCGCGCCTTACCAGACCGGGTCGACCGACACCTACCAGGGCGGCACCGGGAGCGTCAACCGCCTGATCGGCCCCAACACGACGCTGACGGTCAACACCAACATCTCGTCGCTGCTTGGCAACGGCCAGGCCAGCGGCGACGGCGGGCTGCTCGACACGCTGCGGACGATCGCCTCGGATATGCAGTCCGGTAACACGGGCGCGATCGGCGGCGCCGACCTGAAGAACCTCGACTCGAACTTCGGCACGCTGACTCAGATGGAGGCCAACGTGGGGGCAGTCAGCAATCGCCTGACGCTCGCCTCCACCCGCATCCAGCAGCTGCAGAACAGCGACACAGCCGCGCTTTCCAACGTTCAGGACGCAGATATGGCAACGGTGGCGATCAACTTCTCCACCGAGCAGGCGGCGTATAGCGCCGCTCTGAAGGCTGGTGCCAATATCGTTCAGTCCTCACTGCTTGATTTCCTGAACAACTGATCCCGACAAGGGAGAGCCTGTGTCGTTGACGATCGAGAGCTCGCGCTTCGGGCGCGTAGAGATCGACCCTGGGTCGGTCATCGAGTTTCCCGACGGTTTGATCGGGCTGAGCGGCTCGCGCTATGCGCTGCTCGCGCGCGACCCCGATACACCGTTTCTGTGGCTGCAGTCCCTGGACGACCCGGGGCTTGCGCTGCCCGTGACCAACCCGCATCAGTTCTTCTCGCAGTTCACGGTCGAGGTCACCGACGAGGACGCCGAGCGGCTGGGTCCCGACCTCACCGCCGAGGTGGACGTGTACGTGACCGTCCGGGCCGCCGAGGCGCTCGAGGACTTCGTCGCCAACCTGAAGGCTCCGATCCTGGTCCGCTCCGGGCGCGGCCACCAGGTGATCAATCAGGCGGCTGGATGCGAACTCCGCGCACCGCTGTTCGCAGAGGTCGAGGTCGAGACCAACGGCTCCTCGTCCTCGGCATGCTGAGGATCACGCGGAAGACCGGCGAACGCGTCATGCTCGGCGACGATGTGGTCGTCGAGGTACTCGAAGTGCGAGGCCAGACGGTGAGATTGGGGATCGACGCGCCCCGCTCGCTGGTGATCTACCGCGAGGAGATCTGGCTCGAGGTAAAGCGCGAGAACGAAGCCGCAGCGCTGGCGGCGAGCGCGCCGCTGCCCTCGGTGCGGCTCAAAGGCGCCGGCGAATAGCTTCCCCGCCCGCTCGGCGGGCCGATTGCGGGTAACTACGGATCGGGGTTGCGGACTCCAGCGGAGGTGCACGACCCCATCTCTGTCGATGTCCTTGGGGATGCCGGACAGCGAGTCAGCAAACCGTCCGGCCTCAATCCAGGTTCCCTCGAAAACAGAGACGGAGTAATCCGCATGGCACGTGTTAAGGACAGGACGGGTCGCCTGTCAGCGCAGGAGACTTTGCGTCTGTGGAAGCAGTACAAGGAGACGGGTGATGCGCGCGTCCGCGACCGCCTGGTCCTGACGTTCGCGCCGATGGTGAAGTACATCGTCTACAAGAAGGTCCGCGAGATCCCGGCCCGCTGCGAGGTCGACGACTTCATCTCGTGCGGCCTGGAAGCTTTGATCCGCTCGATCGACCGCTACGACCCGGAAAAGGGCGCGACGCTCGAGCAGTTTGCTTGGACCCGGATTCACGGCGCCGTGCTCGACGAGCTGCGCCGCAACGACTGGGCGCCGCGCTCGCTGCGCCGCTGGGACCGCGACATCAGCAAGGCTCACGAGCAGTTCGTCGGCCTGTACGGCCGCAAGCCCACCAACGCCGAGCTGAGCGAGTCGCTGGGGATCACCACCGACGAGCTCGTCACCCGCCAGGACGAGATCGCTCGCTCCCACGTGGGCTCGCTGAACACCGTCGTGCTCGCCGAGGACGACACCACGATCGAGCGGATCGACACGCTGCAGAGCGACGACCGCGAGGCCGACCCGGAGAGCTCGGCGATGCGCGAAGCCGCCAAGGAACGCTTCCGCGAGGCGTTCGACCGCCTGCCGCCGCGTGACCGCAAGGTCGCAGTGCTGCTGTACGTCTACAACCTGACGCTGCGCGAGATCGGCGAGATTCTTGGCGTGACGGAGAGCCGCGTCTGCCAGATCCACGGCCAGATCACCAAGAAGCTGCGCGCCGAGCTGGACGTCGACGAGCAGCTGTTCAGCGAAGTCGCGTAGTCCTCTCTTATAGCCTGAGCCGGGTGAGCCGGCACATCGTCCTGCTGCGGGGCATCAACCTCGGACCCAACCGCCGGGTTGCGATGCCCCGTCTGCGCGAGGTCCTGTCGGAGGCCGGCTTCGAGGACGTTCGCACGTACGTGCAGAGCGGCAACATCGTGCTCTCGAGCGGCAAGAAGCCGGACAAGGTTGCCGCGGACTGCGAGCGCGTGATCGCCGAGGAATTCGGGTTCGACGTGCCCGTGGTGGTGCGTACCCGCGACGAGCTGGCAGCGGTTGTGAAGCGAAACCCGCTGGGCAAGGTCGCCACCGAGCCAAAGCGCTACCAGGTCAGCTTCCTAGACGGCAAGCCCGACGCCAAGCTCGTCAAGGAGCTGAAGTCGCTGGCGGCCGACTCTGAGGAGTTCGCCGCGAGCGGGCGCGAGTTCTACGCCTGGCACCCCGAGGGCGTCGCCCGCTCCAAACTGTGGAACAAGCTCGCGGGCAAAGGGCTCGGCGTGACCGCCACGGCGCGCAACTGGACCACCGTGACCACGCTGCTCGAGATGGCGGATGAGTAAGGCGAGGGCGATGCATCGCTACGAGGTCCTCGACGTCTTCACCGACGCGCCACTGCAGGGCAACCCCGTCGCGGTGTTCACGGATGCGGCCGACCTCAGCGCGGAGGGGATGCAGCGCACCGCCCGGGAGATGAACCTCTCGGAGTCGGTGTTCATCGTCGAGGAGCCGTCTGACGAGCGGGGCTATGACGCCCACATCCGCATCTTCACTCCCGCGATCGAGCTGCCGTTCGCCGGACATCCCGTGCTCGGGACCGCGTACGTGGTGGGCGCCGCCAAGCACCTCGCGCTCGTCCGGCTGAAGACCGCCGCGGGCGTGATTCCGATTGAGCTGAGCCGCGAGCGCAACCGGATCGTCTATGGCGAGATGGAGCAGCCGATCCCTGCGGTCGAGCCGTTTGAGTGGGCCGAGGAACTGCTCGCAGCGGTTGGAGTGCAGCGCGCGGAGCTGCCGGTGCTGGGATATCGCAACGGCCCGCTGCACGTTTACGTGGCGCTGTCGGGCGAGGAGGCCGTCGCGGCGCTCGAGCCCGATCTCGCCGCCCTGCGCAAACTGGGCGAGATTGGTGTGAGCTGCTTCGCCGGCGAGGGCGGGCGCTTCAAAACGCGGATGTTCGCCCCTGGCCTCGGCGTTTCCGAGGACCCGGCAACCGGCTCGGCCGCAGGCCCGCTGGCGGTCCACCTCGCGCGCCACGGTTGGAGCGAGTACGGCCGGCCGATCCAGATCCGCCAGGGCGAGGAGATCGGCAGACCGTCGGTGCTGCACGCGCGCGTGGATGGATCCGACGAGCGGATCGAGCGCGTCGTCGTGGGCGGGGCGGCCGTAGTTGTCGCCCACGGGGAGTATCGACTCGATTAGTGTGGGCGGGTGGATCTGAACCCCCGCCAGCGCCGCGCGCTCGAGCAGATCTGCGACGCGTTCTGCCCCTCGGGCGACGGCCTGCGCAGCGCCACCGAGCTCGGCGTGCCCGACGGCGTGATCGCCGCGGTCGCGCGCAACCCACGCCCATCGGAGCGCAAGCAGCTGGCGACGCTGCTGTCGCTGTGGGACAGCGTCGCGCTGGGAGCGCTCGGCGGCGCCGGGCTCAAGCGCTGGAGCTCGCTCACCGCCGACCAGCGTGAGCGTGTCTTGCTCGCCTGGGCGGACTCGCGAGCGCCGCAGCGGCGCGCCGTCTTTCAGGCCCTGCGCAAGGCCGCGCTGCTCTTCTACTACATGCTCCCCGGGCCCGACGGGGCTCGCAATCCGGCGTGGGACGCGATCGGCTACGAAGGCCCGCTCGGCACGCTGCCCGAGGCGCCGCGCAAGGCGCTGGGCACGGTGGAGCTGGACGGGCGAGACGTGAAGCTTGACTGCGACGTGGTGATCGTCGGCTCGGGAGCCGGCGGCGGCGCCACCGCGGCCGTCCTCGCCGGGGCGGGGCTCGACGTGGTGGTGGTCGAGTCGGGCGACTACTACGACGACCAGGACTTCGACGGCTCCGAGCTCGGCGCGATCACGCGGTACTACATGGCCGCGCCGACCGCCACGCACGACCAGAGCGTCGGCCTGATCGCGGGCTCGTGTCTGGGCGGCGGCACGGTGGTCAACTACACGACGTCGTTTCGGACCCCCGACGACGTGCGTGCTGAGTGGGCGTCGCACGGCGTCCCCGCGTTCACGTCCGAGGACTACACGGCGAGCCTTGACGCGGTTTGTGAGCGCCTGGGCGTCAGCCAGGAGTACAACGACCCGTCGACCCGCGAGCAGAAGCTGCGCGACGGCTGCCTGGCGCTCGGGTGGCACGTTGACGCGATGCCGCGGGGAGTGCGCAACTGCGCTCAGGGCAAGGAATGCGGCTACTGCGGGCTGGGCTGCCGCGTCGGCGCCAAGCAATCGGTCGTCAAGACGTGGCTTGCCGACGCGCACGGCGCCGGGGCGCGGCTGGTGGTCCGAAGCCGCGTGCGGAAGGTCCTGGTCGAGGGCGGGGCGGCCCGCGGGATCGTCGGCGTCACCGCCGAGGGCAAGTCGCTCGAGATCCGCTCACGCGCCGTGGTCGCGGCCTGCGGGGCGATCCACACGCCGGCGCTGCTCAGGCGATCAGGGCTGGGGAACGCCAACATCGGCAAGCACCTCAAGTTGCACCCGGCGACGGCGGTGTTCGGCGTCTTCGACGAGGAGCTCAAGCCCTGGGAAGGCGTGATGCAGGCGCTCTACTCCGATCAGTTCCGTGACCTGCACGACGGCTACGGCCTCAAGTACGAGACCGCCGCCGAGCATCCCCACCTGTTCATCCCGTTTGCGCCGTGGCGCGGCGCCCGCGAGCACTTCGCGCTGATGGAGGCGATGTCGAGCTCCGTCCCGATCGGCGTGCTGCTGCGCGACCGCGACGGGGGCGAGGTTCGAGTCGGGCGTGACGGAGAGCCCGTGGTCCGTTACAAGCTGTCGGAGTTCGACGCCGGCCACCTGCGCACCGGGATCGATGGCGCCGCGCAGATGCTCGAGGCTGCAGGTGCGCGGCGCGTGTTCAGCTCGCACGCCAAGTGGGTCGGCTATGACACCTCCACAGGCAGCCGCGCTCAGTTCATGGCCGACGCGGACGAGGCCGGCTACGGCGCCGGCCAGTGCATCCTGAACTCGTTCCACATCATGGGGTCGGCTCGGTTGGGCGGCTCGCCCGCCACCTCCGCGTGCGATCCGACCGGCCAGACGTGGGAGGTCCGGGGGCTGTACGTGCTCGACGGCTCGAGCTTTCCGAGCGCCTCGGGGGTCAATCCGCAGATCTCGATCCAGGCGATCGCGCACATGGGCGCGCGCGGGCTCGCCGCGCGGCTGAGCTGACCGCCCGCCGCGCCGGTTGCCCGCCCGGGTCACCGGTGAGATACTCGCCCTGTCCGCAACGCTTTGCCGGAGGTGAAGTAGATGTCTGACCCGGCCCATGTTCTCGTCGTCGCGCATCAGACGGCGGCCACCAGCGGCCTGCTCGACACCGTCAGAGCACGTGCCCAGCGGAGTCCTGCGACGTTCCATCTCGTGGTCCCGCGCCAGCCGCACGGCATGCACAAGGTCGTCGACCCGCAGGACACGGGCGAGGACGAGGCCCAGCACGTGCTCGCGGAGGCCCTCCCCAAGTTGAGCGACGCCGCGGGGTCGGAGGTCACCGGTAGTCTCGGCGACTCCGAGCCGCTGATGGCGATCCACGACGCCGTCAACCTCGGCGACTACGACGAGATCATCATCTCGACGCTGCCGCTGGGTATCTCGCGCTGGCTGAAGCTCGACCTGATCTCAAAGGCACGCGCGCTGGGCCTGCCCGTGACGCACGTGCAGGCGCCGACGAAGGCGCCGGCGGGTGTCAGCAGCTCGTAGTCCCCCTTCGACAAGTAGGAGGTAGGCTGCCGGGCGATGAAGCTCGCCACGTTCCGTGCGCCCGGTCGCTCGCAACCGCTCGCAGGCGAGGTGCTCGACGATCGCGTGGTCGCATTCGAGGGCGGCCTCGGCGTGACCGACGTGCTCGCCGGAGCGGCGCGGTCGCGCGGCTCGGAGTCGTGGGGGTTGTCGGAGGTCACGCTGCTGGCGCCGGTCCCGCGCCCAGGGACGATCTACGCAATCGGGCGCAACTACGCGGCCCACGCCGCGGAGATGGGCAACCAGCCCCCCGAGCAGCCGATCGTGTTCGTCAAGGTGGCCGGCTCGGTGGCGCCGCCGGGAGGACCGATCCGCTGCCCCGAGGTTGTGCGCCGGCTCGACTACGAGGGCGAGCTGGTGATCGTGATGGGCGCGGGCGGTGCGATCGCGGGCTACTGCGTCGCCGACGACGTCAGCGCGCGCGACCTGCAGGGACGCGAGCCGCAATGGACCCGCGCCAAGGGCGCCGACACGTTCTGCCCGTTCGGCCCGTGGGTGACGACCACCGACGAGATGCCCGACGCCGGCAACCTGAACCTGCGCACCTGGGTGAACGGCGAGCTGCGCCAGGACGCCAACACCTCTGACCTGGTGTTCGGCTGTCAGGAGCTCGTGGCGTTCATCGGACAGACGTGCACGTTGCAGCTGGGTGACCTGATCCTCACCGGCACGCCAAACGGCGTCGGTATGGCGATGGATCCTCCGCAATTTCTGAAGTCCGGAGACCTGATCCGCATCGAAATCGAGCGTTTGGGCTCGATCGAGCATCGCGTCGCGTAAACCCCGGATAAGCGGGTAGCAGGCCCTCCATGAGGAGAGGGTCCGGATGCTGAGACTTCATCCGTCGACGATCGATTACGCGATCGTCGGGATCTACTTCGTTGTCGTTCTCGGGATCGGTTTCATCGCGCGGCTGTTCATCAAGACCGACCTCGACTTCTTCCTGTCGGGCCGCTCGCTGCCGGCGTGGATCACCGGCCTGGCGTTCATCGCCGCCAACCTGGGCGCGCTCGAGATCCTCGGGCAGGCCGCAAACGGCGCCCAGTACGGCGTCGCCGCGGTCCACTACTACTGGATCGGCGCCGTACCAGCGATGGTGTTCCTGGGCTTGTTCATGATGCCCTTCTACTACGGCGCGAAGGTCCGATCGGTGCCTGAGTACCTGCGCCTGCGATTCAACGAGGCAGCGCACGCATTCAATGCCAGCACGTTTGCGGTAGCGACGGTGCTGATCTCGGGCGTGAACCTGTTCGCGCTGGCGCTGATCATTCACCTCCTGCTCGGATGGTCGGTGACGACGGCGATCCTGGTCGCGGCCGCGATGGTGCTCGTGTACATCACGCTCGGCGGGCTGACCTCGGCGATCTACAACGAGGTCCTGCAGTTCTTCATCATCGTGGCCAGTCTGCTGCCGCTCACCATCGTGGCGCTGCACTCGATCGGCGGTATTGATGGCGTCAAGGACAAGGTCAAGGCGTTCAAGCCGCTCGGCGAGCCGGGGCTGCACGCGTGGCAAGGCCTGGGCATCCACCACGTGACCAACCCGCTCGCCTCGGACTGGGTCGGCGTCGTGTTCGGACTTGGCTTCGTGCTCAGCTTCGGATACTG
Organism: Solirubrobacteraceae bacterium; assembly: GCA_035693425.1. Classification (GTDB taxonomy): domain Bacteria; phylum Actinomycetota; class Thermoleophilia; order Solirubrobacterales; family Solirubrobacteraceae; genus Palsa-465. Next base: position 41,979 of record DASSGR010000029.1, read on the forward strand.
GACGACGAACTTCGCCGAGGTCCAGCGCGCGCTGTCTGCGAAGAACATGTCGGCCGCCCGCCGCACCCCGCTGATCGGCGCCTACCCGAAGATCTTCCTGCCGTTCATCATCATCCTCCCTGGGCTGATTGCGGTCCTCACCGTCCACGGCCTGGGCGGGAAGAGCCTCAACCTCCAGTACAACACGGCAATCCCCCACCTGATCGGCAACTTCCTGCCGGAGGGGATGCTCGGGATCGCGGTCACCGGTCTGCTCGCCGCGTTCATGGCGGGCGTCGCGGCGAACGTGACGTCGTTCAACACGGTCGTCACATACGACCTGATCCAGGCTTACTTCATCAAGGATCGTGACTCCGCCTTCTACCTGCGCGCGGGTCGCTTCGTGACGGTCGGAGGGATTCTGGTGTCGGTGCTCACGGCGTTCATCGCCAAGGGCTACTCGAACATCATGAACTACATCCAGACGCTGTTCTCGATCTTCAACGCGCCGCTGTTCGCGACGTTCATCGTCGCGATGTTCTGGAAGCGGGCGACGCCGTGGGCGGGGTTCTGGAGCCTGGTCTCGGGGACGGCCGCGGCGTATGCGACCAACCGGCTTGCCGCATACCACGAGATCTTCCATTTCGGCTCGGCGCTCAGCGCGAGCTTCTGGCAGGCGATCATCGCGTTCATCACCGGCGCGGTGGTGCTCGTGCTGGTCTCGTTCGTCACCAAGCCCAAGCCAGAGGAGGAGCTGCGAGGCCTTGTATGGGGCCTCACGCGCAAGGAGGAGCGCGAGGAGCACGAGGATCCTCGCGACAAGCTGTGGTGGCGGTCGCCGTGGTTGCTGGGCGGGGTCGCAATCGGGATCCTGGTAGTGCTGAACATCATCTTCATCTAGTGAGACGCTAGGAGCCGACAGATGCCCGAAGACGACAAGCAACGTTTCGGTATGCCGGCCCGGCGAGAGGAGCCGATGGCTCCGACGGGCGCGACCGAGGAGGACGAGGCCGAGGCCGCCCGAATGGCCAACCGCTTCGACATCCGCCGCTTGATCGGCGGGGTGTTCGTGCTCTACGGGTTGATCCTGTTGGCGCTGGGGATCTTCGGGTCGCACGCGGTCAAGACCAAGGCCGCGGGCATCAACATCAACCTGTGGACCGGGATTGGGATGTTGATCTTCGGCGGCCTGATGATCTTCTGGGCGCTGTCGCGGCCGGTCGAGCCCGAGCCCGAGGAGACTCGCGGACAGGGCTCAGGCCGGATCCGCAGGGCCCCCGCGACGTAGCGGTCAGCGGGCCGGCGGCGGCGCCGTCGACTCGCGGACGACCAGCTTGGTCTCGAGCTGCACGTGCAACGCCTCGATCCGCTGATTCTGGAGCTGGCGAACGAGCAGGTTCACGGCCATCCGTCCCATCTCGGCCAGCGGCTGGCGCACGGTCGTGAGCGTGGGCGTCACGATCGAGGCCTCGAACGTGTCGTCGAACCCGAGCACCGACAGGTCGTCGGGAACACGGACGCCGCGCCGTCTCGCCGCCTGCATGACGCCGATCGCGAGCATGTCGTTGAAGGCGAAGATCGCAGTCGGCGGGTCGGGCAGGTCCAGTAGCGACAGCGCCGCCTCGACCCCGCCTTCGGCGTGGAAGTCGGACTCGACCACCAACTCGGGATCGGGCATCACGCCGGCCGCCGCCATCGCCCCGCGATAACCGCGCAGCCGCTGCTCGGTGGCGATCCATCCCCGCGGGCCTGTGATCGCCGCGATTCGGCGGTGGCCCAGCGACAGCAGATGCTCGACGCCCTCGGCGGCGCCCGAGGAGTGTGCAGCCGACACTGTCGGCACGCGCTCGTCGAGGTGCCGATGGGGGTCGACGATCACGAACGAGTAGCCGTGCTCATGCAAGGCCGCGAGCTCGTCGGGCGACTCCTCCGGAAGGATCAACAGCGCGCCGTCGGTCGTGCCCTGCATCAGGCGCTCGAGCAGCGAGGCCTCGCGGTCGTGCTCGTGGTGGGTGGGGCACAGCACCATCCGCATGTCCTGCTCGTAGAGCGCCTCGCCGGCGCCGTCGAGGATCACCGCGAAGTACGAGTGGTGCACGACCGGAGTGGTCACGCCGACCAGGCCGGTGCGGCCGGCCGACAGTCCACGCGCGGTCCGGTTGGTGCTGTACCCGTGCTCGCGCACGACCCGCAGCACCGCTTCCCGCGCTCGGTCGGAAACCTCGGTCCGCCCGTTGATCACCCGCGAGACGGTCGCCGTCGAGACGCCCGCCAGATCCGCGACTTGGCGGATGGTTAGGCGGTTGCTGCGGCCGTTCTCTGGGCGAGTCGTGGAACTCATACGGGGAATTGAATCACATTTCTTGAAACGTTACAGCGAGAAGTACTCGCCTGCCGCCGGAACTTACAGCGAAAATTCCTGAAATACAACCTTGACAGGGACGAAATTGTTCCGGTAGCGTTTTCAGAGCCATTCACATCGGATGAGTGGTGGCGCAACCGGGAACCAGGAGAGGAGCACACGAGATGTGGTTCATCACCCGCCGACTGACGTTCTACGTCGTCGCGGCCTGGGTGGCGATCACGGTCAACTTCGCGATCCCTCGCGTCATGCCGGGCAACGCGGTGAACACGATGCTGGCGAAGTACCCCCAGCTCGACGCGAACTCGCTCAAAGCGCTCCAGGCGGAGTTCGGGACACACGCGCACGGCAGCCTTCTCAGCCAGTACTTCTCGTACCTCGGGAACCTGGCGCACGGAAACCTCGGCCTGTCGGTGAACGAGTACCCCGCCAAAGTCACGACGATCATCGGCCAGACGCTGCCGTGGACGGTGATCCTCGTGGGCACCGCGACGATCATCGCCTTCGTCCTCGGGACGCTGCTCGGGACCGTCACCGCGTGGCGACGCGGCGGCTGGCTCGATCGGTCGCTGCCCGCCATCACGTTCCTGCAGGCGACCCCGTACTTCTTCCTCGCCCTCGTCGTGATCCAGCTGTTCGCCGTCAGCTGGGGCCTGTTCCCGTTCGGCCAGGGCTACGACCTCGGTCAGTCCCCGGGGTGGAACTGGTCGTTCATCTCGAGCGCGATCGACCACTCGATCCTCCCGGCCCTGACGATCGTGCTCACGTCGATGGCCGGCTGGATGCTGCAGATGCGCAACGTGATGATCACGACGATCGCCGAAGACTACGTGCTCGTGGCGCAGGCCAAGGGACTCTCACCGCGCAGGGTCATGTTCACCTACGCCGCGCGCAACGCGATCCTCCCCAACCTCGCCGGATTCGCCCTATCGCTCGGCTTCGTGGTGGCGGGCGCGCTGGTGATGGAGATCGTCTTCTCGTATCCGGGCATCGGCCTGACGCTCTACAACGCGGTCACCTCGGACGACTTCCCGCTGCTCCAGGGAATCTTCCTGGTGATCTCGCTCTCGGTCCTGGCGGCGTGCCTGATCGCTGACATCGTGTACTTCCTGGCCGACCCCAGGACCCGGACGCGGACGGCGTACTGATGTCCGCGCTCGCCACCCCGGCCGATCCGGTCCCCGACGCGCAGCTTCCCGCCGCCATCATCAAGGACCGGCGCGAGGCGTTCCGGCGAGTCCCCGGCAAGGCCAAGGTCGGCGCGGCGCTGCTCGGGCTGTTCATTTTGGTGGCGATCGTGGGTCCGTGGATCGCGCCGTTCGATCCCTCGGCGACGACGCCCGGACAGGCGCTTCCGCTCGGCCCCAACGCCACCCACCTGCTCGGCACCACCGCCACCGGCCAGGACATCCTCTCGCAGCTGCTCGTCGGCACGCGCTCGACCGTCGTGCTCGGACTGCTCACCGGAGTGATCGCGACCACACTGGCGGTGCTGATCGGCACGTCGGCCGGCTTCCTTGGCGGGCTGTCCGACGAGGGGCTTTCGCTGGTGGCCAACGTGTTTCTCGTGTTGCCGGCGCTACCGCTGCTGGTCGTGATCCTCGGCTACCTGCCCCACTCGGGCGAGCTGCCCACGGCGATCGTGCTGAGCACGCTGGGTTGGCCCTGGGGGGCACGGGTGATCCGCGCGCAGACGCTGTCGCTCCGCGGGCGCGACTTCGTGGCCGCGGCACGTGAGTCGGGCGAGAGCAACTGGCGGATCATCTTCTTCGAGATCCTCCCCAACGAGATCGGCCTGATCGCCGCGAGTTTCGTGGGGACGGTCCTGTACGCGATCCTCACGTCGGTCGCGCTGGCCTTCCTCGGCGTGTCGGATCTCTCGAGCTGGAGCTACGGGACGATGCTCTATTGGGCACAAGGCGGCAACGCCGTCCAGCTCGGGGCGTGGTGGTGGTACGCGCCGCCCGGGATCTGCACCGCGCTGCTGGGCATGAGCCTGGTCCTGCTCAACTTCGGGCTCGACGAGCTCGGCAATCCACGCCTGCGCGCGGGCAACGCGAAGCGGGTTGGGCGCCGGACGTGGCGACCGTCCGATCCGACGCCGGTCCTGCGCGAGTCCGCCACGGAGCGCTCATGAGCGCGGGCGTGGAACCGCAAGAGGTTGGCGTGGAGGAGCACATCGACACCACCGATTCGATGGCGGCCGACGCCGGAGGGGCGACACCTAGGCCGATCCTCGACATCTCGGACCTGTCGATCGCCTACCGCTCCGACAGCGGCGACGTCCGCGCAGTGCGGCACGTCGACCTCGCCCTGCACGCCGGCGAGGTGGTCGGGCTGGCGGGGGAGTCGGGCTGCGGCAAATCGACGCTCGCCTACGGCTCGATGCGGCTGCTGCGCCCGCCCGCCGTGATCACAGGCGGGAGCGTCACCTACCACGGGCGACGCCTGGCCGCGGGCGGAGTGGACGTGCTGACGGCCAACGCCGAGCAGTTGCGTGCGCTTCGCTGGCGCGAGATCGCGATCGTGTTCCAGAGCGCGATGAACTCGCTCAACCCGGTGTTGCGCGTGCGCGACCAGCTGCTCGATGCGCTCGGTGCTCACCTCGCACTAACCCGCGAGCAGCGCCACGGCCGGATCGTCGAGCTGATCGAGATGGTCGGCATCCCCCGCGCGCGCCTGGCCAGCTACCCGCACGAGCTCTCGGGAGGAATGCGCCAGCGCGTGATGATCGCGATGGCGCTGGCCGCCGAGCCTGAGGTGGTGATCATGGACGAGCCAACCACGGCTCTGGACGTGGTCGTGCAGCGCGAAATCCTGGCCGAGATCTTCGACCTCAAGGACGCGCTGGGCTTCTCGGTCCTGTTCATCACCCACGACCTGTCGCTGCTGCTCGAGATCGCCGACCGGGTGGTGATCATGTACGCGGGCCAGGTGGTCGAGTCCGGCACGCGCGAGGAGATCCACCGGCGCGCTGCCCACCCGTACACGCACGGCTTGCTCACCTCGTTCCCGCGGCTGCGCGGCCCGCGCCTGAAGCTCTCGGGCATCCCCGGATCGCCGCCAGACCTCCGGGGAACGCTGCTCGGCTGTCCCTTCGTCCCCCGGTGCGGCTTTGCTACCGACGCATGCAAGACGATCGACATGGCCCTGACCCCGGTGGAGCTCGACCACTTGAGCGCGTGCCCGTTCGTTAACGCCGCGCGCCTGGAGAGCGAACCCGTCGCGGCGGCACAGCAGCGCCAGGCGCAGGACGGTGCCGTGGCGCTCGAGGCGGTCGACCTCCAGAAGCGTTACCGGCTCGGACGCCACGTCGAGGTCGACGCCGTCCGCGGCGTCTCGCTGGCACTGCGGTGCGGCACGATCACCGCGCTGGTGGGCGAGAGCGGCTCCGGCAAGACGACGGTGGCTCGCTTGCTGGCCGGCCAGGAGCGCCGCTCGGGCGGGCAGATCTTGCTCGACGGAGCTCCCATCGACCCCGCCGCGCGGCGGGGCTTTCGCGCCTACAAGGGAGCGGTGCAGATGGTCTTCCAGGACCCGTTCGCGTCGCTCAACCCGTTGCATACGGTGCGCTACCACCTCCAGCGCGCGCTGCGCTTGCACGGGGACCGCACCGGGCTCCAGGCCAGCCAGGAAGAGCTCGACCGGCTGCTTGGGCAGGTCCGCCTATCGCCGCCCGAGCAGTTCCGCGACGCCTACCCGCACGAGCTTTCGGGCGGTCAGCGCCAACGCGTGGCGATCGCGCGGGCACTGGCCGCCGCGCCTCGGGTGCTGCTGGCCGACGAACCCGTCTCGATGCTCGACGTCTCGATCCGACTCGAGATGCTCGACCTGATCGAGGAGCTCCGCGCCAGATTGGAGCTCGCGGTGCTCTACATCACGCACGACATCGCTTCGGCTCGCTACTTCGCCGACGAGATCCTGGTCATGCACGGCGGCGAGATCGTTGAGCGCGGGCCGGCAGAGCAGGTGACGCAAGCTCCCAGCCACGAGTACACACGGCTGCTGATCGCCTCCGCACCCGACCCAGACGCGTTCGGGCGCCAGCTCCGGGTTCGAAGGGAGGACCGAGCGATGACTTAAAGCCCGCGCCCCCGGCATCACCCGGGGGCACGTGACCGTCCACATACGTGACACGACTCCTGGCCTGCAACCAGGGACGTGAATTTCTACATACGCGACACGAGTCTTTTATCAGAGAGAGGTGTGCTCCTCGATGAAACGATGGATCAACCAACAAGGTTTGCTGGCAGCGTGCGCGGCGCTGGTCGCCACGGCGTTGATCGCCGGTTGCGGTGGCAGCTCGCATAAGAGCTCATCGGCCAACGCGGCCGAGACCTCGGGCTCGAGCTCCGCCGTGTTGACGGTGGAGTCCAGCCAGCAGAACGCGATCACCAAGAACTTCAACCCGTTCATCCAATCCTCGGCGGCCGCGCTGCTCGGCGCCACGTCGCTGATCTACGAGCCTCTGCTGCAGACCAACGCGATCAAGCCCGGCCAGTACTACAACTGGCTGGCCACCGGCTACAGCTGGTCAAACGGCGGCAAATCGATCACGTTCACGATCCGTCCGGGGGTGAAGTGGTCCGACGGCACGCCGATGACCGCGGCCGACGTCGCGTTTACGTTCAACATGCTCACGAAGTACCCCGACGTCAACACGACGGGCCTGGCGGTCAAGACCGTGAGTTCGAGCGGCAACCGGGTCACGCTCAACTTCGCCACGCCCCAGTACGCCAATCTGCAGAACATCGCCGGCCAGACGTACATCGTCCCGGAGGCGATCTGGAGCAAGGTGGGCGACCCGGGCAAGTATGCGGACCCGAACCCGGTAGGTACCGGCCCTTATAGCGTCGGGCAGTTCTCGTCGCAAGGAATCACGCTCAAGGCCAACCCCGGCTACTGGGGCGGCAAGCCGGCGGTCGGGACCGTGCAGTTCCCGACCTACGCATCGGCCAACACCGCGCTGTCGGCGCTCCAGACCGACCAGCTCCATTGGGCGGGGAACTTCATCCCCGGCGTACAGCAGGTGTTCGTCAACGGCCACTCCAATCACCACGTGTGGTTCACGCCGATTCAGACCAACAGCCTGATGCCGAACCTGACCAAGTTCCCGACCAATCAACTAGCGGTGCGCAAGGCGATCAGCCTGGCCATCGACCGCACCGCGCTGAGCGAGCAGGCGGAAGGCGGGATCGAGCCGCCGGTGTCCAACGCGAGCGGGTTGACGCTGCCGATCTTCCAGCAGTTCCTCCACCCGTCGGTGGCAAACATGACGCTCAACTCGCACTCGGACATCGCCGGAGCCAAGCAGGTGCTGCAACAGGCCGGTTACGTGATGGGGTCTGATGGGCTGTTCCGCACCAAGTCGGGCCAGAAGCTGACGATCGACATCACCAACCCCTCGTCGTTCAGCGACTACGCCACGGGCGACCAGATGATCGCGAGCTGGCTGCGCAAGGCGGGCATCGACGCTCGCTTCGTCGGTCAGTCGGTGACCGCGTGGTCTTCGGACATCGCGACCGGCAACTTCCAGCTCACGTCGCATTGGTCGCAGACCAGCGTGTCGCCTTACCAGCTCTACAACAACTGGCTCAACAGCGCCCTGGCCACCAACAACGCCGCGGGCAACTTCGAGCGGTTGAAGGACGCGAACGTCGACGCGCAGCTGAACAGGCTGGCCCAGGCGAACAGCGTCGGCGAGCAGCAGGCCGCCGTCGCCCCGATCGAGCAGTACGTGGCGCAGAACATGCCGATCATCCCGACGGTCTACGGCGTCGTGTTCGACGAGTACAACACGAGCAAGTTCACCGGATGGCCCTCCGAGAGCGACCCGTATGAGTCGGGTAGCCCGAACGCGCCAACCAACGAGGTCGTGATCTTGCGGCTGCGGCCCGCGAGCTAGCTGCCGCATAGCGCCCGCTTCCCGTCGCTCCTCCAGCGGGAAGCGGGCGCCGCTCGTGCTCCGATCTTTTCGAATTCACTAAGGAGAAGACATGAACGGGACGTCAGGCGATGGCGCGCTGGGGCGACGGTTTCCACCCGGCTTTCTGTGGGGTGCCTCGACCTCGGCCTACCAGATTGAAGGCGCGGTTGACGAGGATGGCCGCGGGCGCTCGATCTGGGACACCTTCAGCCACACGCCGGCCAAGGTGCACGGTGGCGACACGGGCGATATCGCCTGTGACTCCTACCACCGGTCTGAGGAGGATCTCGGACTGCTGAGTGAGCTCGGCCTAAGTGCGTATCGCTTCTCGATCGCCTGGCCGCGGGTTCAGCCGACGGGGCGGGGCGAGGTCAATCGTCGCGGGCTCGACTACTACCGCTCGCTGATCGAAGGGCTGCGCGATCGGGGGATCGCGCCCGTCGCGACCGTCTATCACTGGGAGCTCCCGCAGGCGCTCGAGGATCGCGGTGGCTGGGCCAGCCGGGACACGGCTGAGCGCTTCGCGGAGTACGCACAGCTGCTCGCGCAGGAGTTCGGTGACCAGGTGGCGATGTGGATCACGCTCAACGAGCCTCTGCAAGCGGCTCACCAGGGGTATCGGGTGGGCACGCACGCACCGGGAAAGACGGACGTCGCGCTCGCCGCCGCCGCCACGCACCACCTGCTGCTCGGCCATGGCCTCGCGCTCGTGGCGATGCGCGGCGTGCTTCCGGCCGAGGTGCCGGTCGGCATCTCGCTCGACCTCCATCCGATCCGCGCCGCCGGCGACGACGCGGTGCAGGCCGCCGCGGTGGTCGATGCCGAAGTGAACCGGATCTTCCTCGAACCGGTGTTGCACGGCACCTATCCGGCGGCTGCGCGCGGTGAGCTGCTGCCCTCGCCGGAGTTGATCGAGCCTGGCGACATGCGCACGATCTGCGCCCCGGTCGACTTCCTGGGCCTCAACTACTACTCGCCGCACTACGTCCGGCTGGGTGATTGGGACGATCTGCGCCAGGACGAGAGCCCGCTGGCCGGCCACGCTGGCGTGGTCAACTACCTCCCGCCGGAGATCCCGCGGACAGTCATGGGCTGGCTCGTCGAGCCCGATGGGCTGTACGACGCGCTCTGCGCGCTGCATCGGGAGGCGCCCGAGCTACCGCTCTACATCACCGAGAACGGCTGCGCGTCGGACGACTACGTGACGCCCGAGGGCAACGTGAACGACTTCGCTCGCGTGGACTACCTCCACGGCCACCTGGACGCAGCGTGGCGCGCCATCCAGGACGGGGTGAACCTGAGCGGCTACTTCCACTGGTCGCTGATGGACAACTTCGAGTGGGCCCGCGGGTACCAGCCCCGGTTCGGTCTGTACTTCGTCGACTTCGGGACGCAGCGCCGGCTGCCGAAGCGAAGCGCCGCCGTGTACTCACACGTGGCGCGGACGAATTCGCTGCCGATCGACGACGGCTTGGTGGTGGAGCGCCTGCTCGCTCACGCGTCGAGCGGCTGATTCCGGCTAGGCGAGGTTCGCGTCGACCGTGATCTCGATGCCCGCGAGCGCGCGTGACACCGGGCAGTTGCGCCCGGCATCGAACGCGGCCTGCTCGAACTTCGCCTGATCGACCCCCGGCACCCGCCCGGTCACGGTCAGCTCCGACTTGGTCACGGTGGGGGCGCCGTTGACCAGGTCCAGCGTCACCTTGGCCGCGACGTCGAGATGCTCGGGCGGCGTGCCCGCCTCGCCGAGGCCGTGCGACAGCGCCATCGAGTAGCACGACGCGTGCGCTGCGGCGATCAGCTCTTCGGGGCTGGTCTTGCCGTCCGAGCGCTCGGTCCGCGAGGCCCAGGTGACCGGCAGCTCGCCGAGCGCGCCGCTCGCGCCGCTGACCTTGCCCGAGCCGCGCGGGAGGTCTCCGTCCCACGCGCAGTTGGCGGTCCGTTCTGCCATGGCCATCGGGGCTACCTCCTGGTGTGTGTCAGTGCTGGTGGATGACGCGGTCGATCAAGCCGTACTCGACCGCTTCCTCGGGCTTGAAGAACCGGTCGCGCTCCATGTCGGTGTGGACCTGCTCGATCGACTGCCCGGTGTGGTGAGCGTAGATCTCGTCGATGCGCCCGCGGATATTGAGGATCTCGCGTGCGTGGATCTCGATGTCGGTCGACTGGCCCTCGAACCCCGCCGAGGGCTGATGGATCAGGATCCGGCTGTTGGGCAGCGAGAACCGCTTGCCCTTGGCGCCGCCCATCAGCAGCAGCGAGCCCATCGACATCGCGATGCCCACGCAGATCGTCTGGATGTCGGGCTTGATGAACTGCATCGTGTCGTAGATCGCCAACCCGGAGTAGATCGATCCACCGGGGCAGTTGATGTAGATCGAGATGTCCTTGTCGGGGTCCTGGGATTCGAGGTGCAGCAGCTGGGCGACGATCAGGTTCGCAATCGTGTCGTCGATCGGGCTGCCGAGGAACACGATCCGCTCGTTGAGCAGTCGGCTGTAGATGTCGAACTCGCGCTCGCCGCGCGCGGTCCGCTCGATCACCATTGGAATCAGGGGCATGTCCGCTAACCCTAGCGGGCGCCGGGCTTGCGCCCGTCCGCGGCCTCCTCGCCAGGCCGCTACGGGACGATCACGGCGGTGCCTTCGAACCGGCCCGCGCGCAGATCCGCCAGCGCCGTCTCGGCTTCCTCCAGCGGATATGTCGTGATTGTCGTGCGGACGGGAACCTCGGTCGCGAGCGCGATGAACTCCTCGCCGTCGCGGCGCGTGAGGTTGGCGACCGAGCGAATCGTGCGCTCGTGCCACAGGTCCTCGTAGGGGAACGATGGAATGTCGCTCATGTGAATGCCGGCGCAGACCACGGTGCCGCCAGGCGCGAGCAGCTTCAGCGCGCGCGGGACGAGCTCACCGGCGGGCGCAAAGATGATCGCCGCGTCGAGCTGTTCCGGCGGGGTCTCGTCGGTACCTCCAGCCCACGAGGCCCCCAGGCTCTTTGCGAACTCCTGGGTGCGCTCGTCTCCGGGTCGCGTGAACGCGTAGACCTCGCGCCCCTGGTACACGGCCACCTGGCAGATCATGTGCGCCGCCGACCCGAATCCGATCATCCCGAGCCGGGGCGCGTCGCCCGCCAACCGCAGCGCTCGGTAGCCGATCAGGCCGCCGCACAAGAGCGGCGCCGCGGCTTGCG
>DASSGR010000030.1:0-2873 GCA_035693425.1 Solirubrobacteraceae bacterium
CGTGGTGGTGGTGAACCCCTCCGGTCCCCACCACCGCGACAGGTGCCGCACCTCGGTGAATGCCTCGAACACCAGCTCCCGTGGGGCGCTGATGACCCGCGAGATCACGATCTCGCGCTCGGCCGTCGCTGACTGTGCCGGCGCGTCCCGTCCTGTCGCTGCCATCGGTCACTCCTCCTGACTTGCCTGCTTGAGGTCCTGCACGTACGTCTCCAGCCGGTCGAAGCTCTCGTTCCAGAATCGCTCGAACCCGCCGGTCCACTCGTGGACCGGTCGCAGCCCGCGGGCGTCAAGGCCGTACAGGCGCTGCTTACCTGCCTTGCGGTCCCGCACCAGCCCGACCTCCCGGAGCACCCGCAGGTGTTTGGACGCCCCCGGCTGGGTCATCCCCAGCTCCTGCGCCATCTCGGTCACCGGCCGCTCACCCGCCCGCAGCAGTACCAGGATCTCCCGGCGCTGCGGCTCGGCGATCGCGTTGAACACGTCCGACGTCGTCGCTGCTCGTGCCATGTGTTCATCATATTCCGATATCGGCATACGTCAAGTCGGACGAATCAGGCGGGTCTTGCCAGATGACGATCGTGACCCCTTGTCAGCGGCTGCGGAAACGCGTGTCCCGGAGACGGCACGTCCACCAGGCGGTCGCTTCGTCGCTCACGCGGCAGGTCTCCCTGGCGCTGCGGCTTTCGGCCGGCTCGGGAAAGTCGTAGCGTGGGCAAGAGAGGAGGCGCGCCTCGGCGCGAAAGCGGGTTTAAGACCGCTGCCTGGAGGCTTCCCTCCCGTGTAGTGCGTCCTCGCCGCCAGGCATGGCGTCGCGGAGCTTGCGCGCCATCCGCTCTGACCCGAGCGTCGTGGTGCGTGTGGCGCCGTCGGGGTCGCTGGACGCGCCGCGGTCGCACAGCCCGGCAGCGACCACTACGGCATCGTCGCCGACCTTGAGATCGTGCGCAACCGTCCATGCGTGAAACGTGAATCGCCGGCTCGCCGGCCGCATTGGTCCCACAGCCCTTCGCCCCGACCGTCGCGGACTGCGACTGCCCGTAGGAGAAGCTTCCGACCGTCTGGGCGGCGCGCGCCGACCCGGCTGCACGTCGAGTCCGACCCGGCGTGTTGCCGGTCCGCGGTCCGGTGTTGCGCTTCTCGGGAGGCGTGGTGAGCGCTGAGTGCGTGGGCTAGGGCCAGCCTTGTTCGTCTAGCGGCGTGACGGTCGCCTCGTCGAGGACGAGTTCGGGAGCGGCGGTGGCGATCCACGCGATGAAGTCCGCCACCATCTCGGGCGGCAGCGCCGCGCGGGGGTTACGCGGCTCTCGCTCGCCAACTGATCGGTCTTCGCCGGCGAAGGTGCCCCAATGGGTGGCCATGGCACCGGGGTAGATGACGCAGGCGCGGATGCCGTGCTGTCGGAGCTCGGCGCCGAGCGCTTGCGTGAAGCCGGTGAGCGCGAACTTCGACGCGCAGTACGCCGAGGCGTTGGCCCAGCCGCGTCTGCCGGCGACCGAGGAGACATTGACGATCGTTCCCTGGCCGGCCTCGGTCATGTCGGGGATCACGAGTCGGCTGAGCAGGAAGACGGCTCTCAGATTGACCGCCAGCACGCGGTCCCAGGCGTCGACGGTGAGGTCGCAGACGGGTCCGGGGGCGTCGGTGGCGGCCGCGTTGACGAGCACGCGGACCGGCCCGAGCTCGCGCCGGACGCGGACAACGGCCCGCTCGAGGTTGCCCGCGTCGGCGAGGTCGCAGGGGACCGGCAGCGCGTGGTGGCCGACGGCGGTGACCGCGTCGGCGGCTGCCGCGAGCTCGGGCGCGCTGCGCGCGAGCAGCGCGACGGCCGCGCCGGCCCGAGCCAGCGCTTGGGCGGTTGCCCGGCCCAGGCCGCTGCTGGCGCCGGTGACCAGCGCGGCCTGCCCGGCGAGCGGAGCTGGCGTGTTGTCCATCCTGCCTCCTTAGGCGATGCGTGTGCCGAGCATGATCACGCGCAACGGCTTGGCACGGGCCGCCGGTTGAGAGCCCGCCCGGCGCGAGAAGCCGACGCGCGTGTGGGTGACCCATGAACCGGCGGCGATCCGCGCTCGAGCGAGGTGCGCGACCGCAGGTAAGCGCGGCGGTATTCACTATCGCTGCCCCGCTCGGGGGTCAATCGATGTTGCCGAAGCGCGCCGGCACGACGCCGCGGAGCGGCGGCGCTGGACCCAGTCCCAGCACGTGAGGACGATTTGGTCACGGTCGCGTGGGCAGAGTTCCTCGTCCTACCGCGGCGACGCGGCTTCGGGTCGATCATCGGGTCCCGGCTCTCGCACGCGCGATCACGCGGAAGGCTGGGGCTGTCTCGTCAATGCGATAAGCAGCCGCGAGATCGAGGCGCAGCCAGGTCAGCGAGCGGCACGAACAACAGATCGCTCGCCGGGCTGATCGCGCGCCTCCCCCGGACCCGGGCCTTATTTCGATTCAGCTCAAGCACCCGCCTCGAGCTTCGCCTTCAGCCGCTCCTGGTACTCCCCGATCCGCTTGCGTGCGTCCCTCCGGGCGAGTGGAGCGATCAACTTGCCGAAGCCATACCGACAAGGTCGAACTCGATCGACACCAGCGCGCTCGAACCGTCGCCAGCCGACTCGATCGTGACCGTCCCGACTGGCCTGATCGCACCGACAGTCCCGCGAAACGCGGTCCGGCGCGGCGGGTCGTGCTCGGTGATCTCGTAGCTCGCATCGATCTCCCGCCGACCCATCTTGCGGATCTCCCGGACCCGCGTTCCGACGCCCACCGGGCCGTCGGTCTCGCGCGTCGCCGAGACAATCTCGCCCTGCCACTCTCCATGTCGCTCGAGCTGGTCGAGATAGGCGAACACGTCCTCCGGGCTGCGGTTGATCTCGATG
>DASSGR010000031.1:0-9602 GCA_035693425.1 Solirubrobacteraceae bacterium
CAGCGACCCGGCGGGCGACGACTGGGTCGTGGAGCGACTGGTCCAGGCCGCGCGTTCCGCCGCTCGCAGTGGGGCGCCCGAGTCCGCCGCCGTGTACCTGCGGCGCGTGCTCGAAGAGCCGCCGACGGCGGAGACGGTCCCGGGCCTCTTGCTGGAGCTGGGCATGGCCGAGGCCAGCGCCGGGCTGCCCGGGTGGCCGGCGCATCTGGAGGCCGCGCTCGACGGCGCCACCGACGACTCGGGTCGCGTCGCGGCCGCGATGGTGCTGGCGCTCGCGCTGGGCCGCGCCCACCAGTCAGCGGCCGCGGTTGGCGTGCTCGATCGAGCCGCGTCGCTGCTCGACGGCGCCGAGCCAGGGCTCGCTGCCCGGCTGGAGGCCGCCACGGTCGGAGTCGGGATCATCGACGTTGCGACGGCTCCCTCGATGGCACGGCGTCGCGAGGCCCTGCTGGAGCGGGCGGCGGACGATTGCGCGGCGCCGCCCGAGCTGCTCGCCGTCGCGGCGTTCGCGTCGGTGATCACCAACCGGCCGGCGGACGCCTCGGCGGAGCTCGCCGAACGGGCGCTGGCGGCAGGGCGGGACGCGCTCAGTGGCGCGACCGACCGGCCCTGGTACGCGCACGCCACGTGGTTCTCCCAGACGACGGTCTCGCTCCTGTGGGCCGAGCGTTACGAGCGGGTGGTGCCCCTGCTCGACTCGTCGATCGCCCATGCGCGAGCGACCGGTGATAGTGGGCGCTTCACCGTGGGCCTGGCGCACCGCGCGTGGGTGGCGCTGCGCCGCGGCGAGCTGATCGAAGCCGAAGCGGACGCGCGCACGGCGCTGGCGGCGGCTGAGCTGCCCGCGCCCGCGTTCTACCGCGTCCTCAACGGCGGCGTTTTGATTGACGCGCTGGTCGAGCAGGGCGCGCTGGCGGCGGCCGACAAGGCGCTTGCGCCGATGGACGCCGAGGCGGAGGCGGGCTCGCTGACTGCCGCCGTGTTGCGGTTCGCGCGCGGCAGGCTGCGCGTGGCGCAAGGAGCAGTCAGGAACGGCCTCGAGGACCTGCTCGAGGTCGGCATGCTCACCGACCGGGCGCTGGTGACGTGTCCGAGCTTTCTCCCCTGGCGCTCGGAGGCGGCGATTGCCAGCGTCGCGCTGGACGAGGTCGAGCAGGCGAGGCGCCTCGCCGACGAGGAGCTCGAGCTCGCACGCGGGTTCGCCGCGCCGCGAGCGCTGGGCGTGGCCATGCGCGCAGCGGGCGTGGTGCGAGGCGGCCGCGCCGGAGAGGCGCTGATCCGCGAGGCGCTCGACACGCTCGAGCAGGCCGACGCCAGGCTCGAGCGAGCCCGCGCGCTGACCGATCTCGGGGCGTTGGTGCGGCGCTCCAACCGGCGGCGCGAGGCGCGCGAGCTCCTGCGCGAGGCGCTTGACATCGCCCACAGGGCGGGCGCGGGCCCACTTGCGGCGCGCGCCGAGACCGAGCTGCGCGCGACCGGGGCGCGGCCGCGTCGCGTCGTGCTCGCCGGGGTCGAGTCGTTGACCGCCAGCGAGCGCCGGGTCGCCGAGCTCGCGGCCGACGGCCGCACCAACCGCGAGATCGCGCAATCGCTGTTCGTCACCGCGCGCACCGTCGAGGGGCACCTGACCAACGTGTTCCGAAAGCTCGACCTGGAGTCGCGCGAACAGCTCCGGGGCGCGATCGCGCCCGCGACGGCCGCTCCGGCCTAACTCAGGGGGGTCAGTCAGGGGGGTTCCACGGTGCGAACCCGCATCCGGGGGGTCGACGATGGCCCGCGTCGTCACCTGACCTCGACGTGGAGCCGGCAAATGGAATCGACCCTCATGACCAACACTCGCCCCGCGAGCTCATCGGCGCGGATCTCCCACGAACGCGGACCGACCGACCCCCCGCTGCTCGAAGAGACGATCGGAGCGAACCTGCGCCGCACCGTGGAGCGCTTCGCAGACCGTGAGGCGCTCGTGGTCCGCCACCAGGGCTACCGCGCCACCTACGGCGAGCTCTGGGAGCAGGTCGGGCTGGCGGCGCGTGCGCTGATCGCCAACGGCGTGTGCAGGGGCGATCGCGTCGGAATCTGGGCGCCGAGTCGCTACGAGTGGTTCGTCCTGCAGTACGCGACCGCGCGAGTCGGGGCGATCCTCGTAACGATCAACCCGGCGTACAAGGCAGTCGAGCTCGAGTACGCGCTGCGCAAGGCCGGGGTGAGCTTGCTCGTGATGTCACGGGGCTTCCGGCAGGCCGACTACGTCGTGATGCTCGCCGAGGTGCGGGCCGCCTGTCCCGACCTGCGGTCGGTGATCGTCCTCGAAAGCGAATGGTGCATGTTCCTGGCCGAGGGCACATGGGTCAGCGAGCGCGAGCTTGCGGCCAGCGAGGCGTTGCTGCTGCCCGAAGACCCGATCAACATCCAGTACACGTCGGGTACGACCGGGTTCCCGAAGGGCGCGACCCTGTCGCACCGCAACATCCTCAACAACGCGTACTTCACAGCGCAGAACGTGCACTACTCCGAGGGCGACCGCGTGTGCGTGCCGGTGCCGTTCTACCACTGCTTCGGGATGGTGCTCGGCAACCTCGCGTGCACCACCCACGGCGCGTGCGTGGTCGTGCCCGGCGAGTCGTTCAACGCTCGCGAGGTGCTTGCCACCGTCCACGAGGAACGGTGCACATCGCTGTACGGGGTCCCGACGATGTTCATCGCCGAGCTGGCCGAGCCCGACCTCGACGGCTTCGATCTCAGCAGCCTGCGCACCGGGATCATGGGCGGCGCGCCGTGCCCGGTCGAGGTTATGCAGCAGGTGCGGTCCCGAATGCACATGGAGCAGGTGACGATCGCCTGCGGGATGACCGAGACGGCGCCGCTGTCGACGCAGACCGCGGTCGACGACCCCGTCGAAAAGCGAGTCGGCACCGTCGGTCGGGTCATACCGCACGTCGAGGTGAAGATCATCGACCCAGCATCCGGTGAGACCGCCGCTCGCGGCGTTGCGGGCGAGCAATGCACGCGCGGCCACGGCGTGATGCTCGGCTACTGGAACGATCCCGACGCCACCGCGGCCGCGATCGACGTCGACGGCTGGATGCATACCGGCGATCTGGCGGTGATGGACGACGAGGGCTACGTGCAGATCGTCGGCCGCATCAAGGACATGATCATTCGCGGCGGCGAGAACATCTCTCCGCGCGAGGTCGAGGAGTTCCTGTACCGGCTGCCCGAGATCGACCAGGTCGAGGTGATCGGCGTGCCGAGCGACCGCTACGGCGAGGAGGTCATGGCCTGGGTGCGCCTGCGGGACGGCGCGCACGTCACCGGCGACGATCTCGCCGCCGCCTGCCGGGGCCGGATCGCGACCTACAAGATCCCGCGTTACTGGAAGATCGTCGACTCCTTCCCGATGACGATCACGGGAAAGATCCAGAAGTACCGCATGCGGGAGATCGCGGTGCAAGAGCTCGGGCTGAAAACCGCCGCCTGATCGCCTCGATCTGGGCAGCTGACCGCCGCATAGGCGACGCGCCGGACCGCGGCGCACAGGCCACTTCCTCAAAAGCAGACCACCAACCCATGGAGGTAACGATGCAACACGCACACACGATCGTGCGCGCGGCAACCGCCGCCGACTCCGGCCAGCTCTGGCGTCTGGCTCATGTCAACGGAACACGCCGGCTTCGCGGCACCGTGCTCGTCGCCGACCAGGGCGGCGCCGTGGTCGCGGCGATCGAGCTGAAGACCGGCGCCGTGATCGCTGAGCCCTCGCGCTCACACGACGACGACCTGAGCCTGCTGCGGCGCTGGCGGTACCTGGCGCTGCGCCAGGGCGGCGGCGGTGCGCGCGCTCGTGCGCTGGTTCGGCACCCGGCGCTCCGGCTGGCTGCCTGACACACCACACCAACCCACGAACAAGGAACGGAGGAGAACAAGATGAGACAGCTGCGCATCAAGCGCACCGGCCTGCTCACCGTCCTGGCGGTCCTGCTGCTCGCCGCGGGGGCATACGCCGCGGTCATCGCGCTGCCGGCATTCGACACGCAGGTCAACAACGACCCGGCAGCCGGAATCGATCCGGCTCAGGATGCCGGTGAGTCCGACGTCGTCGGCGGCTCGCTCGCGGCAGGAGGACAGCGCGTGCCCTGGGGCACGTTCGAGCAGAAGTCAGGTAGCTCGCAGCAGATCTTCGTGCGGGCATTCAAGGACGGCCAGTGGGTCACCCAGGGTCGGTCGCTCAACATCAGCCCCGACGTCGAGGCCGAGGCGCCGTCGATCGACTTCGCCGGAACCGGCCGCACCGTGCCGTGGGATTCCTGGTATGAGCCAAACGCGGCGTTCGGCGGCGTCAAGCAGATCTTCGCGAGCCGCTTCAACGCCGTCGCGAAAACGTGGGTGCCCGAGGGGCAGAATCGCGGTTCCGGCATCCCCTCGCTGAACATCCACACCGACAAGGAGGCGGAGAACCCATCGGTGGCGGGTGGCGCGGCCGTGCCCGGCAACGACCCGGTGCCATGGGTGGCGTGGCAAGAGCAGGACGGCAGCGTCAATGGCTCCGGCAACCACGACCAGATCTTCGTGTCAAAGGGCGTCAAGCAGCCGATCCCGGGCAACCCGTGCAACGGGTTCAAGCCGTCCAGCGCTCACAGTGTGAGCCTGTTCTGCTGGCAGCAGGTCGGCCTCGACCGCCTGGACCCCAACGGCGGGTCGTCGGCGACGGGTGACCCGACGCTCAACGTCGATCCCAGCCGTAACGGGATCGAGCCTGACATCGCGTTCACGGGCGCCAACGACAAGGTCGCGTGGGTCGTCTGGTACGAGACCGACTCCAGCGCGCTCGGCTTGCATGACAACGAGCAGGTGTTCGCCGCCAAGATCGTCTCCGACAGCGCCGCCGACGGCGCCTTCCACTGGCAGGCGGTCGGTCGCGGCACTGCAGGCCAGGTCAATGTGCTCGACACGTCGAGCTCGGGCTTTGGCCCGTGCGCCGCGTCGATCGGGGCCGAAGACGCCTGTTCGCTGAACTCGATCCCCAGCAGAGATGCCGAGGATCCGCGCGTGGCGGCGGGCAGTCTGACCCCGGGCACCCCGACGGTGCCGTGGGTGGTCTGGGCCGAGGACATCGGCAACGGCCGGCACGGGATCTTCGTCGCGAGGCTGGTCGGCGGTGATCATTTCGAGCTGTTCAACGGCGGCGCCCCGGTGTCGGACATTCATCGTGACGCCGTCAGGCCCGACATCACCTTCTTCGGCAACGTCCCGTACATCTCGTGGATCGAGCCGCAGGCAAGCGTCACCCGCGGATTCGTCGGGCATTTCGAAAACGGCGTGTTCAACCTCGACACGCCGCGCGCGATTCGGTTCACGCCGCGGTTGCGCAGCGCGCCGGTGATCGACGCGCGCGTCCCGCTGTCCTCCAGCTGCACGTCGGATCCGTTCACCAACGACGGCGCTGCGTGCCCGCTGGCTGCGATCAACGCCCCGTTCCACCTGTTCACGACCGCGACCAGCCCTCAGCAGCTGTTCGGCCAGGCCGTGATCGGGGGCCCGAACTGCGTGCTGTTCCCCGGCTGCAAGCTCGCCGTGGACCAGCAGGCGGACGCGGCGGTGCTGTCGAGCACGCTTGGCCAGGGCAACGACGTGGGCATCCTGGTGCAGCGGATCGTCGGGATCCGCCACGTTCACGGCAAGCGGGTCTTCGCAAGCAGAGCCGTGGGGCGCGTCCCGTTGGGCCACCAGCCGCGCGGCTCACTGAAGATCCGCTGGGACCTGAAGGTCGGCGGTCATCACCTCAAGCCCGGTAAGTACCTCGTCACGCTGCGTGCGCTCGATCGGCACCGCAACGTGCTGGGCTACGCGGCCCATGCGGTCGTGACGGTCTCGCGGACGTCGTCAGCGAGCTGAGCGGGGGCCGCTCGCCGACCGGCACCTCGGCGATCGAGTGATCGCGCCAGGGAAGGAGATAGCGGCCGCACACCACTCGCGGCCGCTCTCCAAGCCGATTCTCAACCGCTGCGAGCACGGCGTAGGACATCTCGCCGAGCGCTCGCAGCGGTTGATGCCGGTTGTGGCGGGTTCCGAGGCGGCACTCGGCGAGTGCGTCGAGCCCGCAGGCGCGTAGCGCGTCGATCAGCACCCCGATCTCGACGCCGTAGCCGGTGGCGAACGGGATCGATTCGAACAGCGATCGCCTGCCAGCGAACTCGCCCGCCAGCGGCTGCGTGAACCCGGCGAGCCGCGGCTCGTGAAGATTGAGCAGCGGCCGGGCCATCAGCTCGGTGACGCGTCCGCCCTCGTGGGGCATCTCGGTCTCGCCGACACGCAGCGGGCGATCGAACGTTCCCTTGACCAGTGCCACCGATGGGTCCGTGAGCAACGGTCCCAAGAGGCCCCGAAGATGACGCGAGTCGGGGTCGGCGGTGTCGCCATCCAGAAAGCACACGATCTCTCCGTCTGTCGCGTGCAGCGCGCGCCACATCGCGTCGCCCTTGCCGAGCGCGGGTCCGTGCTCGGGCAGCTGCTCGTCCTGCTGAAGCACCCATGCGCCGCAGGCGCGCGCGACCGCCTCGGTGCCGTCCGTGGACGCTGCGTCGATCACGACGACGTCGTCCACCACCCCGGCGCTCACGAGCGGACCGATGGTGTCTTGGAGGACCCTGCCGATGGTCGCGGCGCACTGCTTTGTGGGAACAATCACGGTCGCAGAGCTCGCGCCCTTGGCCTCAACCAGTCGCGCGACCGGGAACTCGCTGGCGTCGTAGCGGCGGCGCTCCGCCCACGTCGACACGGCGATGTCGACCGCGAGTCCTCGCCCCGCCCTTCCGTCCGGGCGAGCCGAGGTCCGCACACGAACGTCGGCGGCGCGCCTCACCGGGATTCCGTGCTCGCGCAGGCGCGTCTCGAAGGCGGCGTCCTCGAGCGACGCGAGCGGCTCCAGGCCGCCGACCTCGCGGTACACGGACGCGGTGACCGCGAGCGACGCCCCGGCGAAGTGATGGTGCGCGGCATCTGGGTCAAGCTTCCGGACGCGGGCCAGCCGCGCCGCGGCGTCGCGCCGTCGCCGGTGCCGGACACCGGGCGCCAGCTGTTCCTCGTCGTCAAGCTCGATCAGACCGGCGATCGCGACGGCGCCGTCGGCGAGGTGATGAAGCTGCCGCGCAAGCCAGTCCGGGGCAGGTCGCGAGTCGGCGTCGGTGCAGGCGATCAGCCCGTGGTCGCGTCCGAGTTCGAGCAGGCGGCTCGCGGCCGCGTCCATGCCTGCGCGGCGAGCGGCCCCCGCGCCGGCAGCGGGACCTTCGATCAGCGTCAGCTCGAGCCCCAGCGCCTCGGCGGCGTTTCTGGCGACCCGGTCGGTCTCGTCGCTGCAGCCGTCCAGCACCACGACCGTCTCGAAGCTGCCCGGCGCGACGGTTTGCGCGGCGAGCGCCTCCAGGCAGCCAGCGATGTGGTGTTGCTCGTCGCGCGCGGGGATCACCACGACGGCCGCTAGCTCCACGGGGCACCCCGCTTGATCAGCTCAGCTCCTTGCTCGTAGTCCTCGTCGGTCTCATGCGTCAGCACGCCGACGATCTGGCCCTCGCGCCCGTACCAGACCGTGAAGCCTCCGTCTGGGTGGCTCTCGAACCGGATCTGGTCGTAGCCGTCGCCCCAGGCGGCGTATTTCAGGGTGCGCGAGCCGATCGTCGACCAAAATCCCGGCACCTCGTCCCACGCCGCCTGCTTGCCCGCGGCGGTGGCGCCCGCGATCTCGCCCTGCGTGAGCGCGTCGCCCCAGTGCTCGACGCGCAGGGGTCGCCCGGCCGCGAGGTTCTGCGCCCGGCAGACGTCGCCCGCGGCGAGCACGTCGGCCCGCGCCGACCGCATGTCTGCGCTGACCGGGATCGCGCCGTCGGCGAGCTCAATTCCCGCCGCCGCCGCGGCAAGCTCGCCGCGCGGAGCGACCCCCGTCGCCATGATCAGCACGTCGCCGCGCACGCTGCCGCCGTCCGCGATCACCTCGAACTCGTGACCCGCCCGTTGGATCCTCTCCACGGCGGTGCCGAGATGAAGCGACACGCCCTGCTCCCGGAGCCAGCCAGCCAACACCGCAGCCGCCTCGTCGCCGAGGCGCGCCACGTTCGGTGCGGTCTCGTCGGACACCAGCGCGACGCGGTGGCCGCGCATCCGCAGCGAGGCTGCGATCTCGCAGCCGATGAAGCCCGAGCCGATCACGACCGCGGACTCGCCTCGGCCGAGCCGTCGCTGCAGCTCGCGCAGGTGATCGAGCGTGCGCAGCACGCGCACCGCCGGGTCGTCAGCGCCTTGCACCGGCAGGCGGGTGGGCTCTGCGCCCGTCGCCAGCAGGCACTGGCGGTACTTGAGCTCGCGTCCGCCCGACAGGAGCACGGTGTGGGCATCGGCGTCCAGGGCCACCGCCCGGCCGCTGACCAGCGAGACCTCATGCTCGGACAGCCAGCTCTCGCGCTCGATCGGCAGGTCCTCCTCGGTCGAGTCGCCCCGAAGGAGCTCTTTGGTGAGGGGAGGCCGCCGGTAGGGCATCCGGTGCTCGTCGCCGACGATCGCGACCGGCCCCTGTCCGCCCGCTTGGCGATAGGAGCGGGCGGCGGACAGCCCGGCCGGACCGCCGCCGATCACCAGCAGGGAAAACCGCTCTTTCATCGGCGGAACACCTCGAGGAGGTAGTCGTCGGTCCCGCCGCGCTGGACGCGTGTCAGCCACGGTGCCCTCGCGAGCGCGGCGTGTGCCTGCTGCGCGTCGCGCGGGCGTTCAGGGCCGCGCGGGCGCCAGTGAACGGCAACCAGCCGGGCGCCGGCGACCATGCAGCGCTGCAGCAGCGAGAGCGTCCCGACGAGCTCCTCGTCGGACAGGTAGTACAGGATCTCGGAGGCGACCACCAGATCGAACGGCAGCCGCGGCACCGCGGCGGGGATCGCGCCGACGATCGGATCTGCGGCGGTATGTTCCGCCAGCCGGGAGCGGGCACGAGCGACGGCGGTCGGGGCGACGTCCACGGTCACGAGCCGTTCGCATCGCGGGGCGAGCATCGCGCTGAACACGCCGATCGACCCACCCAGTTCAAGCGCGCACGCGAACGGACCAGGGCCGCATGCCGCGAGCGTAGCCGCGTACTTGCGCCGCTCGTACTCGCTCACCAGGTACCCCCACGGATCCGGATCGGAGCGGTAGCGCGCCTCGAAGTCCTCCGCGGTGATGAAGCTCATTGCGCGAGACCGTCGAGGGTCGACGATCCGGCACGGGCGAGCATCGGATCGAGGCGGTGTTGCAGCAGGAACACCTCCAGGTCCCGGCGGCACCGGTCGAGCGTCGTGGCGCGAGCGAACGGCCACGATCCGCAGGCGCGGGAGGCCTCGTCGAGCAGCCGGTCGCACTGCTCGGCGATCGCCGCGCGAGCATGGAGGGCAACCGCTGGAAGGTCCGCGCCGCTGTCCATGGCCCGCCCGGCGGCGTCGATCCAGATTGAGATCGTCCGCTGTGCCGTCAGCATGCGACCCGCCGCGAGCGCCTCCAGCTCCCCGCGACCCGGTTTGCCCGCGAGCTCGTCGAGCGCCGCCTGCACCGCGGCGTCGGCCATACCCGCCCACGTCGCGGCGGTG
>DASSGR010000032.1:0-37893 GCA_035693425.1 Solirubrobacteraceae bacterium
GTGGTTCGACGGACAGGTGGGCGCGGCGCGGGAGGCCGGCCATCAGGCGGCGACCCTGCTCGAGTCGCTGGAGCCAGGGCGGGAGCTCGCGCTCGCCTACGCGAACCTGGCACAGCTCTGCATGAACGCGGAGAACGTCGCCAAAACGATCGCCTGGGGGACGGCGGCGCTGGAGCTCGCCGACCGGCTCGACGACACGGAGATCATCGCCCACGCGCTCAACAGCATCGGCACGGTCGAGCTCCTCACCGGCCGTGCGGAGGGAAGGGAGAAGCTCGAGCGCAGCATGGAGCTCGCTCAGGCCGCGCGGCTCGAGTACGACGTCGCGCGCGCCTACGCGCATCTCGTGTGGGCGGTCTGCCGCCGGCGCTCTCATGCGTTGGCCGACCGGTATCTGGAAGCCGGCCTTGCCTACTCGACCGACCGCGACCTGGAGCTGACCCGGTACTACCTGCTGGCGTGCCGGGCGCGATCGATGCTCGATCGGGGCCGGCGGACGGAGGCCGCTGCGGACGCGGAGCTGGTCCTCCGCGACTCCACGCCCGCGCCACTCAAGCACACGCTTGCGCTCTCGGTGCTGGGGCTGGTGCGAGCTCGCCGCGGTGACCCGGACGTGTGGCCGCCGTTGGACGAGGCATCGATCCTGGCCGAGCCTACCGGAGAGCTACAGCAGATCGGTCCCGTGGCGGCCGCCCGCGCCGAGGCCGCGTGGCTCGAGGGCCGCGACGAGGCGGTCGTCTCGCAGACGGACGCCGCACTCTCGCTGGCGCTTGAGGTGCAGGCGCCATGGATCACGGGCGAACTCGCCTATTGGCGCCGGCAGGCCGGCCATCTCGACGAGCTCTCCGATGACGCGATCGCCGATCCCTACCGGCTGTCGGTGGCAGGCGACGCGGAGCGCGCCGCGACGATGTGGACCGAGCTCGGCTGTCCATACGAGGCCGCGATGGCGCTCGGCGCGGCCGAAGGCCAGAGCCCGGTGCGCCAGGCGATCGAGCAGCTGCAGCAGCTCGGCGCCCGGCCCGCCGCTGCGATCGTGGCGCGCCGCCTGCGCGACCGCGGCGTGCGCGGGGTGCCGCGTGGTCCCCGGCGCGGGACGCGCGAGAACCCCGCGGGATTGACCGCTCGCGAGCTCGAGGTGCTGGCGCTGATGGCGGCCGGGCTGCGCAACGCGCAGATCGCCGAGCGCCTGGTCGTCACCGAGAAGACGGCCGGTCATCACGTCTCGGCGGTTCTGCGAAAGCTCGATGCCCGGACTCGCGGAGAAGCCAGCGCCAAGGCCGCGCGGCTCGGTCTGCTCGAGTAGCGGTCTGTCACGAGGTTTCCGAGAGGCTCGGCAGCTGTCGCCCGCCGCGGTTGACACCTTGGCTGCCTATGCCTAGAGTATCTAGGTATGGATCCACGCGGCCACCTGGACGGAATGCTGCTGGCGATCGCCGCCGACGGGCCCGTGCACGGGTATGCCGCCGCGCAGGCGCTCAGGCAGCGCAGTGGTGGCGTCTTCGACCTGCCGGAGGGGACGATCTATCCGGCGCTTCACCGACTGGAGCGGGCGGGGTTGCTTCAGAGCGGCTGGTCGACGGCGTCGGGCCGCAGGCGTCGGGTCTACCGGCTGACCGCGCGCGGAAGGCGAGCGGTCACCAGCGCTCGAGGGGATTGGCGGCGGTTCTCGGCGGCGGTCGAGGCGGTGATGGCGTGACCGGATGCCGCCGGGCGGTGATCGCATGAGCGAGTTCCTCGAGCGACTCGATCACGAGCTCGCCAGCCGCAGGGTGCGCCGCAGCCTGCGCCGCCGCATCGCGCTCGAGTACGCCGACCATCTCGCCTGCGACCCCGACGCCGAAGCGCGCCTGGGGGACCCGGCAGAGCTGGCCGGCGCGTTTGCGGCAGAGCTGGCTGCCGACGACGCTCGCCGGGTGGCTCGCAACGCGTTCATGGCGCTGGCGCTCGCTGCACTTGCGCTCACAACCGGTCAGCTGACGATCGCCCCGGCCGGCGGTTATCCGGGATACAACAGCGGGCTGTCGACCGCGCTCGCAGTACCGGCGATCCTGACGATCCTGATCGCTCCCCAGATCGCGCTGGTGGCCGGATCGCTGGCCGCACTGCGAGCGCTCCGCACACGCTCCAGTCGGCGGCTACCCGATGCAGAGGTTGCCCTGATCCGCCGGCGGTCTGCGGTCGCCATCGGCGCCGGCCTGGCCACGTGCGCCGCGATGATGCTTTACGCCACCGACCACACCCACCAGATGGCGGGCTGGTGGGTGGCTCTTCAGCTCGGCCTTGCCGTGGCGGCGGCGTTGGCGTTGACGATGGTCGCGGTCCAGGCGCGGCGCGCCCGTCACACGATCGGCGCCGTCCCGGGCCCGAGCGGCGGGATCGTTGACGACGTTCCGCCGCTCGCTCTGGTCGTCGCGAACCCGCGCGCGGCGTGCGTCGCCGCGGTCCTGTTGGCGGGAACCGCCGGCGCCGTGCTCGGCAGCGTGGCCGAGCGATCCGCGATCGAAGGGCTCGAACGCGGGACGTTCGAGGCGATCGTCGTCGGCGTGTGTCTGGCGGTGACGCTCAGGATCTCGGCCGGCGCCGCCTCGCGAGGTCGAGCTCCTCACTGCTGACCTCGTGGCCGGCGGCGCAGCGAAGCTGGGCGGTGACCGGCTCGCCGCAGTCCCGATGCAGTAGCTCGACGGGGCCGCCGCGCTCGTCGAGCCAGCGGTTGCCCCATTGCATGAGCGCCACCAGCGCGGGGAGGAGGTCGGCACCCTTCTCGGTGAGCCGATAGCGCTGCCTGGTGCGCTGGCCGGGCTCGCGGTAGTCCTCGCGCTCGAGCAGGCCCTCGTCGACCAGCTCGCGCAGGCGAGCGGCCGTCACGGGCTCGCTGATCCCGACGCGCTCGGCGAAGTCGTCAAAGCGCGTTGTGCCGTAGAAGGCCTCGCGCAGAATCAGAAACGCCGATCGCGTGCTCACAACATCAAGCGCTTTGGCGATCGTGCACCGATCCGCCGTCCATCCGTCGCGTGGTTCCAGAGACCCGGTCATCCGTACAGCAGTTTCCATACCGAGAAATCATAGCTGACTTTCCACAGACTAAGTCAGCATGGTAGGATGCCTGGCTATGTCCAGACTAAGCCAGCTCTCCCGTGCCGGATCGCAGCCGACTCCTCAGCCCCGGAACCTGACGACACCGTCCCGTCGAGACGCCTCGCCGCAGCTGGTGCTGGTGATCGTGTGCGCCGGCGTGGTGCTCGCAAGCCTCGACCTGTTCATCGTCAACGTCGCGCTGCCCCAGATGGCCGCCGACTTCCACGTCGGCGCCGACGGGCTCGCGGACCTGTCCTGGGTGCTCAACGCCTACGCGATCGTCTACGCCGCATTGCTGGTCCTGTTCGGCCGGCTGGCCGACCGCTATCGCCGCGATCGCGGGTTCCTGCTCGGCGTCGCGGTGTTCGTGGCGGCATCGGCCGCCTGCGGCGCCGCCACCAGCCTGCCCATGCTCGTCGCGTTCCGCGTGCTTCAGGCCGCCGGCGCGGCGCTGCTGACGCCGACCTCGCTGGGCCTGATCCTCGCAACCACCACGCCCGAGCGCCGCCACGGTGCGGTCCGGACCTGGGCGGCGGTGGGCGGGATCGCAGCGGCGCTGGGGCCGGTCATCGGCGGCGTCCTAGTCGCCGCGAGCTGGCGCTGGGTGTTCCTGGTGAACGTGCCGATCGGCCTGCTTGCGCTGTTCGTCGGCTGGCGGCGGCTGCCGAAGGTTCCCGGCCACGCGGTGCCGACGCCCGACCCGCTCGGCGCGGTGCTGATCACCGGTGGAATCGGAGCGCTCTCGCTCGGGCTGGTGAAGGGTGGCGCCTGGGGATGGGGCAGCGACGCCACGATCGGCGTCCTCGCGCTGAGCGCGGTCGCGCTGTCGGCGTTCGCCGTACACAACGTCGTGCATCCCAACCCGCTGATCGACCGCTCGCTGTTCAAGCTGCGGCCGTTCACGGGATCATCGATCGTGGCGCTCCTGTTCTCGGCCGCGTTCGGGGCGATGCTGCTCTCTCGGGTGGTGTGGGCCCAGGACGTCTGGCATTGGTCGGCCCTGATCACCGGTCTGTCGATCGCTCCGGGTCCGATCATGGTGCCGCTGTGCTCGTTCCTGGTCGCCGGGCCGCTGATCGCCCGGTTCGGCCCGGGGCTGGTGATCGCCGCCGGCTCGACGATCTTTGCCGGCGGGGTGATCTGGTGGGCGCTCGTGGCGGGGCTTGAGCCCGACTACGTGGGCGAGATGCTCGGTGGGATCCTTCTCACCGGAATCGGGGTCGGGCTGACCCTGCCGACCCTGGTGGCGACGGGCTCAGCGTCGCTCCCGGCCAGCGCGTTTGCGACCGGCTCGGCGGTCGTGAACATGTTCCGCCAGATCGGGCTGGCCGTGGGGGTTGCCGTCCTGATCGCAGTGCTGGGATCGCCGCACTCGCCGGCTGCCGTGCTGACGGCGTATCAGCGGGCCTGGATCGTCACGGCGGCCATCGCGTTTGCCGGCGGGCTGGTCGGGCTCGCGCTACTGACTGCTCGCCGCCGCCCCGTCGACCTCGCCGCGCCCGCCGCGACATCGCGCTCGACCGCCTGACGTCGCGCCCGGCTAGCACTCGCACGCGCGCCTGACAAGGCGGCGCGCAATATTGTTCGCGCAGTTTGCGAGTTCGGATTACACTGCGCCGTCGTGGTGGACCGGTTAAGCACGCTGGAGTTTTCGCGCGCGCTGCCAAAGACGCAGGTCGCGGTCGAGTATGCCCGTCGCCTGCATGAAGGGCAGCGGCGCCAGGTCGACGGCCAGCCTTTCATCCTGCATCCGCTCGAGGTGGGCGCGCTCCTGTATCAGGCGGGCGCGCCGGATGATGTGGTCGCGGCCGGCCTGCTGCACGACACGATCGAGAAGTCCGGCGCCGCCGAGTCGGAGCTGTCGCACCTGTTCGGAGCCCACGTGACTGGGCTCGTACGCGCGGTCACCGAGGACGATCAGATCAAGGGCTACGCGCACCGCAAGGCCGCGCTTCGCGATCAGGTGGCTCATGCGGGCGAGGAGGCGCTGATGCTGTTCGCCGCCGACAAGGTGTCCAAGGCGCGCGAGCTGAGCCTCGACGCTGGGCTCGGCGTGACCGTTCGCAAGCGGCGGCTCACGCATTACCGCAGGTGCCTTGCGCTCCTCCAGGAGCGCCTGCCGGACTTTCCGCTCGTGGGATTGCTGGCGCGGGAGCTGGAGCTGCTCTCAGACCGGGGGATCGGCGAGCACGCGACCGCCCCTTGCGGCTAGCGACACCCCGAGCGCAAGCAAGGGGAGCTTGATGGCCGTACGGCGCTTCCCGCAGACAAACTCCCAGATGCCCCGCGGGCGTAGCCTGCTGCGCGACCCTCGTTACAACCGCGGCACCGCGTTCACACTCGAGGAGCGCGAGGTTCTCGGGCTCAAGGGCCTGCTGCCGCCCGCCGTGCTGTCGCTCGCGCAGCAATGCCAGCGCGCGTACGAGCAGTACCAGGCGCAGCCCACCGACCTGGCGCGCAATAGCTTCCTGGCGGCGCTGCACGACCGCAACGAGGTGCTCTATTACAAGCTGCTGGAGGAGCACCTCAAGGAGATGCTTCCGATCATCTACGCGCCGGTCATCGCCCAGGCCATCCAGCGCTACAGCCATGAGTTTCA
The DNA here is from genome assembly GCA_035693425.1 of Solirubrobacteraceae bacterium. Lineage (GTDB taxonomy): Bacteria > Actinomycetota > Thermoleophilia > Solirubrobacterales > Solirubrobacteraceae > Palsa-465. The sequence goes on from DASSGR010000032.1 coordinate 5,678, forward strand.
GCGCCCCAACGGCGTCTATCTGTCGATCGACGACATCGACGGCGTCGAGACGGCGTTTCGCAACTTCGGGCTCGGGCCCGACGACGTCGACTTGCTCGTCGCAACCGACGCAGAGGCGATTCTCGGAATCGGGGATTGGGGCTCGAACGGGATGGCGATCTCGATCGGAAAGCTCGCGATCTACACGGCAGCCGCCGGGATCCACCCCGGCCGCGTGATCCCGGTGATGCTCGATGTCGGCACCGACCGCCGGTCGCTGCTCGAAGACCCGGTGTATGTCGGCAACCGTCACGAGCGCGTGCGCGGGCCGCGCTACGACGAATTCGTGGCGGCATACGTCGAGACCGCGTCGAGGCTGTTCCCGCACGCGCTGCTGCACTTCGAGGACTTCGGGCCGTCCAACGCGCGGCGGATCCTAGAGCAGTACCGCGACCATGTTCGGATCTTCAACGACGACATGCAGGGCACCGGAGCGATCACCTTGGCAGCGATCCTCGCGGGCATCCGTGTGGCCGGCTCGCGGCCCGCCGATCAACGCGTGGTGATCTTCGGGGCGGGAACCGCCGGGGTCGGCGTAGCCGATCAGATCCGCGCGGTGATGGTCGACGACGGCCTCGGCGCGGAGGAGGCCACGCGGCGGTTCTGGTGCGTTGACCGGCAGGGGTTGCTGGTCGACGACATGAGCGACCTGCGCGACTTCCAGGTGGCATACGCCCGACCGCGGTCCGAGCTGAGCCAGTGGCTCACTGCGTCGGGCGATGGTTCGATCGGCCTGATCGACGTGGTCGCCAACGTCCACCCGACGATCCTGGTGGGGACCTCGACCCAGGGGGGCGCGTTCACCGAGGCGATCGTCCGCGACATGGCCGCCCACACCCAACGGCCGATGATCTTCCCGCTGTCGAACCCGACCGAGTTGATCGAGGCGGTGCCAGCCGACGTGATCCGCTGGACGGACGGGCGGGGTCTCGTCGGCACCGGGACGCCGTGGGCGCCCGTTCCCTACAACGGCGTCGACTACGAGATCGGGCAGGCTAACAATGCCCTGATCTACCCCGGGATCGGCCTCGGGACGATCGTGTCACGGGCGAGCCGCGTCACGGACCGGATGCTGCTTGCGGCCGCCCACGCGCTCGCGTCGCTGGTCGATGCCAGCCGTCCGGGAGCGGGGGTGCTTCCGAGCATCGAGAACCTGCGCAGCACCTCGGCCACAGTGGCGGCGGGCGTCGCGCGCCAGGCAATGGTGGAGGGCGTGGCGCAGGTCGATCTCCCCGATCCCGAGCGGGCAGCCCGCGACGCGATGTGGACCGCCGCCCTCAGCCCGCTGGAGCTCGACTGACGACCGTCGGGCGAGCTGTCAGCCGTGGATAGCTTGCGCGCGCCGAGCGCAGAGGCTGGTGCGATCGCCCGGCGGGGTGCGTGCCGTCGAGCGATCGCGATTGCCGCAGTTGTTGTGTCCGGCGGACCTGGCTCAGTGGCGCATCAGCGGGTCGACGTAGATGTCGTCGACCTGCGACGGGCCAAGCGTCGCGGTGAACTGCAGGGCCACCTGGGCGGTACCGCCGTTCAGGAGACCCGTGACGGCCGATGCGGTGAGCAGCGGCAGTGTCGGGCTCCAGTTGGGGCTGAGCGCGGCCGCTCCGATCGGGAGCGCGACGTTCCCTAGCAGCGGCAGTTTGTAGACGACCTGCGGAACGATCGTCGACAGCAGGCTGTCGTTGCGCGCGAACAGGCGGAACGACGGGTACGCCGCGTTGACGCAGGTGAATGGCGTGGTCACGCTGGCGCCGGCCGGCAGGTAAAGCGAATGCCCGCTCGAGCCGTTCGGATTGCCGCCGCTGATGACTCGGGCGCCGCCGCTGAGCGTCCAGCCGGACAGGCTGCCCTCGAAGTCGCCGCCCGACACGAGCTTGTACTGGTTGCTGTCGCCCCACTGCGCGAACGGCTGCGAAAGCGTCGAGTTGTCACACGCACCGGTGCTGATCAACGCGGCCGACGAAGTGGCCGGCAGACCGGCCAGCGCGATTCCCGCCGTGACAGCCCCCAGGGCGAGTGAACGCAGCCCCCACAAGTACTTCTTCATGTACGCACCATCCCTGGTGAGCACTGGTAACCGAGCTATCTCGCCTCCACGAGACCCCTGGCTTTGCGTCTCCGGCTCGCGCCGGGTTTGCCCTTTTCAGTTGGTTGACACCCGGCTCATCGGTGCGCCTTCGTCCATGCTTGCTACGCATGTAGGGCAAGTGGACGGGTGTACGAGGTTTACGCCCCGTATGTCGAGGTCATGCGCGACGGTTCATGCACGCGCGCGCGGCGGTCGATACGCGGGGGCGATGTCGCTGAATCCAGATCTGGAAGAGCAGCAGCTGCTCGCGGAGACGTATCGGCTCGCCGGGGCGCGCCTGTCCGCGCGCGAGATGATCGGCGAGGCGCTGGCAAGCGGCGGCTTCTTCGTCGCGGCTGCAGCGCTTTGGTGGCTCCAGCCACCCGGGTCGTTCTCGGCGCTGCTGGTGGTGGTGTGCGTGCTCGTATTGGCGCTCGCGACCGTAGCCAGGTTCGACGTCCCGATCGGGTTCACCGTGCCGACCCAACTTGCGTTCGTACCGCTGCTGTTCGCCGCCCCACTGGCGCTCGTGGCGCCTGCGGTTCTGGTGGCGCTGGTCATCATGCGCGTGCGCGACGTCATGACCGGCGAGATCCCGCCGAACCGGCTCCTGAACACGGCGAGCAACGCGTGGTTTGCGGTTGGGCCGGTCGCGGTGTTCGAGATCGCTGGCGTTACACCGGCGCACGCCGGAGCCGCGATTCTGGTGGCCGCGCTTGCCGCTCAGTTCGCCGTGGACTTCGCCGCTGCGGCTCTGCGCGAGGCGATCACGCGGGGCACCAACCTGTCGACGCTGCTGCGCGAGACCTGGGTGTATGGGGTCGACGCGGCGCTGTCGGGCGTGGGTCTCGTGGTGGCGCGTGCCGGGAGCCCCGCCGCGGTGCTGGCCTTGGTCCCGCTGCTCGGCCTGCTCGCGCTGTTCGGTCACGAGCGCCGGCGCCGGCTCGAGGGCCTGCTGGAGCTCGGGAGTGCCTACCGCGGCACGGCGCTCGTGCTCGGCGATGTCATCGAGGCCGACGACGGGTACACCGGCACGCACTGCAAGAGCGTGGTCGCGCTCGCGCTCGAGGTGGCGGACGTCCTCGAGCTCGACGCACAGCGACGGCGCAATCTCGAGTTCGGCGCGTTGCTGCACGACGTCGGCAAGATCGCGATCCCCAAGGAGATCATCAACAAGCCAGGCAAGCTCGACGCGGCCGAGTGGACGGTGATCAAGACCCACACGTTGGAGGGGCAGAAGATGCTCGAGCGCGTGGGCGGGTTCATGCGCGAGGTGGGGTTGATCGTGCGCTCTCATCACGAGCGCTGGGACGGCGGGGGTTATCCCGACGGCCTCGTCGGCGACAGGATTCCGCTGGAGGCGAGGATCATCGCCTGCTGCGACACCTGGAACGCGATGCGCACCGACCGCGCCTACCGCAAGGCGCTGTCACACGAAGTCGCGCTTGCCGAGCTGACGGCGAACTCGGGTACCCAGTTCGATCCAACGGTCGTCGACGCGCTGCTCAGGGTGATCGAGCCCGTCGGCAGCCCTGTGCCGGTCAGGATCGACGACTCTCGTCCGGCGCTCCCCGGCGCGGGCGTCGTGATCCCTTCGCAGGCCGCCTGAGCTAGACGCTGAGCTCGAACCAGACGGTGTTGCCGGACTGGCGCTCGACGCCCCATGCAGACGCCTGGTGTTCGAGCAGAAACAAGCCGTAGCCGCGGTCCGACCTTGCTGGGTCGCGGGGCTGGGGTGTGAATCCGCTCCCCTCGTCGGTGACCTCCACGCGGATCCGCCCCTGTGCGATCCGTGCCGCAAGCCGAATGGCGCCGGGCGGCTCCACGTCGGGGTGGATCACGGCGTTGGTGACAACCTCTGAAACGAGCAGCGTCAGCGTCGCCAGCGTCGCCGCATCCAGGTCTCGATTCTCCGAGAATCCCGCGATCGCCGCGCGTGCCAGAGAGGGGGCCTCACGGTTGTGATCTAGCTCAAGCTCGAGCACCGATTTCTCGTCGTGAGGCTGCGTCTCGGAAGAGACCGACATCACGAGCTCCCGTCGGGCTCGAAAGGCAGTGCAGTGTCCGCTCCGGTCGCGCGCAGCACCATCGTCGCGGCTTCGTCGTGAGGCCGGACGATCGACAGCTCCCAGTCCTCCCGGCGGGACCTGTCGTAGAGGTCGATCAGGAACCGCAGTCCAGAGGAGTCCATAAACCCCAGCTCGGCGAGGTCAAGCCGCAGCGCCCGAGGACCGTCAGCCAGGCTCCGCTCCACGTGCCTCGCCAGCAGCTCGACGGTATTCATGTCGAGCTCACCGGTCACCGACAGCTTGAGCGCCGGTTCCGTGGCGTGCTCCCGTATCTCAAATTTGGTCGGTCGAACCATCGCGTTACTCCGTCACAGCCAGGTTCTCTGCCTCCGATGCGTCCTGCTGGTCGCGTTCCGGATTCCACGGCCCGCGCCTTCGGAGCACCAGAGCGGCCGTGTCATCTGCATGGCTGCCGATCTGGAACTCGCCTAGCGCGACGGTGAGCCCTTCGATCACCTCAGTCGCCGAGCGTCCCCGGAACTGCGCGAGCGTATCGCACAACCGCTGCAGCCCGTAGCGGGTCCCGTCGGCGCCGATCGCGTCCGTGACGCCGTCGGTATACGCGACCAGGATGCTGTCGGGCTCGAGCTCGACGGTGGTGTCCTGCCAGTTAACGTCCGAGAAGCCGCCGAGCAGCGGTCCGTGATCGCCGACGCGGGTGACCCCGCGCGAGCTCACGCGCAGCGGAAGCGGATGCCCGCCTGCGGCCAGGAGCGCCCGATCCTCGAACAGACGCATGCACAGGGCGGTGCAGATCGAGCGGGCGCGCTGCTTCTTGAGGATGCCGTCGACCCGGGCCAGCAGAGCGGCCGGGCTGGACTCGAACTCCGACGCCGCGCGCATCGTGTGGCGCACCAGCGAGGTCAGCGCGGCTGCCTCGATCCCCTTTCCGGTGACGTCGCCGATGATCAGCATCCAGCCATCTTCCAGCTCCCAGACGTCGTAGAAATCCCCGCCCACCTCGGTGCTCTCGAACGCTGGGATGTACACGCTGGCGAGCTCGAAGCCGGGGATCTGAGGAAGCTGCTCGGGCAGCAGGCTCTGCTGCAGCGTGTGGGCGATCGACGAGCGCTCGCTGTAGAGGCGGGCGTTCTCGATCGCCACGGCGGCACGATCAGCGACCTGTTGGGCCAGCTTGAGATCGAAATCGTCGAGCACCCGGCCCGACTCGGCGTTGACCAGCGTCATCGCGCCGAGGATCCGGTTGCCGGCGCTCATCGGCACGACGGCGGCAGACCGCAGCCCGACCTCGCGCAGAAGTTCGAGGTGGCGCTCGTCGGACGCCGTCCGGACGAGCATCTCATCCGGGATCCTCGGATACAGCACCGGTCTGCCGGTGCGGAACACCAGCCCAATCCCCTCGTTGGGATTCAGCCGGGTCTGCTCGTAGTTGCGAAGCTCCTCGGCGAGCTTCAGCCGCTTCGGGTCCGCGTGTGCGACCGCGACCGGACGGCGGTCGCCGTCCTCGTCGAGCAGGTCGACGGCGCACCAGTCGACGACGTCCGGCACCGCAAGCTGGGCGACCTTGCGCAGCGTCTGCTCATAGTCGAGCGACGACGCGAGCTCGGCGCTCACCTGGGCCAGGAAGACGTTCTGGCGCTCGGCTCGCTTTTGCTCGGTGACGTTCTCGATCACCGTGATCGTGACCTCGATCTCGCCGGCCGAGGTCAGCAGCGGCGCGGACTTCAGCAGCTGCCATCGCTGAGCGCCGGTCTGGCGATGGATCGTTCGGATCAGCAGCGGCTCGGCCTGCAGGCCACGATGGATCCGGACCGACGGGATGTCCTCCATCGCGATCGGGCGCCCGTCCTCGCCCGAGACGACGTAGTCGGCCATGATGTCGCCCGGCGGGGTCGAGCGCAGCTGTTCGAGGGAGTCGAAGCCGAGCGTCTCCAGCGCGGCGCGGTTGGCGTACACGATCCGATCCTGACGATCGCGGATCGTGACGGGGTCACTGAACGAGCCAACAACCGTCTCGAAGCGGCGTTCGCTGCCCTCCAGCGCAACTCGCAGCTCCTCGACCAGCAGGTCACGCTGTTGCTCGGTCTCCTTACGCGCGGAGAGGTCGACCACGAACGCGTGGAAATTCCAGCCGTCGCCGTCGCGCACGGCGGAGACCGTCAGCTCGACGGGGAACTCGGCACCGTCCGCTCGCAACGCCTCGATCTCGAGTCTGCGCTGCAGCAGCGGGCCCGTCCCATCGGCGAGGAAGCGCTCGAGGCCGGCGATGTGGGCGGCGCGATGGCGGTCGGGGATGATCAGCTCTGCGACCGTTCGCCCCAGTGCGTCCTCGCACCGCACGCCGAACACCTCCTCGGCCCTGGGATTCCAGTACGTCACCCGACCGCCCTGGTCCATCGACACAACCGCGTCGGGGGCACGGTCGAGGATCTGCTCGGTCAGCGTCGGCGCCATGACCGGATTATCCGTATTGCAGCGAAATGACGCCATACGCGGCTCACGCGTCCGCTTCCCTTGACAATCCCACGGACGACGTGTGGACTCTAGGTAACTACGGGGCGTCTGCGACGCCGCGCCTGCCGTGATCCGGCGGGCGTGCCAGCCGGGCAAGCAACGGATCTGAGGGCGGAACATGGCAAGAACGGCGGTTCCTAAGGGGAAAGGCTCAGGAAGAGCGGCGCCGTCGGTGACCAAGGGCGGCGACGCGCCAACCACTAAGACGGGCGACGGCGCGGCCGCGCCCGGCAACGGACACGCACCGGACCCGGGCATCAGTGGGCCTGCGCTCGCGCGGGTCGAGCAGGCCCTGCGTGCGGCCGCCGAAGGTGATTTCTCGGTGCGACTTCCTGCACGCCGCAAGGACGCGATCGGCGCGCTCGAGGCTGCCTATAACCAGCTCGCCGCGCGCAACGCCGCGCTCGAGGCCGAGCTGGTCCGCGTCGGCCAGATCATCGGCCGCGAGGGCCGGATGACCGAGCGCGCACGGCTTCAGAGCGCCGAGGGGGCATGGGGGCGGACGATCGACTCCGTCAACGGCCTGATCGACGACCTGGTCCGCCCGACGACCGAGGTCGCGCGCGTGATCGTGGCCGTGGCCGAGGGTGACCTGAGCCAGAAGATGGCCCTCGAGATCGAGGGCCGACCGGTCAAGGGGGAGTTCGCCCGCATCGGAACGACCGTGAACTCGATGGTCGACCAGCTCTCGAGCTTCGCCGACGAGGTCACGCGCGTGGCGCGCGAGGTGGGTACCGAGGGCAAGCTGGGTGGTCAGGCGGTGGTGCCGGGTGTCGCCGGTACGTGGAAGGACCTGACGGACTCGGTGAACTTCATGGCCTCGAACCTGACAGACCAGGTGCGCAACATCGCGCAGGTGACCACGGCCGTGGCAAACGGCGACCTCAGCCAGGAGATCACCGTCGACGTCAAGGGCGAGATCCTCGAGCTCAAGGACACGATCAACACGATGGTCGACCAGCTGCGGTCGTTCGCGGCGGAGGTGACGCGTGTTGCGCGCGAGGTGGGTACCGAGGGGATCCTGGGTGGTCAGGCGGAGGTTGAGGGTGTTGCCGGTACGTGGAAGGACCTGACCGACAACGTCAACTTCATGGCGCGCAACCTGACCGACCAGGTGCGAAACATCGCCGATGTGACGACCGCCGTGGCGAACGGCGACCTCGGCCGAAAGATCACCGTCGACGCGCGGGGCGAGATTCTCGAGCTCAAGAACACCGTCAACACGATGGTGGACCAGCTGTCAGCTTTCGCTGACCAGGTGACCCAGGTTGCCCGCGAGGTGGGTACGGAGGGCAAGCTGGGTGGTCAGGCGGTGGTGCCGGGTGTCGCCGGTACGTGGAAGGACCTGACCGACAACGTCAACTTCATGGCGTCGAACCTGACCGACCAGGTGCGCAACATCGCACAGGTCACGACCGCGGTGGCAAACGGCGACCTCAGCCAGAAGATCACCGTCGACGTCAAGGGCGAGGTGCTCGAGCTCAAGCGAACCGTCAACACGATGGTCGACCAGCTGTCGGCGTTCGCCGACGAGGTCACGCGCGTCGCCCGCGAGGTCGGCACTGAGGGTAAGCTCGGCGGTCAGGCCGAGGTCGTGGGCGTGTCGGGGACGTGGAGTGACCTGACCGACAACGTGAACTTCATGGCGTCGAACCTGACCTCCCAGGTGCGCAACATCGCGCAGGTGACCACGGCCGTGGCTCAGGGCGACCTGTCGAAGAAGATCACGGTCGACGCACGCGGCGAGATCCTCGAGCTCAAGGACACGATCAACACGATGGTCGACCAGCTGCGGTCGTTTGCGGCCGAGGTGACACGTGTCGCTCGTGAGGTAGGTACTGAGGGCATCCTCGGTGGTCAGGCTGAGGTCGAGGGCGTGTCGGGCACGTGGAAGGGGCTGACCGAGAACGTCAACCTGATGGCCTCCAACCTGACCACGCAGGTGCGGAGCATCGCCACCGTGACGACCGCCGTCGCGAACGGCGACCTATCTCGCAAGATCAACGTCGACGCCAAGGGCGAGGTTGCCGCGCTCGCCGAGACAATCAATCGGATGGTCGATCAGCTGCGGTCGTTCGCGGCGGAGGTGACGCGTGTTGCGCGCGAGGTGGGTACCGAGGGGATCCTGGGTGGTCAGGCGGAGGTTGAGGGTGTTGCCGGTACGTGGAAGGACCTGACCGACAACGTCAACTTTATGGCGCGCAACCTGACCGACCAGGTGCGCAACATCGCCCAGGTGGCCACGGCGGTCGCCAACGGCGACCAGACCCAGACGATCACCGTCGACGCGCGCGGGGAGATCCTAGAGCTCAAGCAGACGCTGAACCGGATGGTGGCCCAGCTGTCGAGCTTCGCCGACGAGGTGACGCGTGTTGCTCGCGAGGTCGGTACGGAAGGCAAGCTCGGCGGCCAGGCCGAGGTCGAGGGCGTGTCGGGCACGTGGCGGCGGCTGACCGAGAACGTCAACCAGCTCGCCGGGAACCTGACCACCCAGGTCCGCTCGATCGCCGAGGTGTCAACCGCGGTGACACAGGGCGACCTGACGCGATCGATCTCGGTCGAGGCTCAGGGCGAGGTCGCCGAGCTCAAGGACAACATCAACCAGATGATCGCCAACCTGCGCGAGACCACGCAGCGAAACGCCGAGCAGGACTGGCTGAAGTCCAACCTGGCGAGCATCTCCGGTCTGCTGCAGGGCCAGCGCGACCTGGCGGCGGTCACGCAGCTGATCATGAGCGAGGTGACTCCGACCGTCAACGCTCAGCACGGTGCGTTTTTCCTGGCCGAGCCAACCGCCGACCTGGACACAGAGCTCGTGCTCGTCGCCGCCTACGGCTACACCCCGCGACGGGGCCAGATGGCCGACCGGTTTGACATCGGCGAGGGCCTGGTCGGCCAGGCGGCGTTCGAGCGCAAGACGATCGCGCTGACCGACGTGCCCCAGGACTACATCAAGGTCGGATCGGGTCTCGGAGAGGCAGCGCCGGCCGACATCCTTGTGATGCCGGTGCTGTTCGAGGATCAGGTGCTCGGGGTGATTGAGCTCGCCTCGCTGCGCCCGTTCTCCGACGTCAACCGCGACTTCCTGGAGCGGATCACCGAGACGATCGGGGTCGTGCTCAACACGATCCGGGCGAACATGCGCACCGAGGAGCTGCTGGAGCAGTCGCAGGGCCTGACCCAGGAGCTTCAGAAGCAGTCCGAGGAGCTGCGAAACACCAACGACGAGCTCCAGGAGAAGGCGACGCTGCTGTCCGAGCAGAACCGCGACATCGAGATCAAAAACGAGGAGATCGAGCTCGCCCGGCGAGGCCTGGAGGACAAGGCCGCGCAGCTGGCGCTTTCGTCGAAGTACAAGTCCGAGTTCCTGGCGAACATGTCGCACGAGCTGCGGACGCCGCTGAACTCGATGCTGATCCTCTCCAAGCTCCTGGCCGAGAACGAGGACCGCCTGCTGACCGACCGGCAGGTCGAGTTTGCGCAGACGATCCATTCGGCAGGTAACGACCTGCTGTCGCTGATCAACGACATCCTCGACCTGTCCAAGGTCGAGGCGGGGCGCATGGAGGTAGACATGGCGCCGGTGGCGCTGTCGGACATCTACGAGGATGCCGAGCGCGCCTTCCGGCAGGTCGCCGAGCAGAAGAGCCTCGACTTCACCGTCGAGATCGACCCCGCGCTGCCGCCGTCGATCGTCTCCGACGAGCAGCGACTCGGCCAGATCCTCAAGAACCTGCTCTCCAACGCGTTCAAGTTCACCAACAAGGGCGGTGTCACGCTCGCCATAGGGCGTGCGCAGCCCGCGGGCTTTTTTACCGAGACGCTGCGCTCAGCCGAGCACGTGATCTCGTTCGCCGTCATCGACACCGGCGCGGGGATTCCCGACGACAAGCTGTCGGCGATCTTCGAGGCCTTCCAGCAGGCCGACGGCACGACCTCGCGCAAATACGGCGGCACCGGGCTGGGCCTGTCGATCTCGCGTGAGATCGCCCGCCTACTGGGCGGCGAGATCCAGGTGGAGTCGACCCCAGGCGACGGCAGCAAGTTCGAGCTGTTCCTGCCGCTGACCGAGCGCGTCGTCGACGCTGTGGTCGAGCCAAGGGGGCCCGGCGAGCCCGCGCTGCTTGCCGCTCCGGCGCCCGGCAACGGTGGCCCGCCCCCGGCGCTCGGCGGGCCGGCCGCCGACGACTCGACGCAGCTTGTCCCCGACGACCGCGTGGTGCTGGTGATCGATTCCAAGACCGAGCGCGCGCGGGCGCTGATGGACGCGGTCCACGCCCACGGGGCCAAGGGTGTGATCGCGGCTCGCCCCACGGCGGGGCTCGGGATGGCGCGCGAGCACCGTCCCGCTGCCGTCGTGCTGGCGGGGGAGATGGCGCGCGTGGAGCCGGTCCTCGGGCAGCTCAAGAAGCATCCCGACACGCGCCACGTTCCGGTCGTGATGATCGGCGACCCGGCAGCGAGAATCGATGCGCTGCGCGCGGGCGCGGCAGTGTTCATCGAGGACCCTGTCGACGGCGCCGCGCTGGAGCTGACGCTAGCCGAGCTCGAGCGCATCGGCGAGGTCTCGCATCGCCGGATCGCGCTGATAGAGGAGCAGGACGAGCGCCTCGAGGAGGAGACCCTGGAGTTGCTCGGAGGCGGCGACAACATCGAGCTCGAGCGGATCGACGCGCAGGACGCGCTCGGCAGGCTCCGTAGCGAGCCATTCGACCTCGCCGTCGTGGTCGTTGGTGAGCAGCCCGCGCACACCATCGAGCTGTTGCGCGAGGTCGCGGTCGACGAGGCCCTGCGGGAGCGACGGATGATCGCCTACCTGCCGTCCAAGCTGTCAAACACCGACCGTGCCAGGATCGACGCGCTGTCGAAGACCGCGGTGATGGCGGTAGCCGACTCGCCCGAGCGGCTGGTCGACCGCGCGGCCGTCTTCCTGCACCGCGTCGAGGCGCAGCTGCCGACGCCCACGAGGCGGATGCTCGGCGCGCTGCGCACCGGCAACGCGCCGCTCCAGGGACGCAAGGTGCTGGTGATCGACGACGACATCCGCAACGTGTTTGCGCTGACCTCCACGCTCGAGCAGCGCGGGATGAAGGTCGTGTTCGCCGAGAACGGGCGGGAGGGGATCGACCGGCTGCTGCAGCACGCCAACACCGATCTGATCCTGCTCGACATCATGATGCCGGAGATGGACGGCTATGAGACGGCGCGCGCGATCCGGTCCATGCCGCGCTTTGAGCACCTGCCGATCATCTCGCTGACCGCCAAGGCGATGAAGGGCGATCGCGAGAAGGCGATTGCGGCCGGCGCCTCGGACTACATCACGAAGCCGGTCGATATCGACCAGCTCGTGTCGATGATGCGCGTCTGGCTCGACGCGTAGCGGCGGTGTCGTTTCAGGTAGAGGGCATGGAGGCGACGGACGATCTGACCGCGGTCAGCGTGCTGCCGATCCTGGTCGTCGACGATCGCCAGGAGAACCTCAAGGCGCTCGACGGTGTCCTGGAGCCGCTCGGCTACCCGCTGCTGATGGCGCGCTCCGGTCACGAGGCGCTGCGGCTGCTGCTCGAACACGACGTCGCCCTGATCCTGCTCGATGTGCGTATGCCGGAGCTCGACGGGGTGGAGACCGCACGGCTGATCAAGGGGCGTGCGCGGACCCGCGACGTGCCGATCGTGTTCCTCACCGCTGCAAACGACGACATCGGCGCCGTCCTCCGCGGTTACGGAGTGGGTGCGGTCGACTACGTGCTCAAGCCGTTCGAGCCGGACGTGCTGCGCTCCAAGGTGGCCGTGTTTGCGGAGCTCGAGAAGGGCCGCCGGGCGCTAAAGCGCTCCGAGACATTCCTGCGCGCGGCGTTCGAAGCGGCGCCGATCGGCAAGACGATGCTCGACGGCGAGCGCGCAATCGTCCGCTCAAACACCGCGTTCGCGCGACTGGTCCGCCGCGAGCCCGCGGAGCTCGAGGGCGTGCAGATCCTCGAGCTGTGTCATCCCGACGATCGTGCCCGCGTGTCGGCCGCGCTCGATCGCGTGGCGGAGGGGGATGTGCGCCAGGAGTCGGTCGCCGGCGAGAGCCTCGACCTGCGCGTGCTGCCCGCGTACGGCACCGAGGTATGGGTCGGGCTCGTGGCGTCTTCGATCGAGCCGGCGGACCTGTCTGCGCCCTTGCTGCTGGCGCAGTGGGTCGACCTCAGCTCTCGCCGGCGCGCCGAGGAGGCGCGTGCGGAGCTGTTGATGGAGCACGCCGCGCGTACCCACGCCGAGGCGATGGCCGAGCGCCTGTCCAAGCTGCAGGCGCTGAGCGGCGCGATCGAGTCGTTGTCGGTGCAACGGGTGCTCGCCGAGTTGGTCGTGCGCCTCGCTGAGCTGTTCGACGCCAAGGCCGCCGAGGTCGAGATCATCGGCCACACCGGCGAGCCGATCACCTTCCGCGCCGAGCATGGAACGGCGAGCCGGCTCGATCCGGGCAAGCCACGGGCCGCGCTGGAGCACGCCCACGAGGTGTCGATCGTGATCGAAGGGGCGGAGTCCGGCGTCCTGCGCATGTCCCTTCCGGCCGGCCGCTCGTTCACCTCCGCCGAGCGCTCGCTGATGCAGGACGCCGCCGAGCGTGCCGCGCTCGGGATCCGCCGCGCCCAATTGCACGAGCGCGAACATCAGGTGGCCGTCGAGCTGCAGCGCGGCCTGTTGCCCAAGCAGCTTCCCGAGATCGACGGCCTGGTACTGGCCGCGCATTACGAAGCCGCCGGTGCCGAGGTGGGCGGCGACTGGTACGACGCGTTCGCGCTGCCGGGCGGCAGGCTGGGAGTGGTGCTGGGGGACGTCGCGGGCAGGGGCGTGCCAGCGGCTTCGTCGATGGGGCAGTTGCGCAGCGTGACGCGCGCGTTCGCGCTGGCCGACGACGGATTCCTCACGCCGGCGGAGATGCTGACGCGGCTCAACCGACACCAGCTTGCGCTCGGCCAGACCGAGCTGTTCACCGTCGTCTACGCGATCATCGACCCGGCCGAGGGCTCGATGTCGTGGGCCAGCGCCGGTCATCCGCCGCCGCTCGTGCGAAGCGCCGAGGGCTGGGCGACCTACCTCGAGGGCGGCGAGGGGTTGATGGGCATCGAGGACGTCGTCTACCGGGATCTGCGCGCGCCGCTCGAGGAGGAGTCGATCGTCGTCTTCTACACCGACGGGTTGATCGAACGCCGCGGCGAATCGCTCGACGTGGGGCTTGAGCGGCTGGCCGACGCCCTCGGCTCCGGGCCCGAGGTCCCAGAGGAGCTCTGCGAGTACGTGATCGAGCAGATGCGTCCGCCGGGCCGTGAACTGCACGATGACGTCACGGCACTGTTGGTGAAGCGCGTCTAGCGCGGGGGGCCCGGGCGGGGCGGACGTCAGGAGGAGATCGCGTCCACGCGGGTGGTGCGGGCGTCGGCCGGCCGCGGCACGTGGTCGACCTCGAACCACACGGTGAACCGGCCCGGGACGCGGCGCGTTCCCCACCGCGAGGCCTGGCCGTCCAACAGCGTGATCCCGTAGCCACCGCCGACGCGCCCCGGCGGCAGCGACTCGGCCGGCCACTCGAACCCCGAGCCGACGTCGCTGACCCGCACGCGGGTCAGGTCGGCCGTCACGGTCACGTTGAACTCGACCACGCCCTCGCCCTCTGACTCGACGTGCGTCACGGCGTTGGTGACGATCTCGGAGACCAGCAGCGTGAGCGTGGTCAGCTGGGGCGCCGCGAGCGGGTGGTCGGCGAGCAGCTCTCGCAGGGCGACCCGCGCCGTCCGCGGGGCCATCAGCGTGCTCGGGATCTCCAGGCGCAGCGTCCGCTCGGACTCGGCCGCCGCGACCGCTTCGTCGCCCTGCGGGGAGCCCGCCAGGGCGGGCCCGGCATCGACGAACGGGAGCAGCTCGAGGACCCCGGTGACCGCCAGCGCCTTGATTGCCGTCTCGCCGGGCCGGGAGATCTCGAGCGCCCAGCCCTCGTTCCGGGCCCGGGCGTTGGCTCGCAGCAGGAACCTCAGGCCGGAGGAATCGACGAAGCCGACCCCGCGCAGATCCAGCGTGACGCGCGCCGGCGTATCTGCCAGCGCCTGGTCGAGCGCGGCGTCGAGGGACTCGATCGCAGCGATGTCCATGTCACCCCGGACCGCGATCACGGTCGCGGTATCGATCCCCTGCACATCGACATCGAAAGCAGGCCGTTCGATCATCATGTGCCGTCACGAAGATTATCGGTGCGGCGGCGGGATCCCTCGCATCCGGTAAGAGTGGAAACAACGTTGCACGCTCGACCGGGCCGGACGCCCAACCCCGACGATTTGTGTGCCAGGCACAACTCCCGCGCGGGGATCGGCCACCTCGATCCGGTCGACGTACGCGTTGTGGGTCCGCGCGGCCACACGCCAACGCCCACCACTACGCTTAGGACCATGTGCCGAAACATCCGAACGCTCTACAACTTCGATCCGCCCGCCACCGACGAGGAGATCCGCGCCGCGGCGCTCCAGTACGTGCGCAAGATCAGCGGGTTCAACAAGCCCTCGCACGCCAATGAGGAGGCGTTCGAGCGCGCGCTCGACGCCGTCGCCGCAGCGTCGGCGCAGCTGCTGTCCGAGCTGCGCACCGCCGCGCCTCCCAAGGACCGGGAGGTCGAGGCCGCCAAGGCCCGCGCCAGGTCGGCGCAGCGCTACGCGGCCTGACCGGCGCCGGATAGATACCGTGACCGCCCGGTATGGCCCCGGTCCTGGCGGTCCCGCTGTTCCTCGCGTCGCTGGCCGTGACGCTGCTGGCGGCGCGCTTCTTCGCCCAGCGGCTGGACACGATCGGCACACGCTTCGGGCTGCCGGAGGCGATGATCGGGCTGCTGACCGCCGTCGCCGCCGACGGGCCAGAGATCTCCTCGGCGATGGTCGCACTGATCAAAGGCGCCCACACCACGAGCGTCGGGGTGCTGGTCGGTTCCAACGCGTTCAACCTCGCGGCGATGATCGGCGTGAGTGGCCTGCTGACGGGCTGCGTGGCGCTGGCACGACGGGATCTCGTGCCGGAGGGGGCGCTGTGTGCCGCGATCACGGTGATCGCCGCGGCGGTGCTGCTGCGCTGGCTGCCGTCGGTGGTCGGCGTCGTGCTGGCGGTGGCCGCAGTCGTCCCCTACGCGCTGTGGCTGCGTGAGGCAGAGCGCCACGCACTCGCCGACCACGCGAGCGCGCCGGCGACGTCGCCGAAGGCCACGCACCATCTGCTGGGGCTGATCGTCGTGGACGTCGCGCTGATCATCGGCGGCAGCTTCGGGATGGTTGAGTCGGCGCTCACGCTGGGCCACCGGTGGGGCGTCTCCGAGGCGCTGCTCGGGGTGCTAATCCTCGGCCCGCTGACCAGCATCCCCAACGCCGCCACGGCCATCCGGCTCGGGCTCGCCGGCCGCTCCACTGCGCTGGTCGGCGAGGCCTTCAACTCCAACGCGATCAACCTCGGTGTCGGCGCAGTCATCCCCGCGCTGTTCGTCTCGGTGACCCATCCGTCGGGCGCCGCGAAGCTCGAGGTGGCGTGGGTGGTGGCGATGACGCTCATCACAATCGCCCTCCTCTGGCGCCGGCGCGGCATTCGCCGCCCCGAGGCCGTCGCGCTGGTGATCATGTACGCCGGTTTTGTGGCGATCGCCGCTCTAGGCTGATCATCGTGTCCAACGGCTCGAAGCTCCGTGCGTTCGGCGGCGAACGTCCGCCGATGTGGCTGGGCATCGCGCTCGCGGCACTGGCGGTGGCCGTCGCCACGGCCGTGATCTACCCGCTGAAGTCGGTGGCGCCGGCCGTCTCACTGAGCGTGGTCTACCTGCCGGCGGTGCTGCTTGTGTCCGCCTACTGGGGGCTCGGCCTGGGGTTGGCGACATCTCTTGCGAGCGCTGCCGCGTTCAACTTCTTCCACATCCCGCCGGTTGGCCGGTTCACGATCTCCGACGCACGCAACTGGGTCGCGCTGGCCGCGTTCGTCGCGGTCGCCGTCGTCGTGAGCACGGTCGCCGACCTCGCTCGTAGCCGCACCGCCGAAGCGGAGCGTCGACGTGAGGAGGCGGACCTGGCGGCCGGATTGGCGCGCGAGCTGCTGGCCGGAGCGCAGACGGGAGAGGTGCTCGGGTCGACGGCGCGGCGCCTGGCGGAGGCGATGACGCTGCCGTCGGCCGCAATCGAGCTCGGGGCCGTCCCGCCGGAGCCCCGGCGGCTGGCGATGGGGTTGCGAGGCCCCGACGGTGCGCAGGTCGCCACGCTGCTGGTTCCGAGCCACCTTCCAGCGGAGACGATTGAGCGGCTGCAGGACCATGTCGTCGGGCCGCTCGGCGCGCTCGTAGCGATCGCGCTTCATCGCGACGCCGTGCAGGCGGAGGCCGTGGAGACGGCCGCGCTGCGCCGCTCAGACGACGTCAAGACGGCGCTGCTGCGAGCCGTGTCGCACGATCTGCGTACGCCGCTGACCGCGATCCTCGCGGCCGGTCACGCGCTCGGCACGGACTCGCTCTCCGCCGACGAGCGCACCGAGCTGAGCTCCGGGGTCGTCGATGCCGCAGGGCGGCTGGCGACGCTTGTCGACAAGCTGCTCGACCTGTCCAAGCTGCAGGCCGGGAGTGCCGTTCCGCGCCCGGACTGGGTGTCGCTCGAAGAGGTTTTGCTTGTCGCGCGCGAGAGCCTCGGCGCGGGCGCCTCGGACGTCAAGCTGACCGTGGACCCCGGAATACCGGACGTGCGGGCGGACGCCGCGCAGCTCGAGCGCGCGTTCGCGAACCTGCTCGAGAACGCGCGCCGCTATTCGGCCGGGCAGCAGGTGGCGGTGCAGATCCGCCGCAGCGACGCCAGGGTGCTGGTGCGGGTCGTCGATCGCGGCCCCGGCATCGACCCGTCCGAGCGCGAGCGGATCTTCGAGCCGTTCTATCGCGGGCACGAGGCCGCCGGCGAGCCGTGGACGGGTTCGGGGCTGGGCCTGGCGATCGCCAAGGGATTCATCGAGGCAAACGGCGGGACGATCTCGGTCGAGTCGCTGCCGGGCCAGGGCACGAGCTTCGTCGTGTCGCTGCCCGTGCACGAGACGGCGCCGGTGCAGGCGGGCGTATGAACACGACGGCCAGGCCGAAGGTGCTGGTGTGCGACGACGAGGTTCAGATCCTCCGCGCACTGCGGGTGATCCTGCGCGACGCGGGGTTTGAGTCGCTGCCGGCGTCGACCGCCGAGGAGGCGCTGGACGTCGCCGCGGTGCAGCATCCCGACGCGGGGATCATCGATCTCGTGCTGCCCGACGGCGACGGCGTCGAGGTGTGCCGGCGGCTGCGCGAGTGGAGCGACATGCCGCTGATCGTGCTGTCGGCCGTCGGCGACGAGGACGCGAAGGTGAGAGCCCTGGCCGCCGGCGCCGATGACTACATCACGAAGCCGTTCGGCCCGCGCGAGCTCGTGGCGAGGCTGAACGCCAACTTGCGCCGTGTGCGTCACGAGCCCGAGGCGACGGTGATCTCCTCCGACGGCCTCGAGCTCGACCTCGCGCGACGTATCGTCAAGCTCAACGGCAACGAGGTGCACCTCACGCCCACCGAGTTCGACCTGCTGCGCCGGCTGGCCACCAATCGCGGCCGGCTGCTGACGCATCGCGACCTGCTCGAGTCGGTGTGGGGCCAAGGCTACGCCGAGGACACGCAGGTGCTGCGTGCGCACATCGCAAACCTGCGGCGCAAGATCGAGCCGCCGGACGGCCCGCGGTTCATCCGCACCGATCCCGGCGTCGGCTACCGCTTCGCGGACTAGCGCCGGCGTTATCGGCTGCGCGGCGCGATCTTCACGACATCTTTATGGCGGACGACTGATTCTCGACACCGCCTTCACGTGGGCGCGCCCATCATCGTCCTCATGGACATTTTGGCTTTGGTACTGGCGCTCGCATCGTTCGCCATTCTCTTCGGACTGATCTTCGCGATCGACCGGATATGACGCTCGTCGTCGCTTCGATCAGCGGCGCTGACCTGTTCGGTCTGATCGCCTCGGTGCTCGTCTGCGCCTACCTCGTGTACGCGCTGCTGCGAGGGGAGAAGTTCTAGTGACTTTCCTCGGCTGGCTGACGATCGTGCTGTTCATCGTGATCCTGACGGCGCTGGCGCTGCCGCTTGGCCGCTACATGGCCGCCGTCTACACCGGCGAGCGCACGATCCTGGACTCGCTGTTCCTGACACCGGAGCGGCTGCTCTACCGCGTGATGCGGGTCGATCCCGACAGGGGTCAGGACTGGAAGGCCTATGCCAAGAGCGTGATCATCTTCTCGCTCGCGGGCTGGCTGCTGCTGTACCTGATCCTGCGCACGCAGACGCTGTGGAACTTCACAGGGCTCAACCCGCAGAAGTTTCACTCGGCGCCATGGGACGTGACGTTCAACACGACGTCGTCGTTCGTGACCAACACGAACTGGCAGTACTACGCCGGCGAGACCACGATGAGCTACTTCAGCCAGATGGCGGGGCTCACGGTGCAGAACTTCCTGTCGGCGGGCGTCGGCATCGCAGTCGCAGTCGCGCTGATCCGCGGGATCGTCTCGCGCTCGGGAAAGAGCCTGGGCAACTTCTGGCAGGACCTCGTGCGCACCGTGCTGTGGGTGCTCACCCCGATCTCGTTCGTGATCGCGCTGGTGCTCGTTTTCCAGGGCTCGATCCAGAACTTCTCGCACTACGCGACGCTCTCGACGCTCACGCACCTGCCCCAGACGATCGCGATGGGACCGGTGGCCTCGCAGGAGGCGATCAAGCTGCTCGGCACCAACGGGGGCGGCTTCTTCAACACCAACTCCGCGCACCCGTTCGAGAACCCGACCGCGTTCACGAACCTCGTCGAGATGCTGGTGGTGCTGATCATCCCGGCCGCGCTGGTGTTCGCGTACGGCCGCATGTCCGGCAACCGCCGGCAGGGTTACGCGATCTACGCGACGATGGCCGTGATGTTCCTCGGCGCCGTCGTGGTCGCCTACATCGCCGAGGCACACGGCTCGCCGGCACAGCACGCCGCCGGTCTGCATACCCACGCGATCGCCGGTTCCGCGGGGGGCAATATGGAAGGCAAGGAGCAGCGGTTCGGGATCGCCGGCTCCGCGCTGTTCGACGTCGTCACCACTGTCACGTCGTCCGGCGCGGTCAACAGCGCGATCGAGTCGTTCACGGGGATCGGCGGCGCTGTGCCGATGGCAAACCTGTCAGCCAGCGAGGTGATCTTCGGCGGCGTCGGCACCGGGCTGTACTCGATCCTCCTGTACGTCCTGCTGGCGGTCTTCATCGGTGGCCTGATGGTCGGCCGAACGCCCGAGTACCTCGGCAAGAAGATCGAGGCGAGGGAAATCAAGCTCGTCGCGATCGGCTTGCTGATCACCCCGCTCGCGGCGCTGTTCTCGACGGCGCTCGCCACCGCCAGCGCGGCTGGCCGCGCCTCGATATCAAGCCTCGGCGTCGGCCCCCAAGGCTTCTCCGAGACCTTCTACGCGTACCTCAGCCAGGCCAACAACAACGGCTCGGCGTTCGCCGGCTACACCGGCTTCATCCAGCCCAACGCCGGCAATCTGGGTTCGCACGGGGTCACGTTCGCGGACATGCTCGGCGGCTTCACGATGTTGTTCGCCCGGTTTGCGCCGATCCTGTTCGCCCTGGCCGTCGCCGGCGCGCTCGCCGGCAAGCGGATCAGCCCGGCGGGCCTCGGGACGATGCGCACCGACAACCCCACCTTCGTGGTGCTGCTGATCGGCGTGATTGTGCTGGTCGGCGCACTGACCTTCTTCCCCGCCCTGCTGCTCGGACCGCTCGTGCAGGGCCTCACTGGACACCTCTACAGATGAGCAACATGAAAAGAGACATCGTCACCTCGGCGATCGGAATCGTGGTGCTGACGCTGCTGCTCGGGATCCTGTTCCCGCTGCTCGTCACCGGCATCAGCCAGGTCGCCTTTCCCGGCAACGCAAACGGCCAGCGCGTAGACGAAAACGGCCGGCTGGTGGGCTCGAAGATCATCGGCCAGCAGTTCGCCACCCAGGTCGTCAAGAACGGAAAGCCCGTCGTCGACAAGGACGGGAACCCGGTCACGGTCGCTGACCCTCGCTACTTCCAGAGCCGGCCGTCGCCGACCGTGCCTCCCTACAACGCCGGCGCGTCCACCTTCTCCAACCTCGGCCCCAACGACGTCGCCACCGAGCAGTCGATCGCGGGCTACTTGAAGGCCTACCTGGCGCTCGAGAAGCCGTATGACCCCAGCCTCACGGTCTCAAAGGTTCCGGTCGACGCCGTCAACACCACCGGCTCCGGGGTCGACCCCGACATCTCGGTCGCCAACGCCGACATCCAGGCGCACCGGATCGCGGCCGTCAGGCATCTACCGATGCCGCAGGTCATGAAGCTGATCTCCGCCAACACGCTGGGCCGAGGGCTCGGCTTCTCGGGCGAGCCCGGAGTCGACGTGCTGGATCTCAACCTCGCCCTCGACAAGCTGACAGGAGCGAATCGATGACGGCCACCGCCCCGGAGAGGACTCCCGTCCCGGAAAGCAGTGAGCGCCGCGCGATCTCGCTGTTCCGCGGCGACATCGTCAAGCGGGCGATCATCGACAGCTTCATCAAGCTCGACCCGCGCGTGCAGATCCGCAACCCGGTGATGTTCGTCGTCGAGATCGGCGCCGTGATCACGACGGTCACGTGGTTCATCCAGGTGTTCGGCGGCAGTTCGCTCGGCGGCGGCAACGAGCCTGGCTGGTACACGTTCACGATCTCGATCTGGCTGTGGCTGACGGTCGTGTTCGCCAACATGGCCGAGGCGTTCGCCGAGGGCCGCGGGCGGGCGCAGGCCGACACGCTGCGCACGATGCGCCAGGAGACGGTCGCGCGGCTGCAGGACGGGACCGAGATGAAGGCGTCCGAGCTGTCCAAGGGCGATGTCGTCGTCGTCGAAGCGGGCGAGCTGATCCCCGGTGACGGGACCGTGATCGAGGGCATCGCCTCGGTCGACGAGTCGGCGATTACCGGCGAGTCCGCCCCTGTCATCCGCGAGTCGGGCGGCGACCGCAGTGCGGTCACGGGCGGGACTCGCGTGCTGTCTGACCGGATCGTCGTCGAGATCACGCAGGAGCCGGGACAGTCGTTCCTGGACCGGATGATCGCGCTGGTGGAGGGCGCGTCGCGGCGCAAGACGCCGAACGAGATCGCTCTCGGAATCCTGCTCGCGGGACTGACGCTCGTGTTCATGGTCGTGGTCGCAACGCTGCGTCCGTTCGGCCTCTTCGCGGACACGTCGATCTCCGAGACGACGCTGATCTCGCTGCTGGTCGCGCTGATCCCCACGACGATCGGGGCGCTGCTGTCGGCGATCGGGATCGCCGGCATGGACCGGCTCGTGCGGCGCAACGTGCTCGCCCTGTCCGGGCGAGCGGTCGAGGCCTCGGGCGACGTGGACGTGCTGTTGCTCGACAAGACCGGCACGATCACGATCGGCAACCGCTTGGCGAGCGAGTTCATCCCGATGCCCGGCGTGTCGGAGGCCGAGCTCGCCGAGGTCGGGCAGCTCGCATCGCTTGCGGACGAGACACCGGAGGGTCGCTCGATCGTGGTGCTCGCCAAGCAGTACGGGATCCGCGAGCACGATATGGCGAAGCTGCACGCGGACTTCGTCCCGTTCACCGCGCAGACGCGGATGAGCGGCGTCGACCTGAACGGCAACCGGCTGCGCAAGGGCGCCGGCGACGCGGTCATCGCGTTCGTCAGCGCCGAGGGCGGCCGCCCGCCAGCCGAGCTGCAGCCGGTCCTCGACCGCATCGGGCGCGAGGGCGGAACGCCGCTGGCCGTCGCGCGCGACTCCCAGGTGCTCGGCGTGATCTACCTCAAGGACACGATCAAGGAGGGCATGCGCCAGCGCTTTGACCATCTGCGTGCGATGGGCATCCGCACGATCATGATCACCGGCGACAACCGCCTGACCGCCGCCAAGATCGCCGAAGAATCGGGCGTCGACGACTTCCTGGCAGAAGCCACGCCGGAGGCCAAGCTCGAGCTGATCAAGGAGCAGCAGGCCGAAGGTCGCATGGTCGCGATGACCGGCGACGGCACGAACGACGCTCCCGCATTGGCCCAGGCCGACGTCGGCGTGGCGATGAACACCGGGACCCAGGCGGCGCGCGAGGCCGGAAACATGGTCGACCTCGACTCCAACCCGACGAAGCTCATCGAGATCGTCGAGGTCGGCAAGCAACTCCTGATCACGCGCGGCGCTCTGACCACGTTCTCGATCGCCAACGACGTCGCCAAATACTTCGCGATCCTGCCCGCGATCTTCCTGTTCACCTACCCGACCAAGCCGGGCGGCGAGGGTCCGCTGCACGTGCTGAACATCATGAACCTCGGCTCCCCGCGATCGGCGGTGATCTCGGCGATCATCTTCAACGCGATCGTGATCCCGCTGCTGATCCCGGTCGCGCTGAAGGGAGTCAGCTACCGGCCGATCGGCGCCAGCGCGCTGCTGCGCCGCAACCTCTGGATCTACGGGCTCGGCGGGATCATCGCTCCGTTCATCGGCATCAAGCTGATCGACCTCGTCATCCATGGGGTGTTTGGCGCATGAAGACGGCACACGCGATTGCCTGGCCGTCCGCTGCGGAGGCGCCAAGAAACTTCCGGTCACAGTTGGCAGTGCGCCTTCGCGCGCGGCTGCATGCCCCCTCTCTGGACCGGGAGCTCGCTTCGGGGATCGCGCCGCGGCGCTCGCCGCTGCATGCCGCTCGTGCGCTCCGGCTCACGGACGACCGCAACCGACGCGGCCTGGCGCGGTCCCTGGAGCGGCTGGTCGAGCAAGCGCAACACCCGCGCAGCCAGTACCGCGGTGCCGTGATCTACCCGTGTCGCGAGCAGGTCATCGAGGCGCTGCCGGCGCTGCTGACGATCGCCGGGCGGCTGCGCTCCGCAGATCCGATCGACCCGCGCGGTATGGCTCGTCTGAAGATTTTGCTTTCCGACGGCAGCGGTCCGTGCTACGTAAAGATCCGAAGGAACGCCTTGACCGACGCGCTCCAGGAGATCTCGCAGTGGCTGGCCGTGCCTCAATGAGCGCGCGTCGTGGCCACCTGCGCGTGTTTCTCGGTATGGCCGCGGGCGTCGGCAAGACGTTCCGAATGCTGCTTGACGGCCACGGCGAGCAGGAAGCGGGCCGCGACGTCGTGATCGGGCTGCTCGAGACCCACCGCCGCGTGGACACCGCCAAGCTCGCCGCGGGCCTGCCGATCCTCCCGCGGCGCCGCGTCGAATACCGCGGGACCGCACTGGAAGAGATGGACCTGCCCGGGATCCTGCTGCGTGCTCCGGAGCTTTGCCTGATCGACGAGCTCGCCCACACCAACGTGCCCGGCGTCGAGCACCACAAGCGCTATGAGGACGTCGAGGATGTGCTGGCGTCGGGAATCGACGTGCTCTCGACCGTCAACGTGCAGCACCTCGAGTCGCTGAACGATCAGGTGTCGGAGCTGAGCGGGATCCGCGTACGCGAGACGATCCCCGACGAGGTCCTTGGCCGCGCCGACGAGATCGTGCTCGTCGACCTCACGCCGGAGGAGCTGCTTGATCGCCTGCGCGCCGGGAAGGTCTATCCGGCCGAGCGCATCGACGCCGCGCTTAACAACTTCTTCCGGATCGAGAATCTGAACGCGCTGCGCGAGGTCGCGCTGCGCCAGGTAGCAGAGGAGGTCGGGCACAAGCGCCTGGTCACGAGCGAGCCGGTACGCTCACGCGACGAGACGATCTCAGCCGACGCGCCCCAGGCAGTCGGCGAGCGGCTGCTCGCGCTGGTCGAGCCGTATCCGGGTTCCCAACGCCTCGTGCGGCGAGCGTGGCGCTCGGCGCAGCGGCTCGGCGCCGACCTCGATCTGCTCTGGATCAAGCCCCCGAGCGGCCTCGACGACGATCAGGAGCGGTCGCTCAAAAGTCTCCACCAACTCGCCTCGGTGCTCGGAACCCGGCTGCTGGTCGAGGAGTCAGACGACGTTGCGGCGGCGGTTGCCGAGGTCGCCCGGCGCCACGGGACCACGTACATCCTGATGGGGCGCAGCCGACCGGCGCGGGGCCTCGCGCGACTGCGCGTCCCGCTGCCCCAGCGGCTGATGGAGCTGCTTCCCGGCGTCGACGTCCGGATCGTCGCCGATCGCTCCGCACGCGCGAAGAAGGACGAGCCGTGAGCACCCTGGTCCTGATCGTGGTCGGAGTGGCCTGCCTGGCGGTGGGACTGGTTGGCGGCTACTGGCTTCCGCCCCATGGCCGGCGCCCCGGGAAAGACCGCCCCAAGCCCGTCAAGCGGATCCTGCTGCCGTTCACGGGCTCGTCGATCTCGCGGCGCGCGTTCGACGCTGCGGTCCGCTTGGCCACCGCCGAGAACGCGACGATCGTCCCTGCGTTCCTGGCTCGCGTGCCGCGGTATCTGCCGATCGAATCGGCGGTCCCCGCGCAGTGCTCGGACGGCATGACCCTGCTGGAGGCGATCGAGCAGAAGGCAGAGGCCCAGGGCCTGACCGTCGACGCGCGAGTGGGGCGTGGCCGCTCCTACCGGGACGCGTTGCGCCGGTTGCTCGCCGAGGAGCACTTCGACCGGGTGATCGTGTCGGCCACCGATAGCCCGCGGATCGGGCTGAGCGGCGAGGATCTCGAGTGGTTGCTCGAGCGCGTGCCCGCCGAGGTCCTGATCCTGCGCCCCGCGCCGGACGACAAGCGCGAGATCTCCGCGGCCGCCAGCGTCAACGGGCACTTCTGATGTACGGTCGGGTACGTACTGCGTACTCGACGACCAGGAGGCGACGGAGATGGGCAACCTGACCGGAAGCTCGACGGCGGAAATCGATGCGCCGATCGGGCGGGTGTGGGAGTTGGTCGAGGATGTTGAGACGGCGCCGAGCTGGCAGGGGGGCCTGAAGTCCCTGCGGGCGGTCGAGCGCGACGGCGACGGCCGGGCGGTCCTGTGCGAGTCGGAGTCTGACGCGAAGGTGCGCACGATCAAGTCGGTCGTCCGCTTCTCCTACAACGGCCCCACCGAGCTGCGCTGGACCCAGGAGAAGGGGGAGATGAAATCGGTCGACGGAAGCTGGACACTCGAGGACCTAGGCAGCGAGCGCACGCGGGCGACGTACGCGCTCGACGTGGACCTCGGTCGAATGCTGGGGATGGTGGTCCGCGGTCCGATAGTTGATCTGCTACGCGCACAGCTGGTGGGGGCACGCGCCGGCGAGCTCAAGAAGCACGCGGAGGCGTGAGCGCCGTGGCCACTGTCAGCGTCCGCTCGCGATGCTCTCCCGCGGGGATTTGCGGCTCGTGCTGAGCGCGCCCGGCGGCGGACCGGGCGGGGGGCAAGCGATGCCCGACGGCGCCTTGCCCGCGCCCGGCGGCTGGAACAGATTCCAGCTCGAGGTCGGCGATCTCGAGTCACTGGTCGGGCAGCTGCGCGCTGCGGGGGCGCGGTTTCGCAACGAGATCGTGACCGGCGTCGGCGGCAAGCAGATCCTCGTGGAGGACCCTTCGGGCAACCCGGTGGAGCTGTTTGAGCCCACGCTTCCCGAGGCGTCGCTGTCAGGTTCTCAGTAGGGCTGTCAGCCGGACGCGAGCGCGCCGCTGCCGTGCGCGTCCAGGAATGCGTCGGCCGCCTCGACCTCGAGCGGTCGGGCGAGCAGGAAGCCCTGGCCCATGTCGCAGTCCTGGCGTTGCAGCGCGCGGAGCTGCTCGTGATCCTCGATTCCCTCAGCCAGGGTCTCGAGGTTGAGCGTCTTGCCCAGCCGCACGAGGGTGTGGATCAGCGCGGCGGACTCGCTGGAGGCAGCCACGCCCCTGATGAACGAACGGTCGATCTTCAGCGAGTCGACGGAGAATTGCCGCAGGTAGGCCAGCGAGCTGTACCCGGTTCCGAAGTCGTCGATCGCCAGACGCACGCCGAGCGCCTTCAGCGCTCGGAGTCGGCCGGCGCTGGCGTCGGCGTCGCGCATCAACGCGGTCTCGGTGATCTCGAGCGTCAGGGCGGCCGCATCTAGGACGTTGTCCTGGAGGGCGTCGCGAACGTCGTTGATCAGGCCGTCGTTGTCGAGCTGGCGCGCTGAGACGTTGACCGAGATGCCCAGCTGGTGGCCGTCGCCACGCCATCTCGCGGCCTGGCGGCAGGCTTCTTGCAGCACCCACCGCCCGATCGGCACGATCAGCCCAGTCTCCTCAGCGATCGGGATGAACACGTCGGGTCCGATCACGCCGCGCTTGGGGTGGCGCCAGCGAAGCAAGGCCTCGAAGCCGGTGGCTCGCTCCGAGCGCAGGTCGAACGTCGGCTGGTAGACGAGGTAGAGCTCGTCGGACTCCAGCGCGTCGGCGAGGTCCATCTTGAGCATCAGGCGATCCTGGGCCACCGTATCCATGCCCGACTCGAACACGACGTAGCGGTTGCGGCCCTCGGACTTGGCGACGTACAGGGCCACATCCGCATCGCTGAGCAGCTCTTGGGCCGAGCCGTGCAGGCCGTGGGCCACGCCGATGCTGGCGGTCACCGACAGCTGGCGCCCGATCTCGTCGCCCATGTCGTAGGGGTCGCGCAGCACCTCGAGCACCCGCTCTGCGACCAACTGCGGTCCGACGTCGAGCGACGAGCTATCCAGCAGGACCACGAACTCGTCGCCGGCGAGCCGCGCGGCGGTGTCGCTCTCGCGGATCACCCGCTCCAGTCGCCCGGCGACGATCCTCAGGAACTCGTCTCCCGCCGCGTGGCCGAACCGGTCGTTGATGTGCTTGAAGCCGTCGACGTCGATGTACAAGGCCGCTATCGGCATCTCCGCCCGTCGTGCCCGCGCCAGCATCTGCTCGGCTCGATCGAGCGCGAGCGTGCGGTTGGGCAGGCCGGTCAGCGAGTCGTGCATTGCCTGATGGCGGAGCGCAAGCGTCTTCTCCTCGAGCAGCGACAGCGCCCGGGCGCGTGAACGCCCCAGGACCGAGATCAGCAGGAACAGGATGAGCGAGACCAGCGAGCCGATCGAGAACACCAGCGCGCTCTGCTGCGCCGATGACAGGTGCGACGTCAGCGCCTGCCCGCGGATCTCGACGGTCCACGGCCCGTCGATCCAGAGTGTCCGCGTGCTGACCATCGCGTCGCCGCCGATCGAGGGGCCGACGCGGTCGAGCAGCACGTCGACCTGCCCGGGATTGCGGTGATACAGCGCCACCGACACGCGGTCGGTCTGCTCGAGGTCGAGCAGCCGTGGAAGATCGAAGGTCGCGACAGCCCAGCCGACGAGGGCGCTGCGGCGCTCGCTTACGGTGGTCGGCGTGGCGCCGCGGCGGTAGACGGCGGCGTCGAGCACCAGGGTCGGAATGCCGCCCACGGGCGGGGGATTGGTCACGACCTGGCCCGTGTCCCTAGCGGCCGCCAGCAGCGTTCGCTGCCAGACGGTGGGAACGTCAGAGATCGGCCCGGTCACGAGCGGCAGGAACTCGCCGACGGTGCCCACCTGGTGCTGCTCCTCGAGCGCGTTGTACCAGGTGTCAAAACCGGTGGGATCCAGGCGCGGCATCATCGTCAGCAGACCGCGCACGGTGAGCGCGAAGTTCATGTCTTGGCGCAGGCGGGTCGCGAGCGTGTCGGTCGCGCTGGACGCCGTCAGCTGGAACGACTGACGGTCGCGCCGTTTCGCGTCGGAGTGCCACATCAGCGCTCCCACCGCGGACAGGCCGATACCGACGACGAGCACTGTCGTCGCGAGCGCGATCCACCACCGCCGGCGGCGGTCCGCGGTCAGCTTCTGGGGCCCGGCAGTCTCCACCGTCTGCATCGAGGGCATCTGCCCGTGCAATCGACCGCCGATGCTCCAGCTTTAGGAGCCTTTTGTCAGCTGGGTGACCGCAGTGATTTAAGCGCGCGCAGCAGCCGGCTCCGCGGCGGATTGCGCGGCGCCGTCCAGCGCCCGCCGCAGCTCGTGGCGAGCGATCGTGCGCTTGTGGATCTCGTCGGGCCCGTCGGCGAGCCGCAACGCCCGCTGGTGGGCATACATCATCGCCAGCGGGAAGTCCTCGGTGACGCCGCCGCCGCCGTGGACCTGGATGGCGCGGTCGATCACCCGCAGCGCCACGTTCGGCGCGGCGACCTTGATCGCGGAGATCTCGGTGCGGGCGAGCTTGTTGCCGACGGTGTCCATCAGCCACGCCGCCTTCAGCGTCAGCAGCCTGACCATCTCGATGTCGATCCGCGACTCGGCGATCCAATCCTGGACGTTGGCGCGCTCGGCCACCGGACTCCCGAACGTGACGCGCGAGGCGGCGCGCTTGCACATCAGATCGAGCGCGCGCTCGGCCGCCCCGATCGAGCGCATGCAGTGGTGGATGCGTCCAGGGCCCAGTCGCGCCTGCGAGATCAAGAACCCGTCGCCCTCGTTGGCGATCAGGTTCGAGGCGGGCACGCGGACGTCGTCGAACGCGACCTCGCCGTGGCCCTCCTGGTCGACGAAGCCGAACACGGGGAGGTTGCGGAGGATGTTGACGCCAGGGGTATCGCGCGGAACGAGGATCATCGACTGCTGTCGGTAGGTAGGACCGCCGGGGTCGGTCTTGCCCATCACGATCATCACCTTGCAGCGCTCGCGCAGCACCCCGGAGGTCCACCACTTGCGGCCGTTGAGCACGTAGTCGTCGCCGTCTCGTTCGATCCGCAGCTCGATGTTGGTCGCGTCCGAGCTCGCCACCGCCGGCTCGGTCATCGCAAAGGCCGAACGGATCTCCCCCTCGAGCAGCGGCGCCAGCCACCGGTCCTTCTGCTCGGGCGTGCCGAACAGCGTCAGGACCTCCATGTTGCCCGTGTCCGGCGCCGCGCAGTTGCACGCCTCGGGCGCGATGTGGCTGCGGCCCATGATCTCGGCCAGCGGCGCGTACTCGACGTTGCTCAGGCCGGGCGAGGAGTGACCCTCGGTGTCGTGGGGGAGCCACAGGTTCCAGAGCCCGAGGTCGCGCGCCCGGCCCTTGAGCTCCTCCATGACCGGCGGGTGAAAGTGCGGCTGACCGGACTCGGCGAGCTGCTCGTGGTACACCGGCTCGGCGGGGTACACATGCTCGTCCATGAACGCCAGCAGCCGCTCGCGAAGTTCCTGGCAGCGATCTGAGAGCTCGAATTCCATGTGGTCATCTCCTTGGCTTGGAGGGCGGGATCCCGAGAGCGCCCGCCCACAATCGGGTCAGGGTCGTTGCAAGCGTGTCGACCGATGCGTTGCCGAACCCCTGGACATATCTGAAGTACGCCATGCGTCCGACCATCGCGCTGAGCGCCTGTGCGGCGAGCTGCGGATCGAGACCGGGGTCGGCCAGCCCCCGCTGTTGCAGCTGCTCGATTGCCTGTGCATTTCGCTCGGTGAACGCGCGGACTCGGCGCAGGCGCATGCGGCGAAAGTCGTCGTCGATCTGAGCGACCTGTTCCATCAGCGCCATCAGCTTGGCGTTGCGCCGGTACGCAACAAGGTAGGAGCGGTTGGTCGCCTCGATCACGCCGACAGGGTCGTCGCGGTCGGCGAACGTGCGCAGCCGGGGGTGGAGCATCTCCTCGTTGACCTCGTCCATGACCGCGGCGAACACGTCTTCCTTGCGCTTGAAGTACGTGTAGAAGGAGCCGGCCGCGACACCGGCGGTCGCTGTGATGTCGGTGATCCGGGCGTCGAGGAAGCCGTCTCGCTCGAACACCTCGCGCGCTGCTTTGATCAGGGCGTCGCGAGTGCGCGCCCCGCGCGCGCTGACCGGGGGCCGGCCGCTGCGTGCCGGAAGCTCACTCGCCATGGTCCTACGTTAGTTGAAACCGGCTTCAACTTCAAATAGAGTCGCCGACCATGGAGCTCACAGACCGCAATATCGTCATCACCGGAGCCGGCAGCGGCATCGGCCGTGCGCTGGCGCAGCGTTTCGCCGCAGAGCAGCCGCGCGGACTGGTCGTGGCCGACGTCAACCTGCCCGCCGTCGAGGCAGTTGCCGAGGAGGTCGGGGGACTCGCAGTGCAGGCGGACGTCAGCCGCGAGTCCGAGATCCGAAACCTCGTCGACAGCGCGCGCGAGTTCGCGGGTCCGATCGACCTGTTCTGCTCCAACGCAGGCATCGGCGGTCCGGGCGGTGGTCCGGAGGCCCCCGACGAGGAGCTCCAGCGCACCTGGGAGATCAACGTCATGGCTCACATCTGGGCGGCTCGCGCGGTGCTGCCGGAGATGGTGGAGCGCGGCGAAGGGTACCTGCTGAGCACCGCGTCGGCGGCGGGCCTGCTCACACAGGTGTCCGCACTGGCGTATTCGATCACCAAGCACGCCGCCGTCGCCGCCGCGGAGTGGATCGCGATCACCTACGGCGACGCCGGGATCAAGGTCTCCTGCCTGTGCCCGCTCGGTGTCCGCACGCCGATGCTCGAGATGGCCCTGGACGACCAGGTTGGTGCGGCGGCGCTGCTCGCCGATGAGGTGCTCGAGCCGTCCGACGTGGCCGAGGCGGTTGTCGCCGGGATCCGCGATGAGCGCTTTTTGATCCTGCCGCACGAGATCGTCGGCAAGTACGTCGCGCTGAAGGGCGCAGACCACGAGCGGTGGCTGACGGGAATGCGCCGGATCGTGCGCGGCGCGCGCGAGACGCGGTAGCGTCAGCCGGCGACCGCGGTCAACAGCGATCCGGCCAGCGTGCCGAACTCGCGCGTGTCGATCGGCTTTGACACGTAGGCGTCGCATCCCGCCTCGAGCGCCCGGTCGCGATCTCCCTTCATGGCGCCGGCGGTGCAGGCGAGGATCGCGCAGCGCGCTGTGCGCGGATCGGACTTGATCTTGCGTGCGAGCCCGAGCCCGTCTCCGTCGGGCAGATTGAGGTCGAGCACGACCAGCTCGGGGACCTCGTACGCGATCGCGCGCTCGGCCGCGCTCAGCGTGCTCACGGCGGTGACTCGGTGCCCGTCGAGCTCGAGCACGCGCTGGAGCAGCTTCAGGTTCAGATCGTGGTCGTCGACTACGAGGATCCGGCCCGCGAGCGAGCTCGTCATCTCGCCGCGAACCCGGACAGCGCGAGCTCCCGGGTGTCCGACATGTCCGGCGCCGGCGCCGGCGCCGGGACCGTCGTGACGGGCATCCGGGCGTAGAACGTGGAGCCGTGCCCTGGGGTGCTGCGAACTCCGACCGTGCCGCCCTGCGCCTCGATGATGCGCTTGGTGACCGCGAGCCCGAGACCGGTGCCGCCGTACGCGGCGCCGTGCAGTTGCTCGAACTCGCCGAACACCCGCTCCTGGTCCTCGCGCGCGATGCCGCTGCCGGTGTCGATCACCTCGAGCACGAGCTCGTCGTCCTCGCGCAACACCCGAACCTGCACCAAGCCGCCCTCGGGCGTGAACTTGATCGCATTCGAGAGGTAGTTGAGGACCACCTGCCGGAGCCTGGCGGGATCGAGCAGAACGTTGTCGATCGACTGTGCCTCCATCGTCACGGCAAGGTTGCGCTCGGCCGCCAGCGAGCGGAGCGAGTCGACGGCGGCCGACACCACCTCCACGGGGTCGATCGCCTGGATGTCGAGCAGGATCC